>SVME01000067.1 GCA_015067605.1 Oscillospiraceae bacterium
GGGCGACGTGGCAATCTCCCGGTATAGCGTTTGTTCTATATCAGCCCCACAGAAATGAAAACAGCGTCAAAACGTCATTTTCATTCCTCAACGCTCATTATTGATGTAGCATTTCAGCAGGAGATTGCCGCGGGCCTACGGCCCTCGCAATGACAGCGTTTTTGTAACGTAAACGATAATTTACAGATTATTCGGCACGCTGAAAAAATCCCCCACCGCAAGGTGGGGGATTAGGGTTATTCCTCTGTGATGGGCAGAGGGCTGATGATGGGTCTGCCGTCACGGTCTAACAGAGGCGTTAGACCACCGGCGTAGCCGGACTGAACAAACAGATAATTTACACCGGTCTGCTTATCGATACAAATCATAGAACTGACGCACATAGCATCGTCCTTCGCCGGAATTACATGGAATCGGACTTCCTTTTTTGCCATTACTCCTTCACGCCCTCCACGATGCCGTTGGCCATGCCCACGAAGCCCTGCATCTCACTGGGGATGATAATCTTGGTGGCCTTGCCATCGGCAATCTTTTGCATGGCCTCGATGGCCTTGAGCTTGATAACCTGATCGTTGGGCGCTTTTTCGTTCAACATCTCCAGAGAATCCGCCAGCGCTTTCTGGACAGCCATGATGGCCTTGGCTTCGCCGTCGGCCTTCAGGATGGCAGCCTGCTGTTCGGCCTCTGCCTTCAGAATGGCGGCCTGCTTTTCCGCGTCGGCCCGGAGAATCGCAGACTCCTTCTCACCTTCCGCAATCAGGATGGCGGACTTCTTCTGACCCTCGGCCTGCAGGATGGCCTGCCGGCGGTCACGCTCTGCCTTCATCTGCTTCTCCATGGAGGACTGGATGTCCTGCGGGGGCAGGATGTTCTTCAGCTCCACACGGTTGACCTTGATGCCCCAGGGGTCAGTGGCCTCGTCCAGAATGGCACGCATCTTGGTGTTGACCACGTCACGGCTGGTCAGTGTCTGATCCAGCTCCAGATCGCCGATGATGTTACGCAGGGTGGTGGCGGTGAGGGTCTCCATGGCGGCCATGGGCTGCTCCACGCCGTAAGTATAGAGCTTGGGGTCGGTAATCTGGAAGTAAACCACGGTGTCGATTTGCATGGTGACGTTGTCTTTGGTGATGACGGGCTGGGGGGGATAGTCCAGCACCTGCTCCTTCATGGATACACGGCGAGCGATCCGGTCGATGAAGGGAATTTTGACGTGCAGACCAACGCCCTGCACCTTGCTAAAGCCGCCCAGACGCTCGATAACGTAGGCACGGGACTGTTGGACAACGTAAATATTGGAAATGATGATCAAAAATACCACAATTGCAATGGCAGCCAGAATGATGATAATAGGTTCCATATGTTCCTCCTTAATCTACTTTGGAAACGAATGCTTTGACACCTTCAATGCGGTCTACCCGAACGAGGGTACCGGTGGTGAGGGGGTCTCCGGATGTACTGCGGGCGCTCCATTCCATGCCGGCAAGCTTCACCTGACCCTGTGCGGTCAGATTATCCACGTCAGTGGTGATGTAGCCGGTGATGCCGATGATAGCGTCCACATTGGTGGGGACGATTTTTGGCCTGATGAATTTTTTCAGCAAGGGGCGCAGACTTGCCAGCAGTGCGCCAGACACCAGGAAAAACAGCAGAAGCTGTAACCAGATGGGAGCGCCCAGCAGTGTGGACACCAGCGCTACCAGTGCGCCAATGGCGAACCACAAGGAAACCAATGCAATGGTTTGCCCTTCTGTAAACAGGAAAAATATCATCAGTGCAAGCCAAATTAAGGCAATGATGTACATGAATTTCTCCTCCTTTCAGGATATATTATATCGGAAATACGTTTGTCCGTCAATGAGAGAAAGGCGAAAATTCGACGATTTTACAAATCTTTTACACCCTTGACCTTTTCCTCTCCGGATGGTAAGCTGTCACATATCTATGCGCCACCAGCGCACTAAATTATCGTTTAGCGGCTTAAGCGCCGCAGGCGCTATACCTTCCCCGGGGGGGAAGGTGGTTCGGGCTTTGCCCGAACCGGAAGGGGAATGGCGATACCTGAAATGCAGTAGCAAGTCTTAAAAGACGCAAAAACCAATAGCTTTCTACCCGTATTCCCCTTCAGACACCGCCTTCGGCGGTGCCAGCTTCCCCTCGGGGGAAGCGATGCGGCTACGCCGCTAGTGCGCTAAACGATAATTTACAACAGGAAAGGAGAAAGCTTATGAGGATACGTTACATGACTCGCTGCGGGATTTTTGTAGGAGCTATGGCGCTTTGCGCATGGCTGGCAGTGCCGCTGGCGGGTGTGCCTGTGACCATGCAGACGCTGGGATTTTTTCTGGCGTTAGGATTGCTGGGCAGCCGTCTGGGGATGGTGACGGTGGGAGTGTACCTGATTATCGGCGCAGTGGGTTTGCCGGTTTTCTCCGGATTTCAGGGTGGTTTCGCCATTTTACTCGGTCCAACCGGTGGATTTTTATGGGGATTTCTGATAGCTGCTGGACTGAACTGGCTGCTGGAAAAATGGGTTCCGCTGTGGGTGAGGATGGTGTTATGTCAACTAGTGATTTATCTATGTGGCCTTATCTGGTTCAGTTTTCTCTATGGTGAAAGCCTTTGGGCCGTTGCAATGGTTACGGTGTTGCCTTACCTGCTCCCCGATGCCGCTAAGTTGATTCTGTCGTTGTTCCTTATTCTAAAATTACGACAACACTTGTACCATTAAATTATCGTTTAGCGCACGAACGTATCGAACAACCATGTCATTGCGAGGAGCGAAGCGACGTGGCAATCTCCCGGTACAGCGTTTGTACTTTATCAGCCTACAGGAAAGAAAACAGCGTCAATACGTCATTTTCATTCCTCAACGCTCATTATTGATGTAGCATTTCAGCAGGAGATTGCCGCGGGCCTACGGCCCTCGCAATGACAGCTTTTCTGTAACGTAAACGATAATTTAGCATAAACCTCCCGTTGGGACATAGGCTGTCCCCAAGGGGGGATTATTTTGCGCAAACGGGATTGGATTATTATATGGATCGCGGTGCTGTGCGCCATAGCGCTGGTGGTCAGCGTGTTCAGCCATCAAGTGCTGGAAACGGGGAGCTGGGGGCTTAGCTTCCGGACGGAGGGTGCGCCGCCAGTGGGGCCTGCCAGCAGTGAGCAACTGAAAAAATACGATGCCGCCTACATGGGTGACACCTCGAAAAAGGTGATATATCTGACCTTCGACGCAGGCTACGAAAACGGCTGCACCGAAAAAATACTGGATATTTTGAAAAAGCATCAAGTACCGGCGGCATTTTTTCTGGTGGGGAATTACATCCAGAAAAATGGGGATTTGGTGCGGCGGATGGTGGCGGAGGGGCACACCGTGGGCAACCACACCATGCATCACTACGACATGAGTCAGATTTCTGACAAGGCTACATTTACAAAGGAATTATCAGATTTAGAGGTGCTTTTCAAAGAAACTACCGGAAAAGATATGCCAAAATATTACCGTCCGCCCCAGGGGATATACAGCGAGGAGAATCTGAAAATGGCGCAGGAGTTGGGGTACAGGACGGTGTTCTGGAGCCTTGCGTACGTGGACTGGAATAACGATAATCAGCCTACAGCGGATCAGGCCTTTTCCAAATTGCTGCCACGAATGCACAACGGTGCGGTGGTGCTGCTCCACTCCACCTCCACCACCAACGCACAGATCCTCGATGAGCTGCTGACCAAGTGGGAGAATATGGGGTATACCTTTGAACCGGTGGATGCCCTGTTTGCATAAATTATCGTTTAGCGCACGAACGTATCGAACAACCATGTCATTGCGAGGAGCGAAGCGACGTGGCAATCTCCCGGTACAGCGTTTGTACTTTATCAGCCTACAGGAAAGAAAACAGCGTCAATACGTCATTTTCATTCCTCAACGCTCATTATTGATGTAGCATTTCAGCAGGAGATTGCCGCGGGCCTACGGCCCTCGCAATGACAGCTTTTCTGTAACGTAAACGATAATTTACCGAAACAAAACACTTTTTTGACAAACTGTAAAGCCCACGGCTTACGCCGTGGGCTTAGGTGTTTACTTTACGCCGCTGGTGGAGCGAAGAGTCACGTCGTGGGCACCGCCTTCGACGATGGAGGTGGCGCTGACCAGCGTCAGCTTTGCCTCACGCTGCAGGTCGGGGATGGTGATCACGCCGCAGTTGCACATGGTGGACTTGACCTTATACAGGCTGGCCTCCACGTTATCATGCAAGGGGCCGGCATAGGTGACGTAGGAATCCACGCCTTCCTCGAAGCTCAGTTTGGTGGAGCCGCCCAGATCGTAGCGCTGCCAGTTACGGGCACGGTTAGAGCCCTCGCCCCAGTATTCCTTCATGTAAGCGCCGCCCACCATCACCTTATTGGTGGGGGACTCGTCGAAGCGGGCGAAGTAGCGGCCTAGCATCAGGAAGTCCGCACCCATGGCCAGAGCCAGCGTCATGTGGTAGTCGTGGACGATGCCGCCGTCGGAGCAGATGGGCACATAGATGCCGGTCTCCATGAAGTAGGCGTCACGAGCGGCAGCCACTTCAATCAGAGCGGTGGCCTGTCCGCGGCCGATGCCCTTGGTTTCACGGGTGATGCAGATGGAGCCGCCGCCGATACCCACCTTCACGAAGTCCGCACCGGCCTCAGCCAGGAAACGGAAGCCGTCCTTGTCCACCACGTTGCCGGCACCGATCTTCACGGTGTCGCCGTAGTTCTCACGAACCCACTTGATAGTCTTTTCCTGCCAGCAGGTGTAGCCCTCGGAGGAGTCGATCACCAGCACATCTACACCGGCATCCAGCAGAGCGGGAATGCGGGTGGCATAGTCACGGGTGTTGATGCCGGCGCCAACCAGATAACGCTTATGGCTGTCCAGCAGCTCCAGGGGATTGGCCTTGTGGGAGGAGTAGTCCTTGCGGAATACGAAGTACATCAGGTGGTCGTCATCGTCCACAATGGGCAGGCTGTTCAGCTTGTTGTCCCAGATGATGTCGTTGGCCTGCTTGAGGGTGGTATCCTTGGGGGCAGTAATCAGCTTTGCGCGAGGGGTCATGAAGTCCTTGACCTTCTCGGAGGGGTCCATACGGCTCACACGGTAGTCACGGCTGGTGACGATACCCAGCAGCTTACCATTGGCGGTGCCGTCTTCCGTGATGGCCACGGTGGAGAAGCCGTTTTTCTCCTTCAGGGCCAGCACGTCTGCCAGAGTGTTTTCAGGGGTCAAATTGGAGGCGGAAACCACAAAGCCGGCCTTATAGCCCTTGACCTTGGCCACCATGGCGGCCTGATTTTCAATGGACTGAGAGCCGTAGATAAAGCTGATGCCGCCCTCCTTCGCCAGTGCGATGGCCAGCGAATCGTTGGACACGGACTGCATGACCGCGGAGGTCAAGGGCACGTTCAGGGAGATGGCAGGCTCCTCCACGCCCTTGCGGTACTTGGTCAGGGGGGTGCGCAGGGACACCCGGTCGGGGATGCACTCCTCGGACGTGTAGCCGGGAATCAGCAGGTACTCGCTGAAGGTGTGGCTGGGCTCCGGATAGATGTAGGCCATTGGAATCTCCTCCTGTAAGTTGAAAAATTGGCTAAATTTCGTTTAGCGGTGCAACGACAATCAACGTTATTGTAGGGGAGGGTCTTGACCCTCCCGTATCATAACGATTATTGAGTTGTAATTATTGTGCGAATCATAACATTGACGGCATAAAACAAACATTGCAGATGTCGATAGGTTTAGGGAGGGTCAAGACCCTCCCCTACAATGGGTGGTAGCTAGACCGCGAAACAATAATTTACCTTATTATTTCTAGAATCATATCACACCGAATCGTGGGGGTCAATAGGTTCAAAACAGATTCGGCAGATATGGCAAGGACCGCCCGAAATAGGGCGGTCCGAATGGGCATAATTACACCAGAGCGGCGGTGATGATGGCCATCTTGTAGACCTCGTCGGCATTGCAGCCACGGGACAGGTCGTTGATGGGCGCAGCCAGACCCTGCAGGATGGGGCCGTAGGCCTCGAAGCCGCCCAGACGCTGGGCAATCTTGTAGCCGATGTTGCCGGCCTCGATGGTGGGGAAGATGAAGGTGTTGGCGTAGCCGGCCACGGGAGAGCCGGGGAACTTCAGCTGACCAACCTCGGGAGCCACAGCGGCATCGAACTGCATCTCGCCGTCAATCAGCAGCTCGGGGTCCATTTCCTTGGCGACGGTGGTGGCGTCGTGGCTCAGCTTGACGGTGCCGCCCTTGCCGGAGCCGTTGGTGGAGAAGCTCAGCATAGCAACCTTGGGATCAATGCCGAACACCTTGGCGGTCTTGGCGGTTTCCACAGCAACCTCCGCCAGCTTACGGGCAGCGGAAACGGTGACATTGCCCTCCTTGTCCACGCTGTCCTCATAGCTCAGGTTGATGGCGCAGTCGCCCATGGCAATCTTCTCGTCGCCACGAACCATGATGAAGCAGGATGACACCAGATTGGCACCCTTCTTGGTCTTGACCAGCTGCAGAGCGGGACGGACAGTATCGGCGGTGGAGTAGGTAGCGCCGCCCAGCAGAGAATCGGCGTAGCCCATCTTCACCAGCATGGTGCCGAAGTAGTTGCCCTTGCTGAGAGCCGCACGGCAGTCCTCAGCGGACATCTTGCCCTTGCGCAGCTCCACCATCTTTTCCACCATGGCATCCATGCCCTCATAGGTCAGGGGATCCAGGATCTCCACGCCCTCGATGTTAAAGCCGCCCTTAGCAGCGTTGGCTTTCACTTCCTCCACGTTGCCCACCAGGATGGGGGTCAGAAAGCCGCCCTCATTAAGACGGGCAGTGGCCTCCAGAATACGGGCATCGTGACCCTCGGTGAAGACGATTTTCCGGGGGTTGGCTCTCAAGGTTTCGATCATGGCATTGAACATGATTACATTCCTCCAAATTTCGTGGGCATGGCCCAAAATTTCACATTATAATTATACACCAGCATTTCCCACAAAGCAAGAGGGAATATGGTTCAATACTGCAAATAACGTTTGAGTTTGTTCTCCGCCCGTCGGAGGGTGCGACTGACCGTGCTTTTATGGACACCCCGCTCCTGTGCGATTTCGGGGATGGTCATACCCCGAAAATAGTAGGAAACTAAATCCTCCCGTTGATACTGCGTCAGCTCGTTTTCCATGATTCGCCGGATTCGTTGGAGCTGTACCTCTGGCGGAAGCTGGAGTCCATTTGTGCAATCAAAAAGTATATTTTTCATTTCGCCAGTAGCCCCTTTCGTAATAATGCTCGGTCAGTTCTGCCAGCTCGTTGACCTGTGTCAGCAGGGGGGTCAGATTCTGGATTCGTAGACGAAGGTGCCAGATTTCCTCCGGATCTGTGGCAACACTCAAATCCTTCCGCAACTGATGGAGCCGCCGACGCAGGGGCACGGCGGAATTCCGATAATCCGCAGACAGCTCCGCCAGCGACTTGAAGCACCGGTGACACTGACAGCTGGGGGCGTAGACCTCGCCGCCGCAGGTGGGACAGAAGCCTGCCGCTGGCTGTGCCTGCGGATCTGGGCGTTCATCGATGACAATGGTGGTTTTCATGAAGCGATGGCCTCCTTTGTAAGTTTTCCGTGTCTGTTTTTGGTCAGCTTACTACACGGTTGGTGTGGAGTCCATCGAATTGTGTAATTTCCCTTTTTCCCCTTGTTTTTCCAAACAGATGTGCTACTATACCAGCAGATTTCTGTAATTATCGTTTAGCGCACGAACGTATCGAACAACCATGTCATTGCGAGGAGCGAAGCGACGTGGCAATCTCCCGGTACAGCGTTTGTACTTTATTAGCCTACAGGAATGAAAACAGCGTCAATACGTCATTCTCATTCCTCAACGCTCATTATTGATGTAGCATTTCAGCAGGAGATTGCCGCGGGCCTACGGCCCTCGCAATGACAGCTTTTCTGTAACGTAAACGATAATTTATCACACACAAGAAAGGATGATAAGGATGCTGGGGGCACGAATTGCTGCACTGCGGCGGCAGGCCGGTCAAAGTCAGGCGGAGCTGGCTCAAATCCTTGGAGTCAGTCCCAGCGCAATTGGGATGTACGAGCAGGGGCGCAGAGAGCCCTCCGGCGCTATGCTGGTGGCGCTGGCCAGAAATTTCGGCGTGTCCACCGATTATCTACTCACGGGAAAAGTCAGTCAGGCGGAGCGGATGGCTATCACCGGTATCCTCAACAATCGGCTGGATGCTGCGTGGGAGCGAATCCGTAGTCGTCGGGACTCTCTTTCTGAGGATGAGGTGGCGGTGTTGCTGGCTGCCGTCTTGACAAATGAGGGCTGAATCGTTTATCATATCCGTGAGGTGAGATTTCGATGGAGGACGCTCTTTTCATGGATCAGGCGCTGGAGCTGGCCCGTGAGGCTGCCCTCGAGGGGGAGGTGCCGGTGGGCTGTGTGATCGTGCGGCGGGGACAGGTGGTAGGCCGTGGCCGGAACCACCGTGAAACCGGCAAAACCGCTCTAGGCCATGCGGAGATCCAAGCCATCGACGAAGCTTGCCGGAATCTGGGAGGCTGGCGGCTGTGGGAGTGTACGTTATATGTGACGCTGGAGCCTTGTCCCATGTGCGCCGGCGCGATTCTCAATGCCCGAATTCCTCGGATTGTTTACGGAGCGGCAGACCCCAAGGCGGGATTTTGCGGCAGCGTGGCGAATTTGTTTGATATGGAAGTCAACCACCATCCACAGTTGGTGGCCGGTGTGCGGGAAGCGGAGTCCGCCGCTTTGTTGACAGAATTTTTTCAGAAGCTGAGAGTGACCCTGCGGAGTCGGCCCAAGTGGCGACCCAAGAGTGAGGACTGACTATGAAAAAGGAAAAACAGGCCTTGCGAATCGGCAGCCTGTCGATTTTGCTGGCGGTGCTGGTGCGTTTTATTTGCAGCGTGGGACTGGGAGATCGGTTTGAGCTGTTTAGCGTGCCCCGTCTGGCATCTTTTTTGATATATACGGAAACGGGACGGGTGGTGGAGCCTACCACTGCGACCACCACTGCCCCTTCGCCCAGCTCTACTGCGATACAAGCGCCGGAGCCGGATTTGAAGCCGGATATGCCGGAGCGGCCGGTGCTGTCCATTCCGGAGCAGAAGCCGGTCTTTACGGCGGAGGATATGCAGTACCTGACCATGCAGATCGACTGCCGTCGGGACCCAGATCTGGAGGCGCTGCTGACCCAGCCCTTGGAGTGGGATCTGCGGGGCAGTGAGCCGACGATTTTGATCATACATACCCACGGAACCGAGGCATATACCCCCACGGCGGATACCCAGTATGAGCAATACAATGCGGAGTTCCGCACCACCGACGACCGCTATAACGTGGTTTCCGTCGGCGATGAGCTGACCCGCCTGCTGGAAGAGGCGGGGCTGATGGTGATCCACGACCGGACGGCCTATGACGAGGACGATTATGTGGATTCCTACGACGCTTCCCGTGCGGCGGTGCAGGAGCATCTGCGGCAGCATCCTACGATAAAGATGGTGATCGATGTCCATCGGGATGCGGCGGAGTATTCCAGCGGTGCCCAGTGGGCGGCCAAGGGAGAGGTGGACGGCCAGTCCGCCGCCCAGATCATGATGGTGGTGGGTACCGATGCCATGGGTCTGAGCCACCCCAACTGGCAGACCAATTTGAGCATCGCCGAAAAGCTGACGGTGCAGATGGAGCGAAGCTATCCGGGCATGAGCCGGAACGTGAATCTGCGTGCCGCCCGATTCAATCAGGATCTGGCGATGGGTGCGCTGATTGCGGAGGTAGGTGCTGCCGGTAATACCCACGCCGAAGCCATTCGTGGTGTAGCAGTGCTGGCGGATGCCATCGTGGCTCTGGCCACCGGAACGGAATAAAAAAAAGGGCACCCTCGGGTGCCCTTTTTTGGCATATTATGATGTGATTATGTGCTGTAAATTATAGTTTAGTGGTCTAAAGGCTCCCCTTCGAGGGGAGCTGTCACCGAAGGTGACTGAGGGGTGTCAAAACACTGCGTCAATAACACCCCTCCGCCCCAGTGTGCGCACTGGGGCACCTCCCCTCAAGGGGAGGCTTGGGGTGCGTCATTTGTGCACTAAACGATAATTATGGTTATCCCTTTAAGTAAGCACAATCACAAATCAACAAAAACGTAGCGAAAAAGCTGTCATTGCGAGGAGCCCTGAAAGGGCGACGTGGCAATCTCCCGGCACAGCGTTTGT
>SVME01000068.1 GCA_015067605.1 Oscillospiraceae bacterium
CAGAAATCAGCAGCATGGTATCCACATGGGGCAAAGTTCCCCGGGCTACATGCTCCAGACCGGCTTCGTTGTCCATGACGATATAGGAATAATTCTTGGCATACTTGTCCACCTGAGATTTCAGGACGCCGTTGACATAGCAATAGCAACCCTTGCCTTGGGTGCGGCCCATGACGATCATATCAAAATCGTCGTCCTCAATCAGGGCGGAGTTGAATTTGAACTCGGCGTAATCCGCCTTGGTCATACCGGCGGGGATGGACTGGTTCAGCTCGGACTGAGCCATCTCCTCACGAATCTGACCCAGAGAGGTTTCCACCTCCACGCCAAGAACTTCATTTAGATTGGAATTTGCATCCGCATCCACTACCAGCACCGGACCGTTGCCCTTCTTGCACAGGTAGTCGATAATCATGCCACAGGTAGTGGTCTTGCCTACGCCGCCTTTACCGGCGACCGCAATGGTATGAGGCATAACAGTTCTCCTTTGGAAAGGGCGCACTGCGCCCATATCAATACAAGTATATCCTACCACAGATACCCCTTAAATTCAAGGCAAATTTTCAACAAAATAATCATTTTTCTTTGATTATTTCTTTTGACAGGGATTGACATCTGTTGTGCAAAGTGATATAATTTGTGCATCGGTAGAAAACGATTGTACATCAATTTAACTATCCGATAATCCTTTGGAAGAGAGATATTTATCAAACAGGAGGAATTTATTATGAAGAAGATTCTGGTTGGCGCCCTGGCTGTTATGATGGTTCTGGGCATGGCTGCATGCAGCGCTAAGTGTGCTTACTGCAATGACAAGATCGACGGCAAGGGCTACGAGTACGAGGGCAAGAAGTACTGCAACGAGCTGTGTGCCGGTCTGGCTGAGCTGGAGGAAGCTCTGTCCTAATTTTCCACAACATAAAAAACCGCAGGGTCTCCCCCTGCGGTTTTTATGCCTCAAGCCCATCTTGTGACATTACCTCTGGGTACAATAATTACTTGAAAACTTTTTATAAGGGAGGAGGTGTTGTCAAGAACAGTCGTTTCGTGGTTTGAAATTCCCTTGCAGAAGGTGAGGAGAAGAATTTGGCAGTTCGCTTGAGAAAAAATAGAATAACGGAGTCGCTCGGATGAGGGTCTTGCATTTCGCGATGGGGTATGATATGATTGTAACGAAGTAAACTGCTTGCAAAAGTAATGTAAATTGCTAAGCACTTGGAGGGAAAACTGTGGCAACATTAAAAGAAATTCAAGCCTGTCAGTTGGATATCTTAAAAACTGTAGCAGATATCTGTGACAGACACAATATTCCATATTTTCTGGCGGCTGGTACATTTCTTGGTGCCGTTCGACACAAAGGCTTTATTCCATGGGATGATGATGTAGATATTTATATGGAGTACAGCGACATACAAAAATTCAAGAAAGTGTGCAAAAAAGAATTGCCTCCATCCTTGTTTTATCAGGATTTTGAAACTGAGCCGGGTAGCTGTTGGCTGTTTACCAAAATTCGAGCTAACAACACCTTTATGCCGGAGATAGAGGCGGAAAAGGCTAAGAAACTGCCGTATCATCAAGGTGTATGGATTGACATTTTTCCACTGCTAAAGGCAGCTGACAGTGAGGAAAAAACATTATGCCAAATCAATGCGATTCAGGCGTACCAGCATGCAATCACTCAATATATGGATCCTTCGAAGTATAAAAATGCAAAACTGAAACATAAATTAATCAATTTTCTTTACAATCTGCACTATAAGCGTATCGCCAATAAAAATAAAAAGGCTTTCGAGAAGCTGCAATCGGATGCCTCGGATAAAATGCTGGTTTTGGCGAATGCATACTGGGGAGATGATAATAAGAAAGTGATAGCTGCTGCTTTGAAAGACAGCGTAGTGAAGGCAGATATGATTCCGAAGGAATATCCCTTTGAGGATGCTCTATTCCACGGTTTCAAAGAGTATGACGGTTATTTTTCAAACCTGTACGGCCCGGATTATATGACACCTAAAAGGTGGACGCATCTGCAGGATTATTCCGATGTTGTAATCGGAATTTGAGGTCACAAATGAAATGGCTCAGCGCCGCGGGGGAATCCCTGCGGCGCTGTTGGTTATTTCGTCATCTTTTCCTGCTTAACCTTGTGGTCGATGACGTGGCGGGAGGCCAGCTCCTTATGGATGTCCTCAAGGCTGATGCCCATCTGGATCATCATGACCATGGTGTGGTAGGCCAAATCTGCCACCTCGTAGATGGTTTCGGCCTTGTCGTCGTCCTTGGCGGCGATGATGACCTCGGTACATTCCTCGCCCACCTTCTTGAGAATCTTGTCCAGACCCTTCTCGAACAGGTAGGTGGTGTAGGAGCCTTCCTTCTTTTCGGTTTTGCGGCCCTCAATCAGCTCCATCAGACCCTGATAGCTGAACTCGTGGCGCTCATCACTCTGATAGACAACCTCGTTGAAGCAGGAATCGGTGCCCTTGTGGCAGGCGGGGCCTTCCTTATCCACAACCACCACCAGTGCGTCTTTATCGCAGTCAGCGGTGATGGACACGATGTGCTGGTAGTTGCCGCTGGTTTCGCCCTTGAGCCACAGCTCATTGCGGGAGCGACTCCAGAAGCAGGTCAGTCCCTTCTCCATGGAAATCTGCAGGCTCTCCTTGTTCATGTAAGCCAGAGTCAGAACTTTTTTGGTAATAGAATCCACGATAATGGACGGAATCAGGCCTTTTTCGTCAAATTTCAGCTCGTCAATGTTAATCATTTTACTTCTCCTTATCGTCTTGTGGGAATGTTTGCGCTGGCCATTTCGGCCTTCAAATCTTTGATAGCCACTTCGCCGAAGTGGAAAATGGAGGCGGCAAGACCCGCATCTACCTTGGGGAGCTGCCGGAAAAGCTGGATAAAGTCGTCGATTTTGCCGGCACCGCCGGAGGCAATCACCGGCACATTGACGGCGTTGCACACCGCCTCCAGCATCTCCAAATCGAAGCCGCCCTTGACACCGTCGGTGTCGATGGAGTTGACTACGATTTCGCCGGCGCCGTTGCCGACACACCGGCGGATCCACTCGATAGCCTCCATGCCCGTGTTCTCTCTGCCGCCCTTGGCAAAAACACGGAACACGCCGTCCACCCGCTTGATGTCGGCGGAAAGCACTACGCACTGGTCGCCGTAGAGCTTGGCGGCCTCGTAGACCAAATCCGGATTCCGGATGGCACCGGAGTTGACGCTGACCTTGTCGGCACCGCATTTCAGCACACGGTCAAAGTCTGCCACGGTGTTGATGCCGCCACCTACGGTCAGTGGGATGAACACGCTCTTGGCGGTTTCTACCAGAATGTCGGTGAACAGCTTGCGCCCGTCGGAGGAGGCGGTGATGTCGTAGAATACCAGCTCGTCGGCACCACATTCACTGTAATATTTGGCCAGCGCCACGGGGGAGGACACGTCCTGCAGCCCCTCGAAGTTCACACCCTTGACCACCCGTCCGTCCTTTACATCCAGACAGGGGATGATACGCTTTGTAATCATTTGGCCACCTCGATTGCTTTCTTCAAATCGATGGCACCGGTGTAGTAGGCCTTGCCCACGATGGCGCCGTGGATGTTCAGGGCCGTGAGCCGCTCCACATCCTCCATGCTGGACACGCCGCCGGAGGCGATGATGTCCATCTGGAACCGGCTGGACAGCTCCTGATAGAGCCCGTGGTTGGTGCCTTGCATGGCGCCGTCACGGGAGATGTCGGTACAAATCATGGTCTTTACGCCAATATTTTGCATTTTCTCCGTGAAATCAAAGGCGTTTTCTTCGGATTTCTCAGTCCAACCTTTGATGGCAACGAAGCCGTCCTTGATGTCGATGCCCACAGCGATTTTCTCACCGTACTTGGCAACGGCGGCTTCCACGAAGCCCTTCTCTGTCACAGCGGCGGTGCCCAGAATCACCCGGTCGATGCCTGCGGAAAGGTAGCGGTCGATGGTTTCCATGCTGCGGATGCCGCCGCCGATCTCGCAGAACAGCCCCGTAGCTTCCTTGATGGCCTTCACGGTTTCAAAGTTGGGGGTGGTGCCGCTTTTGGCACCCTCCAGATCCACAAGATGGATGCGGGTGGCACCGGCGGCGGCGAAATCCATGGCTACGGCCACCGGATTGTCGTTGTAGACGGTCATTTGGGCGTAGTCGCCCTTGTACAGCCGCACGGCCTTGCCGCCGTACAGGTCGATGGCAGGATAAATTAGCATTGCTCTGCCTCCTTCATTTGGGTAAAGGCTCTGAGGATGTTCAGTCCTACGGAGCCGCTTTTTTCCGGATGGAACTGGCAGCCAAAGACGTTGCCCTTGGCCACGGCGGCGGTCAGCTCCGCACCGTACTCGGCGGTGGCAATCAGGTTTTCATCGCAGCCGGTGGCGTAGTAGGAATGAACGAAGTAAACGCAGTCCCCCTCTTGGATTTGGGAGAAAAGAGGGCTGTTTTTGGTGAATTTCAGGGCGTTCCAGCCGATATGGGGGATTTTCAGCTCCGCAGGAATCACGCCCTCCATGGGCACCACCTGTCCGGGAATCAGCCCCAGTCCCTGATGCTCGCCGTACTCAAAGCTCTTCTCAAAGAGCATCTGCATCCCAAGGCAAATGCCCAGCAGAGGCTTTCCGGCTGCGGCCAGTTCCTTCAAAACAGCGTCCAGCCCAGTGGCACGAAGCTTCTTTGCTGCATCCTCGAAGGCACCTACGCCGGGGAGAATGATCTGGTCGGCGGCCTTCAGTACCACAGGATCGGCGGTGACGGTGACCTCTGCACCGATGGCGTTCAGAGAACACTCCAGCGAAAATAGGTTGCCCACGCCGTAGTCAACGATTGCTACCATCAGAGAACCCCCTTGGTGGAAGGTATTTCATCAGCGAAGGCGGGGTCGATGGACACAGCGGTTTTCAGGCTGCGGCCAGCGGATTTGAAGGTGCCTTCGATGATGTGATGGGAATTGGTGCCGGCAAGCTGGCGAATGTGAAGGGTGCAGCCGGCGTTACGGATGAAGCCCAGCCAGAATTCCTCCACCAGCTCCGTGTCAAAACTGCCGACCTTTTCGGTGGGGATTTGCAGTGCATAGCCCAGATAGCCTCGACCGGACAGATCCACGGCGGTAAGAATCAGGCTTTCGTCCATGGGCAGCGTGGTGTCGCCGTAGCGCCGGATGCCTTTCTTGTCGCCCAGGGCCATGGCGAAGGCCTGACCCAGCGCAATGCCGATGTCCTCTACGGTGTGGTGGTCGTCCACGTAGGTGTCGCCCTGACAGGTGATGTTCAGGTCAAACCGTCCGTGACGGGCGAACAATGTTAGCATATGATCCAGAAAACCGCAGCCGGTCTGGATATCGGCGGCACCGGTGCCGTCCAGATTCAGTTCAAGGGAGATGTCGGTCTCCGCTGTGGTGCGCTTGATTTCAGCGATTCTCATAGCGTTCCCTCCAGAATTTTTCTAGTAGTGTCGATGAAGGCGGCCATCTGACCGGCGCTGCCGATGGTGACGCGAACATAGTCGGTGAGCCGTGGGGTGTCGAAGTGGCGAACGAGGATACCATTTTCCTTCAGTTTTAGATACAGCTCCTTGCCGGAGATGGCGTTGCTCTTTGTGAAAACGAAGTTGGTCAAAGACTCCAGTGTGGTAAAGCCAAGCTTGGTGAGCGCATCCACCGTCCATGCTCGATTTTCTATGATGGCGCGGCAGTTGGACAGGAAGTAGTCCCTGTCCTCTAGTGCCCCAAGACCGGCGGCCATGGTCATTCGGTTCACGTTGTAGGGATTGACGGAGTATTTGATGGTGCTCAAATCCTGAATCAACGCCTTGCAACCCACAGCGAAACCCAGACGGGCACCGGCCATGGAACGGGACTTGGAGAAGGTCTGTACCACCAGCAAATTGTCGTATTTTTTGGTCAGAGGGATGGCAGTTTCGCCGCCGAAATCGATGTAGGCTTCGTCAATGACCACAATCCGTTCCGGATTAGATTGCACAATGGTTTCGATTTGATTAGGTGTTAGATAAAGACCCGTGGGGGCATTGGGATTGGCGATAAAAACAGTGCCTGTTTGGTTCACATAATCTCTGATATCTATGGTGAAATCCTCTTTCAGAGGGATTTGCTCATAAGGAATTCCGTTGAGCTGTGCAAAGACCTTGTAGAAGCCATATGTAATGTCGGGAAAAATCGCCGGATGGGTATCATCGCAGAAGGCCATGAAGGCAAAGTTCAGCACTTCGTCAGAGCCGTTGGAAAAGATGATTTCATCTTCTTCGATGCCGAAAACCTTTGCGGCTTTCGCCGTCAGAGCGGCGCAAGTGGGGTCGGAGTATAGCTCCAGCTTGCCTGCTTCCTCCGCCGCATAGCGTTGCGCCAGCGGTGAGGGCGGAAAGGGGGATTCATTGGTGTTCAGCTTGATGTAGTGCTGATCCCGAGGCTGTTCGCCGGGGGTGTAGGGGGTCAATGCGGAATATTTTTCACTAAAAAAGCGGCTCATTTATCGTCCTCCGTGCGGATAATCGCACTTTTTGCGTGAGCGGTCAAACCTTCGGCGGTGGCGAATGTAGCCACGTCCTTTGCGACCCTTGCCAGTGCGTCACGGGTGTAGTAGGTGTACTGGGTCTTTTTGATGAAGTCATCCACACTCAGGGGGCTGGAGAACCGTGCCATGCCGCTGGTGGGCAGGGTGTGGTTCGGGCCGGCGAAGTAATCGCCCAGCGCTTCAGGACAGTTGCGCCCCATGAAAATGGAACCGGCATGACGAATGCTGTCCAGATAGTCGAAGGGATTGTCCACGCACAGCTCCAGATGCTCCGGTGCAATCTGGTTGGAAATCTCAATGACCTGCTTCAAATCATCGGCCACGATGATTTTGCCATTGTTATCGATGGACGCACGGGCGATTTCCGCACGCTCCAGCGCAGGAATCTGCACCTCCAGCTCTGCCTGTACCGCCAATGCCAAATCATAGGAATCGGTGACAAGAACGGCGCTGGCCAGCTTGTCATGCTCTGCCTGAGAGAGCAGATCCGCCGCAAGGTGACGGGGATTGGACTTGCCGTCGGCGATGATCAGAATCTCGCTGGGGCCGGCAATCATGTCGATGGACACCTGTCCAAAGACCTGCCGTTTGGCTTCGGCCACAAAGGCATTGCCGGGGCCGACGATTTTGTCCACACGGGGGATGCTCTCAGTGCCGTAGGCCAGAGCGGCCACGGCCTGTGCGCCGCCCACCTTGAAGATCCGGTCCACACCGGCCACATAGGCGGCAGCGAGGATGACAGGGTTGACCTTGCCCTCTGCGTTGGGAGGGGTTACCATCACCAGCTCCCGAACGCCGGCAATTTTTGCGGGGATGGAATCCATCAGCACCGTGGAGGGGTAGGCGGCAGTACCGCCGGGGACGTACAGTCCCGCCCGATCTACGGGGATGATTTTCTGGCCCATCAGGATGCCGTCCTCGTCGTTGATGACGAAGCTATTGCGCGCCTGACGGCTGTGGAATTTGCGGATGTTGGCGGCCGCATCCTGCAGGATTCGCAGGAAGTCGGGGTCAACGCTGGCCACTGCCTCGGCAATCTCCTCCTTGCTTACTTGCAAAGCGGTGAGCTTGGCTTTGTCGAACTTTTCACAGTATTCGAACAGGGCTTTGTCACCATTTTTGCGCACATTTGAAATAATTTCGGTGACAATATCGGTTACGTTGAAGGTGGGCTCTACACGGGCGAAAATCTCGTCCGGCGCCACTTCGCCGTATTTCATGATCTTAATCATTTGCCTTCCTCCAACTGGGCGGTGATGCTGGCGGTGATCTGGTCGATTTCTGCGCCCTTGAATTTGTAGCTGGACTTGTTGGCGATGAGTCGTGCGGAGATGGGCACGATGTTGTCGTAAACCAGCAAATCATTTTCCTTCAGGGTGGTGCCGGTTTCCACGATGTCCACGATCACGTCGCTAAGTCCCAAAATGGGTGCCAGCTCGATGGAGCCGTTCAGATGGATGATGTCGATGTCCCGTCCCTTGGAGCGATAGTAGTTCTGGGCAATGTTGGAGAACTTGGTGGCCACACGGAGCTGCCGGCGGGTGTCATCCCGAAAGCCAGCCTTGGCGGCCACGGCCATCCGGCACTTGCCCAGCTGCAAATCCAGCAGCTCGTAAATATCCGGCTCGTACTCCAGCAGGATATCCTTGCCGGCCACGCCAATGTCCGCAGCGCCCCGCTCCACATAGATGGCCACGTCCGAGGGCTTGACCCAGAAGTAGCGCACGCCGCACTCGGCATTTTCAAAAATCAGCTTCCGGTTGTTTTCCTTGATGGAAGGGCAGGGGAAGCCTGCCTTTTCAAACATAGCGTAGACCTTTTCGCCCAGTCTGCCCTTGGGCAATGCGACGTTAAGCATTCTTCTCCACCTCCCCGATGGTAATCATTTCTCTATAACGAATGTTGGCAGGAATGTTGCGCTGTGCCATCACGCTGCGGCCGCTTGCGGTTAGGGTGCGGATTTGCTGGCGAAGTTGGGAAAGAGAAACATCTCCATACAGCAGCAGCACATCTACATCATACTCCTCCGAGGGTTGCTCCAACCGCTCCAGCATATCGGTGTACACCGCAAAGCCAATGGCACGGTCGGTGCGCTTCATCTTGCTCATGAGCCGGTCGTACTGGCCGCCGGACAGGACGCTGCCGGGCAGGCCGTTGATGAAGCCTTTGAATACGAAACCGTTATAATAATGGATATCGTCCACCACAGAGAAGTCGATTCGCAGCATGGAGGCAAACTCCGTATCCTCCAGCGCGGACAGGATGCGCAGGAATTGATCCAGCGTCTGGGGGGCAACCCGACCGGCCAGCAGGCTGGTAAGGGTCTGATAGCTGTCCGCGTTCAGGGGCGCCTTCATGGTGACCAGTTGGCGCAGAATGGACAAATCCTCCTCCGGTACGCCGCAGCTGGCACACAGGGCGGTCAGGTCGTGAAGATTCTTTTCCGCAATGTAGTTCATGGCATCGCTGCGCAGTTCGGCGGGGATGCCGCTGGCTTCCATCACCTCAGACAGGATGCCCAGATGGGAGATGTCCAGCACCACATCCTGAGAAATCCGCCGCAGGCTTTCGGCGGCGAGGCTCAGCACCTCACTGATGGCATAGTCGTCGATGGGGCCTAGACACTCCAGACCCAGCTGCATGATCTCCTTGAAGCCGTGGCTGCTCTTGGTGGCGCGGTAGACGTTCTCATTATAATAGAGCTTCTGCACCACGTCCAGATCTTTGGTGTTCTTCACGATGGACAATGTGACGTCCGGCTTCAGTGCCATCAGCTTGCCGGACAGATCCGTGAAGGTCAGCACGTTGTCAGACACCAGAAAATCTTTGTTACGGGCGTAAAGGTCGTATTCTTCAAATTTGCTCATGCGGTATTGGCTGTAACCGTAGGTTTCGTACAGCTCCCGCAGATTCATAGCGACTTGTTCTTTGAGAGTTAGCATGATGATTGTTCCTCCAGCTTGTTGATGGCGGATTTGTAGCCGCCGGCACCGTGGTTCAGGCAGCGGCTGACCCGCCCGATGGTGGCGGTGCTGATGTTGACCTGCTCCATGATTTTCTGATAGCTCATGCCCTGTGCCAGCAGGACAGCGGCATCCAGCCGCTGGGACATATCGCTCAGTTCCTTGATGGTGCAGAGGTCTTCAAAATAGGCGTAGCACTCGTCGATGGATTCCAGATTGAGAATGGTCTGGAACAGACGGTCCAGGGATGGATTACGCTTCATAGCGGCACCTCCGTGTAATGATGCGGGTATTTTACCACTTTAGCAGAGTAAAGTCAATAGATTCACAGAAAATTTTTTGCCCCTTCCCGTTGACAGACAGGGCGGAAGATGGTTTAATGAATATGTCAGACTTCCAATAACTATAGATTATCGTTTAGTGTAGCACCACGCCCTTGCCTCTCCCTTAGGGAGAGGTGCCCCAGTGCGCACACTGGGGCGGAGAGGGTGACCTGAATTACGGCGAAACCCTCTCAGTCACCGCCTTTCGGCGGTGACAGATCTCCCTCCGGGAGAGCCAAGGCGGCTTCGCCGCTAAACGATAATTATGGTTATCCCTTTAAGTAAGCACAATCACAAATCAACAAAAGCGTAGCGAAAAAGCTGTCATTGCGAGGAGCCCTGAAAGGGCGACGTGGCAATCTCCCGGCACAGCGTTTATACTTTAT
>SVME01000069.1 GCA_015067605.1 Oscillospiraceae bacterium
CGGCCACCTAATAGTAGTGGTATGATTGCCACTGGCAATCATTTTAATTCTAATTCGCTGCGCGAAGCACCACCCTCGGGGGAAGGTATAGCGCCTGCGGCGCTTAGTACGCTAAACGATAATTTACAATAAAAAGGGACATCCCCGACTTGTGTCGGGGATGCAATATTCAAGGCTTCGGGCAGATGCGTTCGGAAAAGAATAGATGCTCGTGGTCGATGCCGCAGCCGCTCATCACCAGTTCGTTTTCGTCCGCAGGGGGGTCCGGCTCAAAATGAACGATAACCTCGGCATTCAGGCACAGATATCCCTCGTCATTGACACTGAAATAGTAGGAGCCTGAGGGGGCTTGCGCAGATAGTTTCTCGTCCGCCTGACGAATTGCTTGAGGCGTTGCCAGTGGCAGATACTCAGCATATTTCTCCATGCCATCAAAGACGTATTCCGCAGTTCCCTCGGCAGAAACGGCAACCAGATAAAAACCACCGGGAATTCCATATTCCACAAAGGATCTACCCCGTTCATCGGTCACGGTGCTTATTACAAAACCGGACAGGTCAGTGACATGGCACCGTCGTGCCAGCATAGCATCGGCAGCGCTGCGGACCGCATCCGGCGAAGCGGATTGAGGCGTCACGCTGATAGCGGTCACCTCATACTGAGGAGTGTATCCGCCGTCCGGATACCCGTTGGGATACTCTAGCGCCTTCCAATCCCGATACTCCACACGGACGGCAATCCCCTCCGCCAAAGCATCCGTTTCCGCCCACAGAATCCGGTAAAAATTCCCCTGTTCGTCCTCGCCGTAGAAGCAGCGGCCGGACTCAATGGCCAGACAGCTGGGCCTGGTGTCAGCCACGGTGATATTCATAGCGGACACCTCCTGCTCCTGTGCCTTCTCCGGGGCAGTGGTTTGCGCCGGTGTGTCGGCGGCGCAGCCGGTCAGCATAATCAAAAGCAGTAAAATCGAAAGTAATCTCATAACGGCACCCCCTTCACCTCTATAACGAGGAACAGAGGCGGATTACTCACTTTTTGAACAATTTTCTGATTTTCTTCAGGGCCCGTTGGAGGAAGGGTAGGTACACGGCTATAAAGTAGCGGATTTTGCCCTGAATCCGCAGGGCAGGGAAGATTTCCTTCCGATGGGCCTTGATGGTGGCCCGGGCTTTCTTCCCATCGGCCTTGTTCAGAGAATGATTCGTCACCGCTCGCAGGTATATGCTCAGGCCGTTGCGTTTCTGGATGTTGGCGTACTGGATACGGCCCAGACGCTCCTCGTTCTGCCAGACCAGCTTCCGCCGGTAAAAGCGTGTCCAGAAGGCATCGTAGGATGTGATGCCGCCGCTGTTCTGGGCATGGTCACGATAGTAATACCACCGCTGCCGCAGATACACCGCATCCGTCCCCTTAATCAGATTCTGGTACACAAAATAGAAGTCCTCGCCGATAAACAGGTCGGTGTTGAAGCGGGTATCTCCAATCAAATCCCGTCGCATCATGACACCACCCACCACGCCGAAGGGGGAACAGCCATTGAAGAAATCATCCAGCACCTCCGGATGGGTGCGGTGGCGGGTTTCCGCCGGGCCGGGAGAATTCTGAATCAGCGAGGTCACGTCGCCCCACTTGTCATTGGGAATGCCAAGGCATCTGGTGCTGGCCATGCCGGCACCGCTCTCCACCAGACCACGGAGCAGCGCCTCCACCAGCAGCGGATGAATCACATCGTCGCTGTCAACGAACAGCACGTACTCGCCCTTTGCAGCCTCCAGCGCCAGATTTCGGGCGGCGGAAACGCCCCCATGGTCTGCGGCGATAAAGTGGATTCGTTCGTCCTCCCGGGCGTAGCGCCGGCACAGCTCCACGGAGCCGTCGGTGGAGCCGTCGTCCACCAGAATGATTTGCAGATTTCGATAGCTCTGGGCGAACAGAGAATCCATGCACTCTGGCAAGTAGTTCGTCCGGTTGTACACGGGGATGATGACGGAAATCAGATTTTCCATAACAGCGCTCCTTATCGGGTAATTAAATTAAAGCCCAGAACCACGGCACCCAGAACTACCAGAATCAAGCCTGTCACCCGATTCAGGGTTTTTGGGGCGGACTTGTTGGCGAACCGGGCGGCGATTCGAGCCCACAGCAGGGTAAACAATACGCAAAGTCCCAGCACGGACCAGTCTGGTGCGCCATCGATGGCAAAGTGGCTCACAGCGCCGGTGAGGGCGGTGAAGGTCATGATGAATACGCTGGTACCCACGGCGGTTTTCAGTTCGTAGCCCAGCACCATGGTCAGAATCATCAGCATCATCATGCCGCCGCCGGCACCAATGAATCCGCAGATGAAGCCAATCATGATACCGCAGAGGATGGACTGGACGATGCGCTTTTGGGAGCTGACACCGGCCATGGCCTCCTTGGTGGTCATGACGGGCTTGAGGATGAATTTGATACCCAGAATCATGGTCATGAACACGGAGAAGCTGCCCATGGTGCTGCTGGGGAGCAGGCTGGAAACCCAGCTGCCCACCATGGTGAACGCCAGTACGGAAACCATCATCACGATACCGTTGCGGATGTCAAGGTTTTTGTTTTTACCGTATTCCCAGGCGCTGCAGGCGCTGGCCAGTACGTCGGAAGCTAGTGCGATGCCCACGGCGGAATAAGGCTCCATGCCCAGAAAGGTCACCAGCACGGGTGTGATGACCGCGGCGGCGCTCATGCCTGCAAAGCCGGTGCCAAGACCGGCACCCATCCCAGCAAAAAAGCAGACAATAATCTCAAAAATAATGCCCATTTCGCAAAACACTTCCTTTTCTCTCATTATAAAGAAAACCAGTTCAAATTGCAAGACCGGTAGAAAATAAAAGAAAAATGTGTTAAACTGGCTGTAACGTTTTCATCCTTTGTGAATCTAATGGGCAGAAAGGCGGTGAAACAATGGCGGATATCGAAAAGCTGTACAAAATGCACTACGGCTTTATATTCAAGTATCTGATGAGCCTGAGCCACAACGAAGGCGTGGCGGAGGAGCTGACGCAGGAAACCTTTTTCCGAGCCTACATCAACATTACCAAGCTGAGAAAAGAGGAGAAGGCGGCGGTGTGGCTGTGTCAGATAGCGAAGAATCTGTACTTTAGCTGGTGCCGAGAGCAAAAACGCTATCAGCCCATGGAGGAGCAGACGGAGCTGACATCGACCTTTGACCTGACGGACACGGTGGAAGTGAAGATGCTGACCCGACAGGCCATGGCGGTGCTGAACGGGCTGGAGGAGCCTTATCGAGAGGTATTTCAGTTGGCAGTTCTGGCGGAGGTGTCCTTGAAGGAAATCAGTCAGCTTTTCGGGAAAAGCGAGAGCTGGGCCAGAGTGACACTGTTTCGAGCCAAACAGAAAATCATTGAAAGGATGAATGGAAATGGATTGTAAGGTAATTCAGGATCTGCTGCCCCTGTACGTAGACGGATGTTGTAGTGAGGAAAGTGGAAAGCTGGTGGAGGCTCATGCGAAGACCTGCTCCGTCTGTGCGGCGACCATGGGCAATGCGAAAAAGACCCTGACGCAGGTGGCGGTGGTGAAGGCACCGAAGCTGCGTCGGGTAGGGGAGTGGAAAGCATCGATGCTGCAAAGTCTGTTGTTTTTGCTGTATTTTGGTGCGATAACAGCAGGTGTCACGCTGGAGGCCGCCACGCCAAGAGGTGCGACCAATGGTCTGTGGGCGTTTAATATGATAATTCCTGCCACAGGCGCACTGCTGGCGCTGATGAACTGGTACTTCCTGCGGCTGTATGGCAGCCGTCGGGCCTTTGTGATTGGCAGCGTAGTCGGTACGGCGGTGCTGTCCGGCGTGTGCTTCCTGTGGGGCATCGTTCATTATGAGGTAGCCATGTCCGACATGGTGAATCTGCTATTTACCCGTTGCTGGATTGGCACTGCGTTTGCAACGGCGAATCTGGCGTTGTCCCTACTCCTGTCCCACGCCTACGCAAAGCTGGTGGGGAAGGAATAATCTTAATGCCCACCGGCTTAGCCGGTGGGCATTAAGATGGTGAAATTTGTTTACTCACATCAACTCCGCAGATTAATCTATTAAAAATGCGTATAATTCTTTATTTCTGATTTGGAAGGTTTCGCCGGATTCGGGGGAAACAAAGAGTCTGGAACCATCATCCCAAATGGTAATCTTATCTCCGTTAGTAAAATGAACTTTAACGCTGAAATTTGGGGTCGATCCAGCGTCATCCTTATATCTGCCGGCGTATTTTGAGGAATTATATAACTCAATGAATTCTTCTTTTTTGTCATCATCCATCTGCCGACCGTAGATAACGACCTTCTCCACATCATCTGCGTCGATAGATCTGATTAATAGTGGGTTAATAAGAACGGAGCAGAGGTACAATACCAGTACAACAACAGCCACCACAGCCAAAATAACTAAATCCAAATTGATTCTTTTGCGCCCATTCTTTTCTGTCATGTCGCACCAACTCCTTTGTTTTTAGTATAACATGGCAGTGGAAAAACACAAGAGTCAAAGGTATTTCTTTACAAAATGTTAAATTTCTTCCAATTATTAAAAGGGGAGGACGGATTCGTTTGCATTTTTGCCCTTTGGGCAAAAATTATGGTTGCGCTCCGTCGAGCCGTCGCGCGCAACAGTCCACCGGACTGTTGCATTAAAATTTTCGAATCCTATTCCTCCCCCACCACAAAAAACCGCTATCCTTATGGATAGCGGTTTTTTGTGGTGGGGGAGGACGGATTCGAACCATCGAAGCGATACGCAGCAGATTTACAGTCTGTCCCCTTTGGCCACTCGGGAACTCCCCCATATGAAGTTGTTTCTGATTGAGCGGTAGCTCTGGTTGGAGCCGGTAGACGGACTCGTTCAATCAAGGAGCGGCTCGGTCAAGCCCTCGCCGGCAACGCTCGTCCGCGTTGCATTTGAATGTTCGAGTCTGATTGAGCTGTCGCTCTGGTTGGAGCCGGTAGACGGACTCGAACCCCCGACCTACTGATTACAAATCAGTTGCTCTACCAACTGAGCTATACCGGCGGCTCAAACAGAACACGCTTATTATAGCACGCAATCGCCATTTGTCAAGCATTATTTTTGGGTTTTTGAAAAAACTTGGTGGGGGGATTGTTGATGTTTGACGGAAAGTTTGGTATAGTTAGATAAAATTGGAAAGAGGGGTAGAAATGAACCGTTTGAAGTATGAATTTTTTCACCGACCTTGTTTAACGGTGGCAGAAAACCTGGTGGGGAAGTACCTTGTTCGACGGTTTCCGGATGGAAAAATCATGCGTCTGCGCATTTCTGAAACGGAAGCCTACTGTGGTGAAGCAGATACGGCCTGCCATGCCCATAAAGGCCGGACAAAGCGAACGGAAGTGATGTATGCCGATGCCGGCACTTTGTATATATACCTGTGCTATGGAATCCATTGGCTGCTGAACATTGTCACCGGCAATCCGGAGGAACCGGAGGCGGTGCTGATTCGAGCCTGCGTCGAGGCCCCCGGTCCGGGTCGGTTGACGAAAGCCCTGTCGATTACCGGCGACCTGAACCGGAAAAGCATTTTCGGAGATGAGCTGTGGATTGAGGACGATGGCACACCCTGCGAAGTTGTCACGGATAAACGTGTTGGTATCGGTTATGCCAGTCCGGAGGATCAAATCCGCCCATGGCGGTTTATACTAAGATGAAATCGCCCTGCCGGTGTTCGGCAGGGCGAAAATAATTAGATTTCAACGTCCAGCTTGGCAATAACAGCGGCGCAACGGGGGCACAGACCCTCAGCGTTGGCCTGTTCGGAGTGCATCCAGCAGCGGGGGCACTTCTCGCCCTTGGCCTCGGACACGCCCACGGTCAGCTCGGGGAAGTTGACACCGGCGGCGACCTCAGCACCCTCGGGAGCGGTTTCCCATGCGCAGGAGGAAACGATGCAGATTTCTGCCAAATCCAGACTGTCGCAGGCGGCCTTCAGCTCATCGCTGCCGGACAGGGAAACGTGTGCCTCCAGCGCCTTGCCGATGCGCTTGTCGGCACGAGCCTTCTCCAGCACGCCGTTCACATCCTGACGGAGCTTCATGACGGTAGCCCACTTGTCCATGGTGTCGCCGGACAGCACATAGGCGGCCATATCAGCCGGCATCTGGTTCAGGAGGATGTTGCGCACATCGTCGCTGCTGCGATGGGGCATGGACTGCCAGATTTCATCGCAGGTGAAGGCGAGGATGGGAGCAAACAGCTTTGCCATGGCATCCACAATCAGGAACAGGGCGGTCTGAGCAGAGCGGCGGCGCAGGCCGTCACGCTCGTCGCAGTACAGCCGATCCTTGAGGATATCCAGATAGAAGCTGGACAACTCCACCACGCAGAAGTCGTTGATGGCATGGGAGATGATGTGGAACTCGTAGTTGTTGTAGGCCTTGCGCACCAGAGCAATCAGCGCATCCAGCTTGGTCAGCGCCCACTTGTCCAGTTCCTCCATGTCGGCGGCAGCGACCATGTCCTTATCGGGGTCGAAGTCCGCCAGATTGCCCAGACAGTAACGGGCGGTGTTGCGGAATTTCAGATAGTTCTGGGCGATTTGCTTGAAGATTTCCTTGGAGCAACGCACATCCGCATGGTAATCGGAGGAAGCAGCCCACAATCTGACGATATCCGCACCGAAGTCCTTGATTAGGTCGGCGGGATCCACGCCGTTGCCGAGGGATTTGTGCATAGCACGACCCTGACCATCAACAACCCAGCCGTGGGTCAGCACCTGCTTGAAGGGGGCACCCTGATCCAGCGCACCAACGCTGGTCAGCAGGGAGGACTGGAACCAGCCACGATACTGGTCGGCACCTTCCAGATACACGTCCGCCGGCCACAGCTCGGGGGTCCGGTGCATCAGGGAGGAGTAGTGGGTGGAGCCGGAGTCAAACCAGCAGTCCAGTGTATCGGTTTCCTTATCGAAGGAAGTGCCGCCGCAGTGGGGGCAGGTGAAGCCCTCAGGCACCAGCTCCATGGCATCCTTCTCGAACCAGACGTTGGAGCCGTGTTCGTCAAAGAGAGCGGAGATTTTAGCAATGGAATCGGGGTTGGAAACAGGCTTACCGCAGTCCTTGCAGTAGAACACGGGGATGGGCAAACCCCAACGGCGCTGGCGGCTGATGCACCAGTCGGCACGTTCCCGAATCATGCTCACCATCCGGTCGCCGCCCCAGCCGGGGAACCACTGCACGTTTTCGATGGCCTCGATGGCCTGATCCTTGAAGGATTCCACGCTGCAGAACCACTGGGGAGTCGCGCGGAAAATGACAGGCTTTTTGCACCGGTCGTGGTGGGGGTAGGAGTGGACGATGTCCTCGGAAGCGAAGAGCATTCCGCTTTCCTTCATATCCGCCAGAATCACGGGGTTGGAATCCTCGGTCTTTAGACCGGCGTACTTGCCTGCGTAGTCGGTGTGACGGCCGTAGTCGTCCACGGGCACCACCAGATCCATGCCGTAGCGCATACAGGTCTGATAGTCGTCGGCACCGAAGCCGGGAGCGGTGTGGACACAGCCGGTACCGGAGTCCATAGTGACGTACTCAGCATTGACCAGACGGGAGGTCTTGTCGATGAAGGGGTGCTGTGCCAGCATATTCTCGAAGAACTGACCGGGATAGGTGGCCAGGATCTCGTAGCTGGTATAGCCGCCCATGCCCATGACCTTCTCGCACAGAGCCTCGGCTACGATAAACATTTCGTCGCTGTAATCGGGCTTTACAATCACATAGCTGTCGCGGGGATGCAGGCAGATGGCCATGTTGCCGGGGAGGGTCCAGATGGTGGTGGTCCAGATGACGAAGAAGGTCTTGCTCAGGTCGAAACCGGAGAGCTTGCCCTGGTCGTCCTTCATGGGGAACTTGACGTAGACAGAGGTACAGGGGTCGTCCTGATATTCGATGTCGGCTTCTGCCACGGCGGTGGCGCAGAAGGGGCACCAGGTGACGGGCTTCAAGCCCTTGTAGATGTAACCCTTGTCAAACATCCGGCCAAAGACCTTGACTTCCTGAGCCTCGAAATGCTTATCCATGGTGCGGTAGGGGTTTTCCCAGTCGCCCACCACGCCCAGACGCTTAAAGCCGCCCATCTGCTTCTGAATGAAATCCTCAGCGAAGGCCTCGCAGGCCAGACGGAACTCGGACACGGACATATCCTTGTTCAGCTTGGCCTTGGATTTTTCGATGGCCCGCTCGATGGGCAGACCGTGGTTGTCCCAGCCGGGGACATAGGGGGTGTAGTAGCCCATCATGGCGTGGGAACGGGTGATGAAGTCCTTGAGGGTCTTGTTCAGAGCGTGGCCCATGTGGATATAGCCGTTGGAGAAGGGAGGGCCGTCGTGCAGAATGAAGGGGGGCAGATCCTTGTTCTTCTCCAGCATGGCGTTGTACAGGTCCAGCTCCTGCCACTTTTCCAGCATACCCGGCTCACGGGCAGGCAGACCGGCCTTCATGGGGAAGTCGGTTTTGGGGGTGATGATGGTGTTCTTAAAGTCCATTGGAATGTTCCTCCGTTTGAAATACGAATAATAGCCTCCCCTTGAGGGGAGCCAAATAAAGCGCCTTTGTCCCTATCAAAAAGAGACAAAGGCGCAAAATACCTCTGCGGTACCACTCTTGTTCTGCCATATGGCAGCACTTGTTGGCGCTGTAACGGGCGCACCCGACGCAGCCTACTAATTTTCGGTGCGCCGCTCCGAGGGGATATGCCTATGTGCCGTCTACTGCCTTGCACCGACCGGCAGCTCTCTGATGACGGTTTACATACGCACCTGTCCTCATCTTAGCGTTGGGTATTTATTTCTTCAAGGGGTCGTAGTTCCGACCGAACTGGAGGTTGGCAAACTTGCTGGAGGTGGTGGTATCGGAAACGGGATGCTTGGGCTCAGCGGTGGGAGCGGTATTCTCCGCACGGCCAACCAGCGCCTCCAGATTTTGCGAAATCTCGTCTGCCACATCCGGATCCTTCTTTTCAACAGCGGGGGCGGGGATGTCCGCAGGGCGGTTCTCCTCCCGAATCTCTGCCAGCATTTCCAGCAGATCCTTGATCTGCATCTCCATGGACTGAATCTTGCTGGAGGTGACGCGGCGAGCTTCCTCCAGCCGGTCGTTTTCAGCTTCAATCAGCACATCGGTGTTCTTGGCGTTTTCGGCGGCAGCCACGTTGGCAGCGTCCAGCATCTGAGTACATTTACTCTCTGCGTCCTTCACCATGGTGTCGCAGGTCTTCTGGGCGTTAACGATGGCCTCTTTCATGCTGGCCTCGTTGGCACGGTATTCCTCCAGCTTAGCCACCAGTACACGCATCTTGCTCTTAAGCAGGGCGTTTTCCTTATAAAGGGTCACATAATCCTCCGTCAGAGGCTCCAGAAATTCATCCACAGCCTGCATATCGTAGCCACCGAAGGTGGCACGACTGAAGGAAATCTGTTCTATCTGCTGCGGTGTAAACATATTCTATAACTCCCGTTCTCAGACATAGCTCTCGACTTCGGCCTGGATATTTTCCAAATCACCCACAACGTCCATGCTGTGGGGGCAGAACAGGTAGGTGGACTGGGCAATCTTGTTAACCTTGCCGTCCAGAGCGTAGGCACAGCCGGACAGGAAGTCCACCACACGGCGGGACAGGGCCTTGTCCACGTTCTCCATATTGACGATGATGGCCTTTTTGTCACGCAGATCATCGGCGGCCTTGGTGCAGTCGTTGAAGCTGCTGGGGCGGAACAGGACGACCTCCTGCTTGCCGGAGTTGATATTCAGAACCTGACCGCTGAAGCCGGTCTTGGGAGCGGCAGGGGCGGCGGCAGGGGCCTCGAACTTGCCGGCGGGCTCAGCCTCGGTGCGGGCGGCACGGCGGGGAGTTTCCTCCTCGTAGGCTTCCATATCGTCGTACTCATCGTACTCATCGTCGGAATACGGCTGTGCGAACTTCTTAACATTATCCCAAAAACTCATATCTGTTTCCTCCTAAGTATACATCACTTGTGATGCTGGTTTGTATAATCTCTGGCACCGAAGATGGCGGTACCCACCCGAATCATGGTGCTGCCGCAACGGATGGCAT
>SVME01000070.1 GCA_015067605.1 Oscillospiraceae bacterium
GGCAACAGGTCTGATACAGAGCGGAAAACATAACGTTTCCGCCCGCATTCCACATCCGCCCTTCGGGCACCTTCTCCCCGGGAGAAGGGATGGCGGCTTCGCCGCTGGTGCTATAAACGATAATTTAGTGAAGAAAGCAGGTGGGAAAATGGTTATCGGAATCATTGGCGGTGGCTCTTCCGGCATGGCGGCGGCACTGGCAGCAGCGGAAAATCCTTCCGCACAGGTCATCTTGTTCGAGCGTCAGGCACGGCTGGGCCGCAAGCTTCAAGCCACCGGAAACGGTCGGTGCAATTTAACCAACCTGAATTCCGCCCCCTACCACGGCAATCAGCCGGAGTTTGCTGCCCCGGCGCTGTCCCAATTTAATGTAGAAAGCACCCTCCAATGGTTTCGTAACATGGGTCTATTCACCGTGGCTGAACCCTCCGGACGGGTGTATCCTTACTCGGATCAGGCAAATTCTGTGGTAGACGTACTGCGTTTCGCCTTAGACAAACCCAACATTCAGATCAAAACCGGCTTTGAAGTCACCCGAATTCGCAAAGGCTTCGTCGTGGAAGGCAACGGCGAGGCCATCCCCTGCCAGCGGCTGATTATCGCCTGCGGTGGTCTGGCCGGCACCAAGCTTGGTGGCTCCATGTCCGGCTACCAGCTCCTGCGGAGCATGGGACATCGGATGACCAAGCTCCGCCCCACACTGGTGCAGCTGAAATCCGGCTGGAGCGGCGTATCCGCTCTGAAAGGCGTTCGCGCCAACTGTCGTGCCCAGATTCTGCTGGACGGCAATGTTATGGCGGACAGCGTTGGCGAGATTCAGTTCACCGAATATGGCCTGTCCGGCCCAGTGATTTTTGAAATTGGTCGAGATGTCTGTCAGAGCAAGGGGGATTGGCGCTGCCGGCTGGACTTCCTGCCGGAGCAGTTTGATTTAGACGCAGAACTGCACCGTCGCCGCAGCACTTCCCTGCCCACCGACGAGCTGCTCACCGGCATTCTCCACAATCGGCTGGGTCGTGTGCTGACCAAGGCCGCCGGCATTTCCGGCGGACATCCCATTTCCACTCTGAGCGATGAGGATATCGAAGCGGTTTGCCACAACGTTCACGGATTTGAAATCACGCTTTCTGAGCCACTGGGCATGGACAGCGCACAGGTCACCGCCGGCGGCATCCTCACCGCCGATTTCGACCCCACCACCATGGAAAGCCGACTTGTGTCCGGCCTTTATGCCTGCGGCGAGGTGCTGGACATCGACGGCGACTGCGGCGGCTACAACTTGCAATGGGCGTGGAGTTCCGGTCGTTGCGCCGGACTCGCCGCCGGAAAGGAATAACATGATTCGTATCCGTGACATCCAGCTCCCGCCGGAACACAGCGCCCATCAGCTGACCTACGAAGCCGCACGGCTGTTGAAAATCTCCAATTCCAAGGTGCGGCAGCTGCGTCTGGTGCGCCGCTCCATCGATGCCAGAAAAAAGCCGAACATCAAAATCGTCTACACCATTGACGTGGCCGTGGAGGGCAGCGAAAACAAAATCCTGAAACAAAGCGGCTGCAAGCGTGCCGCCATCGCTCCCACGGATTTTTATCGGGTGCCGAAGTCGAAGCCTTCCCAGCAACGGCCTGTGGTCATCGGCTTTGGCCCTGCGGGAATGTTCGCTGGACTGGTGCTGGCCATGGCGGGCCTGAAGCCCCTGATTCTGGAGCGGGGCGAGGATGCTCTCAGCCGTCATAAAAAGGTTGAACGTTTCTTTGCCACCGGCCAGCTGGATTCCAAAAGCAACGTCCAGTTTGGCGAGGGCGGTGCCGGTACTTTTTCCGATGGAAAGCTGAACACCGGTGTCAACAATCCCCGTATCGGTTGGATTCTGGAGCAATTCGTCAAGGCCGGTGCCCGTGAGGACATCCTCTTTGATGCCAAGCCCCATGTGGGTACCGACGTGCTGCTGACGGTGGTGCAGAATCTCCGCCAGCGCATCATTGATTTGGGCGGCGAGGTTCGATTCAATTGCCAGGTCACCGGCCTGCGCACCCACCACGGGATGCTGACCGGTTTGGCGGTGGGAGAAGATATTATCCCCTGTTCCAAGGCCATACTGGCCATCGGCCATTCCGCACGGGACACCTTTGAAATGCTCCACCGTACGGGCATCTCCATGGAGCCGAAGCCCTTCGCCATGGGCGTTCGGATTGAGCATCCGCAATCCGCCATCAACGCCGCCCAGTACGGCTGCCACAATCCAGTGCTGCCGCCGGCGGATTACAAGCTTGTGCGGCATTTAGAAAACGAAACGGTGTATACCTTCTGTATGTGTCCCGGCGGGTATGTGGTGGCCGCCGCCTCCGAAGAAGGCGGCGTGGTCACCAACGGCATGAGCTACGCAGATCGGGACGGAGAAAACGCCAACGCCGCTTTGCTGGTAACGCTGAATCCGACGGATTTCCCCTACGAAGGCCCTCTGGGTGGCATCCGTTGGCAACGGGACATTGAAGAAGCTGCTTACCGCATCGGCGGCTATCGAGCTCCAGCGCAGCTGGTGGGCGATTTCCTGAAAGGCATCCCCAGCACGGGAGCAACCTCCGTACAGCCCACTTACCGCCCCGGTGTCACATGGTGCGATTTGCATCAGGTTCTCCCTCCGAAAATCACACGTGCGCTGGCGCAGGCCATTCCGGAGCTGGAGCGGAATCTGACCGGATTTGCAAATCCCGATGCCGTGCTCACCGGTCCGGAAACCAGAAGCTCCTCCCCTGTGCGAATCCTGCGGAGCGAGAACCGTCAGGCATCGCTCACAGGTCTGTACCCTGCCGGCGAAGGGGCGGGGTATGCCGGTGGCATCATGTCCGCCGCCATCGACGGCATGATGTCCGCCGAAGCACTAATTAACGAAATGGAGGGTTAAGGATGTACCAAAACTATCCTGGCTATTACCCCTACCCGTTCTACTGGAATCAGGAGGAATATCTGCGGCAAATGCGCCAGAAGCAAATGCGCCGTGATTACAGCGCACAGGGCTGGACACTGCTGATTTACTACGGCATCATGACCCTTGCGGTCACCATCGCATCGTTGATCGACACCTTCATACAAATGGGGCGTTCCTTTACCGAAGCCGGTAGTGTGGATATGGACTGGATTACAAATCAGGTGCTGAACAACAGCGGCTGGGGTTATATGCTGGCCATCGGAGTCGGTTTCATAATTCTGCTGATGTGGAAAAAGTCGGCGTTCACCTTCGGTACTATTTGGCAGCGCGGCAAACCCATGAAGGTTGGAGGCTTTCTGCAAACCCTGTCCATTTTTATGAGTGCGCAAATGATTTTCATGGTGCTGTCACTGCTTGTAGAACTGCTGCTGAATCAGGCAGGCCTGACCTCGCCAAGCGCCGAAGCTATGGAGGTGGATGGGCTGAGTATGTTCCTGTACGCCGGTCTGGGCGCGCCGATTTCTGAGGAAATTCTGTTTCGGGGACTGATTCTGCGGCGTATGGAGCCTTATGGCAAAAAGTTCGCTATCTTCGCCTCCGCCCTGCTGTTCGGCCTGTTCCACGGCAATCTCAGTCAGGCCCCCTTCGCTTTCTGCGTGGGATTGGTACTGGGTTATGTGACGCTGGAGCATAATATCGGCTGGGCAATGGTGCTGCATATGTTCAACAATCTAATCATCTCCGACAACCTGACCCGGTTGTCAGAGCTGCTGCCCGAAAATACTGGCTCCCTGCTGATTTGGGCAGTCATCGGGCTGTTTACGCTGGCCGCTGTGGTTATTTTGATTGCGCAGCGGAAGAAAATCAAGGCATATCTGCAAAGCAATCAGGACGAAGCCGGCTGTGCCAAGGCCTTCTGGTCCGCCCCCGGCATCATCACGCTGGTGGTCATCATGAGTGTGTCCATTCTCTCTTCCGTGTTTGCGTATATCATGCCTATGGATTATTTGTCGTAAATTGTTGCATAGCCCTACGAATTTACTCGATAGGCTGCTATAAGCATCTACAAACTGACTGAACCGCCACGGGTTTCCGTGGCGGTTCAGTCAGTTTGTAGAAGAACTATAAATTATCGATTAGCACACTAAGAATATCACGTCATTGCGAGGAGGCCGAATAGGACGACGCGGCAATCTCCTGCTGAAACAATCGACAGTATTGGGCGTTTAGGAATGAGCGCTACGATTTGGCGCTTATTTTCTTTCCTAAATCTTGGCGAACACATTTAACGTTGTACCGGGAGATTGCCACGTCGCCCCTTCAGGGCTCCTCGCAATGACAGCGTTTTCGGAACGTGTCTATAATTGCCTGAGCGTTCCATGTGCAGTGGAAAGCAGTAACCGATTACCGGTCAACGTGTTAGTCAAAACACGCATTCGTAAAGCTTATCGACTGCTCTCCCCTACTCAAACGGTATCCCGACTGTACCCCAACTGACCAATCTTTTCTACCGCATCCTTGCAGACGATATAGAAATAATCGCTACAAAGGATTGACTTCGTTCAAGTGCTCGTAAAGGCGGTTCCAGTCCTTCATGTTTACCTTTCCGTCGCCGGTAGCGTCGGCGCATTGCCACTCATAACCAGTCAACTCAGACACCTCGTTCAGATGCTCATAGAGGCAGTTCCAATCCTTCATGTTTACCTTGCCGTCACCGGTGGCATCGCCCTTCAGGCAGAGCTTCACATCCATGGTCACGGACTTATCACCAACCACCACGGTATACTCCCGGGTGACGTGGTTAGCTTTACTGACTCTCAGGGTGTAGGTGCCCTTGGCAACGCCGGAGAAGGAGTATTCCGCCGTATTGCCCTTAACGATGGTTTCGTAAGCAGGCTCGGGCAAGCCTTGCTCAATGAGCTGCAAGGTCACATCACCCGACGCATCGTTAAAGCTGGTAATGGAGCCGCTGACAGACGCTACGTTACAGGTGTAGGTCTGATAGATATACACCGTGGTGCTGTTTGCCATAACATCAGAAGAATCTACGGTTTTTCCGTTTAATTTTGCTGTAACGGGTGTCTGGAATTTGCTGGCCACAGCCTGACCTACCATTGTATTTGTCAACTTGATTTCCAAGCTATACGTTTCTCCGGCAACGAACTTATCCTGGTCGGATAATGCGTTGCCTTCGCAATCGTACCACCAGAATCCAGCATTGCCGTAACCGTATTTTGCAAAGCTGTACAGCGTGGCATTGCCTACTTGTCCGGTGTAATCAGGGGTCTTTCCGGCAACAGGAGCGTCGATACCGGACACTGCCACCGCAGATACCGTAGCCGGAGAGCAGGGGAAGGTGGCGCTGATGGTCTGTTCGTAAAGACCGTTTGAGGTAGTAGCATTACCCGTTGCGCTCTGGCCGTTTACAGTTGCGGTAAAGAGCATATCATACCATTTATCATGCCAGAAGGTATAGCCGTCCTCCGTCTTGAGATAAACTCTGACCTGATACTCGTGTCCGGGGATGAAGGTTTCATTTTCATAGACCCAATCCCACTCGGTCAAATCGAACCAGCCGATACCGTTTTTAATGTAGTAATACTTTTTGCCTGCATTCTGTCCCACATATTCCTCGTAATAGGCATTCCTGTCAGTATCCACCCGATATCCGCTGCCACGAGCAGTAGCAGAATAGGTGGGCTTTTCTCCCACAACGGGCTGGGTCACGTTATCAATCACGATGTTTTCAATCACGCTGTCATTACAGATACCGAACACCCATTCAACGGTAACGTAGTGGGCAAGATCCTGATTGTAGGTTTTTTGGGCGAAGAAGCCGCTGCCGCCGTTGACCTTAACCAAAACCTTGGAATTGTAGGAGTAATGCCTATCGAATTCATATCCACTCGCCGTGCAAAGATCGACGCTGAACTTGTAATATTTGTCCGCAACGAAGGGGGTGGTGTTATCTATCAGCTTCCAATTATCCACTCCGTTGTCCGACACATACCAGTAACGGCCGTTGTTCATTGCGCCCATTGCCCAATAGGCAGTGCTTCCGCAGCCCACCGCATAGTTCGGGAGCTGCCCCTCCTTCGGAGCGGTAATGGTCAGCTCCACCAAATCGATTACACTTCTATAATCGCAGATGTCACAGCGGTAGTTTTTATCTTCATCCACATGGTGACGCAGTTTGGTCTTCTTTTCGCAGCCTGTGCCAATACACTGAAGGATATGTCCGTTTGGATATCTTTTTGCATATTCATAGGGTCGTTCGCAAGTAGATAGGTAGTCCTTAAAATATTGGTAGTTGTGCTTTGCCCTCAGCTCCACGTTTACTGTATTTAGCTCGTTGCCATCTTCATCGGTGATGAAACAGCAGAAGGTATAGGTGGTGCAGCAAGCATCTTCGGGAGCTGCGATATCCAGATTCGGGCCGTCGAAGTTCTCTCCTTCGCCCGGATCCGCCCAGCATTCCGACAAGGGCCTATACACCCATCGGCCTCCGGAGTAATAACCTCTGCACCAGGTGTAGGTCAGCTCGCTCTCACCGACAGCCTCTACGGAGAAGTGGGCAATGTTGCTCTCGTCAAAAATCTCATCATCACTGCGCACATAGACATTCTTAACACTCTTAGGCTGCTTGGTGATCAGGATTCCGGAGATTTCATAATCACAGATGTCGCAATATTCGTCCCGATTATCGTCCACGTGGGGGCGAAGGTTAGTCACCTGCTCATCACAGCATTCGCCAACACACTGAAGGATATGTCCGTATTTATTTCTGGAAGCTGATGGTAGAGGCCATTCGTGGTCCTCTTTCCAGCAGGAATAGTACTGATAATCGTGTCTTGCCTGAAGCAGGGCTTCGGATGTTCTTACCTCGTTGCCATCTTCATCGGTGATGATACAGCAAATATACCAAGGATTACAGCAAGCATCTGTGGGAACTACAACGGAAAGATTGGGCCCGTCAAAGATTTCGCCCTCTTCCGGATCAAAAAGTTCGGATAAAGGTTTATAGGTGATTTGACCGCCCACATAATATCTTCTGCACCAAGTATAGGTCAGCTCGCTGTTGCCTACCGCCTTTACGCTGAGGTGGGCAATATTACGCTCGTCGTACATTTCATCCGGACTGGCTACGTACACGTTTTTGGTATCCTTAGGCTGCTCTACGATGATGATCTTCGCATCCTTGACATGACCGCAGACGGTACATATTCCGTTGGAATAGCTATGCTTGCCCATACTGGTGTAATGGGCGCTGTCTTCGCAATACGCACAGGCGTGCCAATGGTATGTGTTATCCCACAGCCAAGCGGCGCTGGGTCTTGCGCTATGACCGCTATCGGACACGGTGTGGGATTCTTCAAAATGTTCGTTCCAATTATCGTTTTCGATACACACCCAATCCGAGCAGTCACATCCCTCGAAGTTTGCAAAATCCTCGCAGCATACAAGGCACAGTCCGCAATCATCGCAGATTCCCTCGCATTCAGAGCAGTATTCACCGCAGTTCTCGCAGATTTCCGCGCACTGAGAACAGGCACCGCATCCGGGACAAAGCTGAACACATTCATCGCATAAATTGCAGTTTTCACAGAATTCGTTAGCGCATCCGCTGCACTTCTCACCGCATTCCTCGCAAATCACTTCATCTTCACCGCAGGCCTCACAGCCCGGGCAGTGGTATCCGCTGTCGATTGCACATACGATGCAAAGCTCATGCGTAGAGCAGATGTCTGCACAGACGCCGCAAATACCGCATTCTTCACAAAGCTCTCCGTTTGCCTCGCCGTAGCATTCCGAACAATCGGGGCAGTGCATTCCGGCATCGGTGGCGCATTCGACGCAGAGGATCGCGCCCTCTTCTGTGGAACAGTACTCGCAAGTGGGGATGCATTCTACGCACCGTAAGCACTCTTCGCACCAGCCTTGAATCTCGAAATAGCACCCTCCGCACTCAGGACAGTGCCCCTCTCCTTCCGCCGCACACTCGACGCAGAGGAGTCCCTTTCCCAAATTAACGCTGCATCCATCACATATATCCTTGCAGGACTCGCAATAGCCACATTCCTCACACCACGATACGGCTTCAATATAACACTCGTCACAACCTGGACAATGGGTACCTCTATCAATAGCGCAAGCCACACAGACCGTGTCGCCAACCTCCTGATCGGAACAGCCTTCACAGATGTCGTTTCCGGAGCACTCAGAGCACGTTCCGCACTCAATGCACAATTTGATGCAGGCCTCGCACTTATAACATTCTTGGCAATAGGGAGAGCCATCGATCCAATCCTGGCAGTCAGGGCAGGTATGTCCCGCATGGACTGGAATCGCAGTCATCGGTATCATGCCGATGACTATGATGAGCGCTAACAGCGCACTGATAATTTGTTTTAAAAATCTATGATTCATTGTTCTTCCTCCTTGGGGGGTGACGGTTATCACTCCCCCTCTGACTCGGGAGCTCAGCTTGTCAAAAAAGCGATGATTGTAGTAAATTATCGCTTAGCTTACTAAGCGCCGCAGGCGCTATACCTTCCCCCGAGGGGAAGGTGGTTCGGGCTTTGCCCGAACCGGAAGGGGAATGGCGATACCTGAAATGCAGTAGTAAGTCTAAAAACGCAAAAACCAATAGCTTTCTGCCCGTATTCCCCTTCAGGCACCGCCTTCGGCGGTGCCAGCTTCCCCTCGGGGGAAGCGATGCGGCTTCGCCGCTAGTGCGCAAAACGATAATTTATAGTTCGTGGACAGTCTGATTACCACAGGGGATTGACTTCGTTCAGGTGTTCATACACCCGTGCCCAGTCTTTCATGTTGACCTTGCCGTCGCCGGTGGTGTCGGCACACTGCAGGTCGTAACCGGTCAACTCAGACACCTCGTTCAGATGCTCATACATCCGTGCCCAGTCCTTCATGTTGAGCTTTCCGTCGCCGTTGACATCGCCCACCAGCTGAATCTTCACATCCTGCGCAACAGAGCCCCCATTGACAATCACCATATATTCACGGGTGACGTGGTTGGCCTTGCTGACCCGGAGGGTATACACACCTGCGGCAACGTCTGCGAAGCTGTAATCGACCGTATTGCCCTTGACAGTGGTCTCGTAGGCAACGGTGCCGGAACTGTACTCACAAAGCTGAAGCGTAATATCACCGGAAGCATTATTGTAGCTGGTGACCGTACCGCTGACCGTTACACCCAGAGTCGGTGCGGAAGATGCATTGCGGAAGGTGTAGAACGCCCATACAGCGCTGCTGCCTACCATCACATCATCCCAATCGCCGTAGGTGGTGACGGACTTGCCGTTGATTACAACCTCCACTTCGTTCGCAAACTGGCTGACATACATATCTTCGGAGGTGGCAGGAACGAACTTGATGGCAATGCGGTAGGGACCGGCATCGCCGAACCGCTCCCCTGCTTCAAGCTGTCTGCCCTCGCAGTCGTACCAATAGATGCCGCTGCCATTCAGACCGTAGTCCGTATCCAGCTGATACAGGTCGGGATTGCCCAAGATGGCGGTGTAATCGGGAGCCTGACCCTTTTGGGGGGCGTTGATGCCGTCCACGATAATCTGGGAGACTTCGTTTTCTTCGCAGGTGAAGGTGTAGGCAACCTCCTGCTCCCACATCAGGCCGGAGGCGGAGTTGAACGTCAGCTCCGCAGGCTTTCCGTTCACGGTGGCGGTGGGCCAGGTTTCGGGATTGGTGTACAAATCCATCACGAACTCGTAGCCGTCGTCGGTGTGGACGTAGATCTCACACTGATACTGATGACCGGGCAGGAACACGTCATTTTCGTAGACGTAATCGTAACCGCCATCGGTCACGTCCCACCAGGAAACGCCGTTCTTGACGTAATACCACTTTTCCGGGGGATTCTTCCAGTAGATGTCCTCATAGGCATTCTTTGTGGCATCCACGTGATAGCCGGTGCCGAACATATTGACGGTGTAGGTAGGATGCTGACCGGCAACGGGAGCAATCACATCCACGATATTGATTTCCTCGATGATGTAATCGTTGCACTTGCCGAAATCGAAATAAACGGTGATGACCTCCTCGGGGTCTTGGTCA
>SVME01000071.1 GCA_015067605.1 Oscillospiraceae bacterium
GTGGCAATCTCCTGATACAACGTTGAATATTTACAAACTTTTAGGAAAGAAAAAAGCGCCTAATCGTAGCATTCATTCCTAAACGCTGAGTATTGTCAAAGGTTGCAGCAGGAGATTGCCACGTCGGCCTATTCGGCCTCCTCGCAATGACATGGTTGTACGATAGGTGCCAAAAATTTTAGGGGATTGCCACACCAGTCTGCGGACTGGTTCGCAATGACGTGCGTTGATTGTTACACCGCAAAACTATAATTTATAGTTCTTTAGCAATCTGGGAATTTCGCTGAAGAATCAAATACATTATACCACAACCGCCGCAATAATCAAGCCCTTTCGTACATATGTTTATGTAGACTTCCGCCGGCGGTTGTAGTATAATAGCCCCATTCTACGAAAGAGGGCAAAAATATGGAACTACTGCAAGGCCGTCCCGCCACCAACGACGGACGGTTGGATAAAGAAATTCGAGTCTACGACCTGCTGGACAGACTGAATGTCCCCTACCAGCGTATCGACCACGAAGCTGCCATGACCATGGAAGCCTGCGCCGCCATCGACGAAGCACTGGAGGCCACTATCTGCAAAAATCTGCTGCTGTGCAACCGGCAATGCACGGAGTTTTATCTCCTGCTGCTACCCGGTGACAAGCCCTTCAAAACCAGCATCCTATCCAAGCAGATTGGCTCCTCCCGCCTGTCCTTCGCCGGTGCGGAATATATGGAACGATTTCTGGACATCACCCCCGGTTCTCTCAGCGTGCTGGGTCTGATGAACGACAAAGAGCATCAGGTGAAGCTGCTGATTGACCGTGACTTACTGGGCGGGGAATTTATCGGCTGTCACCCCTGCATCAACACCTCCAGCCTGCGGCTGCGCACCAAGGATCTGATGGATGTGATTATCCCCGCCATGGGTCATCCGGTGACCATGGTGGATCTGCCCAGAGGTTGATTTATGGCCAATATTATTGAAATCGCCGATTTTCATGCGCCGGAGCTGGATGTATACGCCCGACTGACCGAGGCGCAGCTGTTAAACCGGTTCGAGCCTGCCAAGGGGATGTTCATTGCGGAAAGCCCCAAGGTCATCCATCGGGCGCTGGACGGAGGCTGTGTGCCGGTATCACTGCTAATGGAGCGCAAGGACATCGACGGCAGCGCTCAGGATGTCATCGCCCGCTGCGGTGACATCCCCGTATTCACCGCCGACCGTGACGTTCTGGCCCAGCTGACCGGCTATCATCTGACCCGTGGCGTGCTGTGCGCCATGCGTCGGCCGCAGCTGCCCACCGTGGAGCAAATCGCCGCCAGTGCCAAACGCATCGCCATACTGGAAAACGTCCAGAATCCAACCAATGTGGGAGCGATTTTCCGCTCCGCTGCGGCGCTGGGAATGGATGCGGTGCTGCTGACCCCCGGCTGCAGCGATCCTCTGTACCGGCGCAGCGCCCGTGTCAGCATGGGCACCGTGTTTCAGCTTCCCTGGACCTTCATCGGCTCCAACATTCAGGACTGGCCGGAGCCAGGGATGAGCCGACTTGCGCAGCTGGGCTTTAAGACTGCCGCCATGGCGCTCAGCGACAATTCCATTTCCATCGACGATCCTCTGCTGCGGCAGGAGGAGAAGCTGGCCATCATTCTGGGCAGTGAGGGCGATGGTCTGACGGACACCACCATCGCCCAGTGCGACTACACCGTAAAGATTCCCATGTATCATGGAGTGGACTCTCTGAATGTGGCCGCCGCCAGCGCTGTGGCCTTCTGGGAACTCCGCGCACGATGATTTACACCCTTTTACCAAACTTCCATCCCGATTTCGGTCGGGATGGTTTTTTATTGTCCGGTTGGGGTTTTGGGTAGAGTGTGTCCGGCAGTGGCTCTCCCCTATCCCGATGGGCATGGTAGGCTTGCACCTCCTCCGGACTGCCGTAGACCTGATGGTTATGGCCAATATCCGTCAGCACCCCTTCGGCGCTGCGGTGGATGGACGGGTCGTAGGTCAGCAGCACCTTCTGCCGCTCCAGAATAGGATCTGGAATGGGCACCGCCGACAGCAAACTCCGGGTATAAGGATGCAGTGGATGCCGGAACAGCTCCTCCGCCTCAGCCACCTCCACGATTCGCCCCTTGCAAATCACTCCGATTCGATCTGCCACATACCGCACCACCGAAAGGTCATGGGCAATAAACAAAAAGCTGGTGCCATGTTCTCGCTGGAACCGCTTCATCAGATTCAGCACCTGCGCCCGCACAGACACATCCAGCGCCGAAATCGGCTCGTCCGCCACCACCAACTCCGGCTCCATAATCATCGCGCGGGCGATACCGATACGCTGCCGCTGACCGCCGGAAAATTCATGGGGATACCGGCTCAGATGCTCCGGCAACAGCCCCACTTCCTCCATGATCCGTTCCACCTTTTGCCGCCGCTCCCCATCCGATTTGTAAAGGTGGAAATTACGAAGCCCCTCGCAGATGATTTGTTCCACCGTAGATCGTTCGTTGAGAGAGGCCGCCGGATCCTGAAAGACCATCTGAATCTTCCGCTTCATTTCCCGTCCTCTGCCCACCGGCTGACCGTGGTAGAGAATCCGGCCTGCGGCACAGGGGTTGATACCCACAATAGCACGTCCAATGGTACTTTTTCCGGAGCCGGATTCCCCCACCAGCGCAAAAATCTCCCCTTTGCGAATCTGCAGCGTGGCATTCTTCACCGCATGGACATCTCCGAACCGGATGTCCACATTCTCCAGCGCCAGCACAATCTGCTCCATCATTCCCGCTCCTCTCCCGACAGCAGAATGCTGTGCAGATTTTTAACTTGCTCCGGCGGCTCCACCGACGGACATCTGGGGTCTAAGAGCCACGTCCTTGCCCAGTGGGTATCCGAAACGGGGAACACCGGCGGCGACAACAGTGTATCGATTTTTATCCGATATTCACTGCGCGGTGCAAATGCATCCCCCTGAATGGAGCGGTACAAAGACGGCGGTGCCCCCGGGATACTGTAAAGTGGCCGGTCACGACCTGCCAACTGGGGCAGGCTGGACAGCAGCGCCCATGTGTAGGGATGGCGAGGGTCATAGAAAATATCCTCCGCCGTTCCCAGCTCCACCACTTGTCCGGCGTACAGCACCGCCACCCGATCCGCCACATTGGCCACCACCCCCAGATCATGGGTGATGAACAGGATGCTATACCCCAGCTCCTGCTGAAGCTGCCGGATTAGGCCCAGAATCTGCGCCTGAATGGTCACATCCAGCGCCGTGGTGGGCTCGTCACAGATTAAAATCTGAGGCCGACAGCACAAGGCGATAGCAATAACGATTCGTTGCCGCATTCCGCCGGAATACTGGAAGGGATAATCGTTAAACCGGCGCTCTGGATTGGGAATCCCCACCTTCTCCATCATCTCCAGCGCCCGCCGGCGAGCCTCTGCACGGGAGCAGCCCTGATGGGCACGAATGGGATCCATCAATTGTCTGCCGATGGTCAGGATAGGATTCAGGGAGGTCATAGGATCCTGAAACACCGTGGCAATCTTGCTGCCTCGGATATCTGCCCAATCCCGATTCCGGCGCAGCGTGGCCAAATCCTGCCCATCGAAAAGAATCTGCCCCTTTTGGATGCGGCCATTGCTTTCCAACATTCCGGCAAAGGTTTTGGTCAATACCGACTTACCGGAGCCGGATTCCCCAACAATTGCCAGAGTTTCTCCATAGTACAGCTCCAAATCCACCCCTCGCAGGGCAGTCAGCGTCTGCCCCCGAACCCGAAATCCCACCTCCAAATTCCGGGCAGATAATATAACCCTGTCATCCATTGCCATCACCTCATTCTTGAGTTCGATAGAATAAATTATCGTTTATAGCACCAGCGGCGAAGCCGCCATCCCTTCTCCCGGGGAGAAGGTGCCCGAAGGGCGGATGTGGAATGCGGGCGGAAACGTTATGTTTTCCGCCCTGTATCAGGCCTGTTGCCAGTTTTCAGGCTTCGCCATTCCCCTTCCGACCTCGCTTGCGCTCGGCCAACTAATAGTAGTGGTATGATTGCCACTGGCAATCATTTTAATTCTAATTCGCTGCGCAAAGCACCACCCTCGGGGGAAGGTATAGCGCCTGCGGCGCTTAGTACGCCAAACAATAATTTATCAAATGTGTCTTTTGGGATCTGATGCGTCGCCCAGATTCTGCCCCAGCACATACAGCACCACCGTAATGGCCGAGGCCACCGCCACCGGACTCCAAAATTCCATCCCCCAGCCCGGTGTCAGCATGGCGCTCTGGGCGGACTGAATCAGTTTTCCAAGAGACATCTGGCTGATGCCCATGCCAATATAGCTCAGAAACACCTCATAAGAAATATAGGAAGGAATCTCCGCCGCTGCCAGCGTCACCACCACCGAGGTCATATAGGGCAGGACGTTCCGCACCAGTATCCGCCACAGGGGCGTGCCCAGACAGCGAGAGGCCAGATTATACTCCCGATCCCGAATGATCATCACCTGCGTCCGGATGAAATAGGCAATGCCCAGCCAGCCAGTAACCGTAAGCGCCAGCACCATGGTCCAAAAGTCCGCCGACAGCACCAGCACCAGCACGCTAATCAGCAAAATATAGGGAATGTTGGCGAAAATATTGTAGATTTCCGTCATTACCTTGTCCACCCGTCTGGACATTCCCCACAACGCTCCTACTGCCACGCCCACAGTCAAATTGATGGCCGCCGCAATCAGTGCCAGTGACAGCGATATCCCAGCACCGTACCACACTGCATCGAAGGTCGACTGCCCTGCCGCCCCAGTGCCGAAAATCCATTTCAGCCCAAAGCCATATTTCTCTATGGCTTTCTGCGGACTTAAATGGCGGCTCTCAGAATCCAGCAGGTTGGCGTAGGGATCTACCTCCGGATCGTAGCCAATCACCGCCGGATACAGGAAGGAGAACACAACGATTACCAGCAGCAGTCCCAACAGCAGCCAGTTGATTTTCTTAGAAAAGAACACCCGTGCCACGCTGCGCCAATAGGAATAGGCAGGTGCGTCTATTCGTTCCTCCTCCCCCGCCGCCTCCGCAGGCACAGGGGCAAACAACTCCTCCGGCGTTCCATATTCGCTCAAATCCATTTGCTCATCTCCTTGTGTCGCTGAGTCGAATTCTAGGATCCACCGCCGCCACAATCAGATCTCCCAGAATCACCGCCGCCACAGATATCACCGCATAAAACAGGGTCAAGCCCACGATTACGCCATTATCATAAGCGCCGATGGCATCGGTCAGCAGCCCACCGGCGCCAGGCACCACATACACCCGCTCCGTAATGATGGCACCCACCAGCGCCCCCAGCACGCTGGCGGGTAGTCCGTGATAAATGGGAATCGCCGCATTTTTCAGCACATGACTGCGAAAAATCTTCCCCTCCACCAAGCCGCAGGAACGAGCGAACCGGACATAGTTTTCATCCATCTGGTCGATGGTATACCGACGCAGCCACTTCATCAAATTGGCGGCTGCCGGAAGCCCCAGCGATACCACCGGCAGTACATACATCCACAGCGTTGGCGCATCCACATCAAAGGCCGTGGGAAGCCCCAGCCGTTGCCCGATGGAGCGGAACAGGAAGATATAGGCCAGCGTCGGCACCGCAATGATGCCCACTACATACGCCGTGCCCAACCGATCTGCCAGCCGTCCCTTCTTCCGTGCCATCCAAAGCCCCACAGGAATACCAATGCAATAGGCCAGCCCCACCGACAGCAGGCCGATGGTAAAGGAATAGCCCAGCTTGCTCAGCCCCTGCTTGCGGGTGGTGACGTTGGTGTAGTCATCGGTAAAATGCGCCTTCACCACCGCATCCCCCGCCGCCAGCGACCCCTGCACATAGGTGGCAGAATGCAAATCATCGGCACTGAGTGCCTCCAATCCGGAGGGGTATACGATTTCCTCCGGTTGCCGCTTTCCCTGCGAATCTGTCATGGTTTCAAACACATCCACCCCCTGATTCACCGAGTAGGACTGCCCCAACCGGAGGGTTATCAGGTTCTGATGGATATAGGGAAAACGGCCGTCAAAATACAAAAGGTATTTGTGATGGGTGCCGTTGCCCATGATGGCTGGTGAGAAACGCTCGCCCCCATAGGCAGGGTCGAACCATGTGAAGCTGATTCCCCGCTGCCCCACTTCCCCCTTCGCCGCATGGATATTATCCACCACGATAAGTCCGGTGAGCCACTTCCAGAATCGGGGCAAAAAGGGCACATCTCTGGACGCAAAGAGCCGTGGCTCGCCGCCCTCCTGATACTTCTGCCCACGGGTGCGGGCATTGAGCCGCGTTACCGTATACCCCTCCGCTTCGTAAGCGGCAGTAAAACGAGCCACCTGCTCCGCCGTTGCAGACGAATCCTCCTCGGGAGAATCCCCCAAAGGCAGCGGCTCCAGTCCCTCTTTTGACAAATAATCCTCAAAGGAAACATAGTCCACATAGCCATAGTTTTCCCACTGCTGCATCTGGTACACCTGACGGGCGTTGCCCCGCTGGCGGGAATACACCGGATCCTGCGCAAATATGAGATTGCGGTCCATGCAGGCATAGGTCAGGGCCATGACAATGCCTGAAACGATGATCACCGACAGCAGTCCACGGGCGATTCGCCCCAGCAAATACCGCCCCATGGCTAGAAAATCCCCAGCATCCGGGTCATATAGCCCTCATAACCCGGAAGCAGCGCACTGAGATAGGTCTGGGGGTCGCCGTAATCCGGCCCCCAGCCAGAAAGATCGTACACATCGTAATTGGCCTCGTCGCCGGCGGTAGCATAGTAGCCGGAATAATACACCTGATCCTTTTCCGCACAGGGAATCAGCCGCACCCGCACCAGCGCCCCAAGGGACTGCTCCACGGACAGCTTGAAGGCGTAGGCCCGGTTGGTCTGGGTATCGCCGCCGGAGAAGTAGGGCAGCTCCAGAATCACCGGCTCCTCCGCGCTAATCTCAATCCCCTGCTGACGAAGCTGCTCTACCGCCAGCGCCAGCTCCTCTCTGGCGACCTGCGGATTGTACCAGCCGTCAAACCCATCCGAGGAGCCAAGTCCTGCCTCTGCCTCTGGATCAAACACCTGCAGCTGCACGCCATCTACATCTAACTGATCTTGCAGAATCTGACCGTAGCTTGCGCCCGCCGGATAAGTCACCTCTGCGCCGCCCATGGAAATCGTCACCGGCTCCGTCAGGGAAACAAAGGTACCCGGTGTAAAGGAATTGCGCAATGAGGTATATTTCAGCCCCTCCCCCGCCGTCTGAGCATTGTATACGGAGCGATTCACCCCATGGGAAACAGCGCGCCGGAAATGAACGTTCCGCAGCGCCGCCACAGTTCGGGAGCTTTCCAACGCATTTTTCTGGGAGGGCGCAGCCCCGTCATTGAAGTTGGCGAAAGCCTGTCGATCCAAATTGTAAAAAGCAAAATAGGTGGTGGCATCACAGGCGGATACATAGGCATACCGCCCGAAATTACCATCGGATTTGGCCTTCTCCAGCGATGCCGCATTCAGCGCCGTGCCATCGATTGCGCCGGAAATCGTATCGTTGTAGGCCTTCATGGCATCCTTTCCGTCATCGTAGCGCCATACGACGCTTTTCAGCGCCAGCGGCTCACGATACTCCGGATTGGCAGAGAAAACGATGGTGTTCTCCGCCGTGGCGTTGGTCACCAGATAGGGGCCGCAGTAGGCGATGTGATCCGGGCTTTTTCCGTAGGTGTAGGAGCTGGCCGCAGGATCAAATGCACTGCCGAATTTCCCACCTCTGGCGGTGTAAAAGGAGCGGCTCATGGGAGCGAACACGCTGTAACCCAGCATGGTCATGAAGTAAGGCACGTCCTCCTCCAGCGTATATTCCAACGTCAATGTGTCCACTGCACGCACCCCCACCTGCGAAAAATCGGTAATCTCCCCATTGACATACCCGCTAGCACCCTGAATGACCCCCTCCAGTAGATATTCCAGTCCACCGGCAGCATCCATAACGTGCTGCATCCCAGCCACAAAATCGTCCGCTGTCAGCGGCGCAACCACACGCCCTTGAGAATCCACCCAATTCAGCCCCGACTTCAGCGTGAAGGTGTAGCACACCGTGCCATCCTCATTTTTGCGCACGGAATACTCCTGCGCCAGCGCCGGCTGGAGAACTCCCTCGCAGTCGTATTCATACAGCCCGTCATAGGTGTTCACCAGCGCCCGTGCGTCCGCCGCCCGTGAGGTTGCCAGCGCATCCCATGTTTTGGGGTCTGATACATAGCTCATCCGATGAGTATCCTTCAAAGTATACCCCTGCTTCACCAGATAATCCGCCGCCCATGCCAAATATTCCCCCGTGCCCTTGACATCTGCCCAATGCTCCTTCATCGCCGCCACGTGCTCCGCACGAATGGGCGAGGTGGTGACAATCATGTGCCGATACCGATCCGAATCATTGCCCCACAGCACATGGGGCACTGTATAAGGCGCCAGCCGTGAAACCGTATAGCTGCCCCCGCCGGCAGTCAGGGGTAGCATCACGCCGGAACCCAGCAACTTCGCCTCAGCCACCGCCATCAGCGCATAACGCACAGAGGGATTTTCCTCCGCCGTTGCCGCTTGATACGCCTTATAAAAATCCCCCAGCGCATCGTCATATATGGCCTGGGAGCGGTCATCATAGTCCGTGTACCGGTCATAAGGATCCGGATACCCCGTCACGGACGAAGTATCCCGCCGACAGCCGGTCAGCAGCAGCGCCCCGCAGAGCACCAGCCCAATCATTCTTTTCATGCAGACTCCCCCATTCGTCAACATTTTGCGCCGATACGGTCCAGTCTATACGGCATAAAAAAATGGAATCACCATTGTCAACGATGATCCCCTGTGATATGATATAATAAAAAAAGAGAGGTAACAAATATGGATCACAGCTTACAAGCGGCAGAATTATTTTTGAACGGCTACAACTGCGCACAGGCGGTGGCGGTAGCATTTTCCGACGTGACTGGCCTGAGTGCGAATTTCTCTGCCCGAATGGCCTCCTCCTTCGGCGGCGGCATGGGACGGATGCGAGAAGTCTGCGGAGCGGTCAGCGGAATGTTGATGGTAGCGGGCCTGCTTTATGGCTACGACAGCCCCGCCGACGATGCCGCCAAAAAGGCGCATTATGCGCTGGTGCAGCAGTTGGCGGGAGAATTTCGGGAAGCGGTCGGCAGTATCGTATGTCGTGAGATTTTGAAAAATCCTCCCTCCGACCCCAATCCCTCCCCCAGAACCGCAGAATATTACCGGCAGCGCCCCTGCGCCCGTATGGTGGTGCTGGCCGCCCAGATTCTGGACCGCTATATTGAGGAACATCCTCTAAACGTATAAATCAAGCCTGCGGCACCCCCGCAGGCTTGATTTACTTCTTACTGTAAATTATCGTTTAGCGGTGTAACGATCAACGCACGTCATTGCGAACCAGTCCGCAGACTGGTGTGGCAATCCCCTTAAATTTTTGGCACCTATCGTACAACCATGTCATTGCGAGGAGGCCGAATAGGCCGACGTGGCAATCTCCTGCTACAACCTTTGACAATCCTCAGCGTTTAGGAATGAATGCTACGATTAGGCGCTTTTTTCTTTCCTAAAAGTTTGTAAATATTCAACGTTGTATCAGGAGATTGCCACGTCGCTTCGCTCCTCGCAATGACAGCGCCTTCGGAATGTGTCTAAATCCTTTGGGGATTGCCGCGCCCCTGCGGGGCTCACAATGACGTGTTGTTTGGTGCGCTAAACGATAATTTGCAACATTACATCACCAAAGGAGGTGGGGACATGGCTGACAGGCAATACATTGCAATTGATTTAAATAATGCCGAAAGTAAAGTAATGCCGAATAATTTAATTATACCATATTTTCAAGCGTAATTCAAAATATTATTCGGCATTATTGATTTTGACCATCCTACTAAATTACTTTTACCAACATTA
>SVME01000072.1 GCA_015067605.1 Oscillospiraceae bacterium
AAGGTTTTATGGTTTGTCCGAACGGAAAGAGATTTTATTTTCTCAGAACTGCACCGATAAAGGGAAACCAGTTTGAAAGAACCGAGGAATACTACCAGTGCGAAGATTGCACCGGCTGTCCCCACAGAGAGAAATGCCACAAGAGTGAGAAAAACCGGATTGTGCGAATCAATGAAGAGCTAACACAATTTCACAAGGAAGTGCTGTCAAACCTGAATTGTGTTCACGGAGCCTTGTTGCGGATGAACCGTAGCATCCAGGCAGAGGGTGCATTCGGCGGTATTAAGTGGAATAAGGGCTACCGGCGACTGCGCCGTAGAGGGATAGAAGGCGTAATTTTGGAGTTAGGGCTAATATCCTGCAGTTTTAATCTGTATAAGTACCATCTCAAGATGCTGGCGAAGAGAAAAGAGGAGCAAAAAGCAGCGTAAGCGGATGGGAATAGCACTTCTCAAAACGATGATTTTGAGAAGGTGTAGTTCGTGCACTCAATTTTGTTCTACAGGTTATCCACAGCGACAAAATAGAGCATAAAAAGACGGTGAGCCTCATTTCCGAAGCTCACCGCTTTTATTTTGGGACTTATTATACAGCCCCTTTTTTCGATGATGTTTGCCTTTGGCAAATGATGCCGCTTTGCTGATGATGTTCACTTTGTGAATGATGTCGGCTTCGCCTAATGGTTTGGGTGTTTTCTGAGCTTGTGTCAATTAACCATAGAGTGATCGTATGGTTCGGGTTGTGCTTACAACGTTCGAACCAGTATTGATTACAGAACCTTTTTGTTCTGTAAAGCATCGGCTCAGGCCGGTGCTTTTTGTTTGCCCTTTGGGGCAAGTGAAGTTGTGGCAGTGTAGTTACTTCGAGTGAAGCTTCGTCTGTAGGCGAAATTATATCGAGAATTCGTATCACTTCGTATCGGCATAGCCGATCCTTCACTTTCTCTTGCCCCCTTCGTCACTTTTATGTTATAATACTCCCATAGTGGTGTTGGTATGCACAAACGACGATCGTTTAGAGGCAGTATGGAGAGCGTTGTTCAATGAATGTGATTTTTATTGTGAAGAAAATGCCAAATTGGATGAACACGTCGATGAAATATTTATTGCCTGAGTGATTTAAGTTCTAAGGTGGTCTTAACATGAAAAAGATTGGTCGCTTTTGGTGGAATTTGTTTGGCTCGATTATCGGTGCGATCATTGCGCTTATTTTTGGTGTCGTACTGATTTTTCTGATCCCTTTCGATTTTTTGAAATACAGGCGTTCCTTTTACTATAAGACCTTTCGTAAGAAGTATCGCTTTTTCGATGCGGTTGGTCCCACGTTCGAGATGTATAACATTGTTTTAAAGCAAAAGCTGCCGATTTCGTACATAGAAAATCCTGAGAATGATTCGTTAGCTGCCGGGTGGTTTGTGATTGGGCAGACCCTTTTGGCTGACGGTTCTTGCTGCGAATTTGATTATGATTTTGAGAACGGCATATGGCTTTGGAAGCACACGGATGAAGAAGGCGTGGAGGATGAGTTGCCTTTGGAGGAGCTGCTGGCCATGGAGGTTGATGGGGCGAATTGTCAGGCCGGTCGCAAGATTTGCGTGGACGCTGTGCTGCTGATCGATTCAGATTCTGTGGATCCGGTGGAATTGGCTTTGCAGGATAAGCGGTTTTTGATTTTCGATGACAAAGAGACTGCGTTGTTGCAGTTGGTTGAGGACAGAAGAAAGGTGGAAAACGATGGATAAGTATGCCCATATTCTGCAGGACGCGCTTCAGGAGGAAGCAAGTGATTTGGTTTTCTCAGTGGTTCTTTTGTTTTTGATTGTGGCTGTGGCTTGGATTGCGATGATCGCTTACGCATGGAAGGTCAAAAACCAAGATTCTGAAAGATATTATTCCCAGTGGGAAATTCGGATTCGTCGTCGGGGGTGGTTGGGCTGCCTTGGTTTGACGCTGCTTTGCAGCGGTCTGGGTGTGGTGTTTTCTATTGGAAGATGGAATACGATTGCTGAAATCAGGCAAGATCTCATTGATGAGAGTTATATTGTTTATGAAGGAAAGGGCGATATCCGTGGGGACACAATTAACTCCAGATACTCTGTCGATGACGGATGGCTGACAGTGGACTTAGACGGTGACAAGTATGCCTTTTTGGACATGGACGTGTTTTCCTGCTCAAAAGGTGAATTTCAGGGGAGATTGGTGTATGGGGAAAACAGCTTGATTGTTGTCGATATTTCTATTGATGGGGAATGATTCATGATGGAACCACCTTCCAGCGAACAAGGGGTGGTTTAGATTGAGAGGTGCAGGTATGGGGAAGCTTTTATACGAAGCTGGTTTCCGTTTAGAGTTTGGACAGTTGATTCCTTTCATTTTATTGATTTTTATTTTCCTCTTTCCCAGGATTATGAGGAAATATGTAGAGGCGACCAATGTAACTGTCAATATGCGTTATGTGCATATATTTTGCAGGTATGCATTTGTCTTTGTTTTGGTGCTTGCGCTTGTTACGACTGCTTTTCAGATAAATATGTACAACAAAACTGTGGGTGCATATCGGAAGGGCGACTATAAAATTGCTGAGGGATATGTGGAAAACTTCGTCCCGATGCCCTATGAGGGGCGCGGAAATGAGGAGTCCTTTGAAATCAATGGGGTGAAGTTCTCTTATTCCGATTATTCCATCCAGAGTGGATATCATAATTCGAAATCCCATGGTGGTGTCATTCAGGGTAATGGGCAACATTTGAGGATTGGTTACGTTTATTATAACGAAATCTACGGAAATGTGATTGTATACATAGAGCAGCTTCCATGAGGAGGAATATGAGATGAAGAAGTTTTCACTGATTGCGTTTTTGGGCGGTTTGGGTCTGATACTTGTGGGGTTTGGGCTCCCGATTTTTTTGATGGAACACAGAGGGGGCATCTATGGTACGGATTGGGAGGACTATCGGTTTCTTCTGCACCACGGATTGAATGGGCTGCCCTATATGTTCGTTTGGCTTGGCGGCGGCTTGATCATGATGGCGTTGTTTTACCAACGGTTCCATAGCAGCATCGCAGTCTGCGGCACCAAACAGACAACCTTGGTTGCATTGGCCCTGGCCGCGGTGGGTGCATTGGGATTGTTTTGCGCAATTACGTGGGGGATGATCGTTGCTTTTGATGAGTTATCCCGTTATCCGGTGCGGTATCCGGTTAGTTTGGGACTGGGACTAACGTGTCTGGCGGTATTTTTTGTGCTGATTGGCCGCTATGTTTTCCTAAGAAGGCGCTGCCCTTCCGTAAAGGGGATCCTTTTGGATGTGGCCATGATCTGTCTGGCTGGGTATAGTTTTTTGTTTCTGTTCGCTATCATTGCGAAGCTGTTCTGATACGAATTTTCAAGAAAAAACGGGATAATCTATTGCTCATTGGTCTTTACCATCGTGTCATTCGAAAGGACTTGTGTCACTGATCCGGGTGGAAATGACTTGAAGCGAATCATAAAAACACAAAGCAAGGCTGGGAGTTAAAATGAAGTTAAAGATAACAGATGTACGGTGTCAGAAAGGCGATGCCGCCTTTTTGCTCGACGACGGTAAAACAAGCGTTTTGTACGACACAGGCTTTGGTTTTACCGGATATACGGTTGCGGAGAATATCAAGCAATGTTTGGGTGAACGCCCTCTTGACTATATTTTTCTGACCCACTCCCATTATGACCACGCCCTTGGCAGTGCATATATCTTGAGACGGTATCCAAATGCTAAAGTTGTAGCGGGGAAATATGCAGCAGATGTTTTCAAGCGGGATGGCGCCAAAAGAACGATGAAAGAGTTAGATGCCAAGTTTGCCCAAAAATGCGGAATTACAGATTATGAATTTCTTGGTGATGAATTAAAAGTGGATATCGCTGTTGATGATGGGGACATTGTTTGCGCAGGGAATATGGAATTCCGGGTTATCAGCCTCCCCGGGCACACCCGTTGTTGTGTGGGGTACTACTTAGAAAAAGAAGCGTTACTTCTTTCCAATGAAACGCTGGGTGTATACGATGGCGTAAAAACCATCGTGCCGTCTTGCCTGGTCAGTTATGCCGATACCATTGCCTCCATCGAAAAAGTCGAGAAACTGAATGTGGCGGCCATTGTCGCACCGCATTTGGGACTGTTAAGGAAAGAGCAGACCCTATACTTTCTTGAGAATATGAAAGCCGCGACGCAAAACGCGGCACGGGATTTACTTGATAGCATAAAAAGCAGATGCAGCGATGAGGAGATGATAGAACAATTCAAGCAGAAGTATTGGCACGGATATATTAAGGAAATATATCCCGAAGATGCCGCCACCCTCAACACATCCATTATGATCCGCCTGATCAGAAACGAATTGTGTTGTTCGTGAAGTTTTCTGCCTTTGCGAGCTGATTTTTAAGCTGTATCGGCAAATATTTCACATTGAGCGTTGATTTATTTGCTTGCATCCCTTGAAGAATTATGGTATAATGACAGTAAGTATGGGTTCTTGTGCCTGTATTTCGTCCCGGGAATTCTGCGGACGAATGCTATGAATACGAAAGAAGTACGTCAAGTGGTCAGGAGGATCTGCTGACCGCATACTAAACGAGGGATGGTATGTCCGGTAACTTTTTTTCTCTAAGCAGCCAAAAGCTGCAGATAATCAGAGAGAAACCGCTGATGGCAAGCGTGAATGCCTTTATGCGCTCGCCGGCGTATATTATTGTGCTGGCGGTGCTGACCGCAGTGTCCAATCTGCTCTCTCTGGACTTATATTTATATACGGTTTTCATTCTCGCCGGTGCGTTCATTGCCCTGTTTGGCGCTGATCTGCTGCCTTTGATGCCGATCGTTGTGCTGTGCTATGTGGCGCCGTCGCCCTCCAACAATCCGGGCAGTGCCAGTAATACGGGTTCGATTTTTCATGCTGAGAATGGAGGCATTTATTTAGCGGTTATGATTTGTCTGCTGGTGATCAGCGTGGTGCTGCGCTTGCTGACGGATCAGGAATTGGGCGGACGCGCGTTTTTCAGCAAGCCCAGGAAGCTGCTCAGCGGTATGCTGCTGCTGTGCTGCGGATATTTGTTTAGCGGTTTGGGGATGGAGAATTATGGCGCCGCAAGCTGGAAGGTACTTTTGTGCGTTCTGTGTGCCGGTGCGGCGAGCTATCTGATCGGATTGCGGCTGAGCAGGACTGCCGGTTTGGGAAACGGCCCTGTGGACAAGCAGCTTCTGATTGCGGCATTGATTCCGTCTTTGTGCGTGTTTGTTGTTTTTGGCCTTGTGGGTCAGCTGGGCGGATTGCCCAGGCGAAATATGCTGTTTGCCGTGATTCAGTGTGCCGCTGTGGTGGTCCTGTATTATCTGTTCAGCGGTACGATTCGCTGGAAGCAGGTCCCCAAGAGTTATCTGGCCTGGATGGGAATGTGCATCGGCTATGTGGTGCTGGTTCAGCTGCTGGAAAATTACATCAGCGGCCGCATCTTTATGAAAGGCACCGGTACCATTGACCGGGAGCTGATCTATGCCGGTTGGGGCATGCATAACAACATCGGCGGCATGATGGCCTTTATGCTTCCGTTCCCCTTCTATCTGGCTTGTACCCAGAAGCGCAGTTGGATGTTCAATGTATTGGGCACGATTTTGCTGCTGGGCGTGATTATTTCCTGTTCCCGAACCTCCATGCTGGTAGCTATGGCGATCTACGGCTTCTGCGTCTATCAGCTTCTGCGCCGGAAGGAGTGCCGGAAGGCGAATGTTTCGGTGTATGTGGTCATCGCTGGACTGGTAGTGGTTTCCTGCATCCTGTTTTTCGACAGGCTGATGGATATTTTCGCCCTGTTCTTTGAGGAATTGTTTGTGATGTCGGAGCGTGACAATTTGATCAGCTACGGCTTCAAGCAATTCCTGGACAATCCCATCTTCGGCGGCAGCTTCTTCCCTCAGGGAAAGTATGTGCCCTGGGACTGGTCCAATTCGGCGGAATTCAGCTCTTTCTTCCCTCCACGCTGGCACAATACGTTGATTCAGATGCTGGCGTCCTGTGGCATTGTGGGCTTTGCGGCCTATTGCTGCCACCGCTGGCAGACGGTGAAGCTGATGCTGAAGCAGCGCTCCACGGAAAACCTGTTTATCAGCCTGTTCTTGATCTCCTTGCTGGTATGCAGCCTGATGGACTGCCACTTCTTCAATGTGGGACCGGTGCTGTTCTATTCCATGGCGCTGGCCTACGGCGAGAACATTCACGAATCAAAGCTATAACAAAACCGCAGGAATGCCCCGGCATTCCTGCGGTTTTTGTTGACCCATAAATGATTGTTTAGCGGCCTAATAATGCACCGCACCACAGGTATGTCATCCTGAGCGGAGCGTAGCGGAGTCGAAGGATCTACGCACTATATTTACCTGAAATATCACGAAAGTGCGTAGATCCTTCGACTCGCTGTCGCTCGCTCAGGATGACATCGCTGTTTTGTTACTACGCTAAACAATCATTTAGCGCTGGAATGATCTTTACCACATAAAATAACGCAGGAATGCGAGTTGGCATTCCTGCGTTGGTTTATGTCATCATAGCGGTTTTCTGAGGCGGACGGGCTCCCGGTTGGGCAGACCATAGAACTTTGGAGCCAGGTTGCCGGGGTGCATGCCGGCCCGGTACCAGTTGGTCACCACGGAAACGTGGGAGATGCCGTAGTAGCGGAAGCATTGGATGGCGGCCAAATCGATCCGCTCGCCGCAGATCACAATGGGCACTGCCGGGGGACAGCCCACCGAAGGGGCCGCCAGGATCATTCCCAGTGCGTGGTCTGCCGGAATGGAATGGCTGGGTGAGAGGATGGCCTCCCGAATGGACATCTCCGCTTCGCACGGATGCACCGGTGGGGGCTGATCCGTCAGAGGGTCCAGAGGCGGAATGCTCAGCAAAAACGCCTCCACCATTTGCAGTCGGCTGCTGCCCAGCTCCGGCGACACCATCAGCACCACATAATCCGGATCGGCATACTCGCAGTAGATCGACTGCTCCCGCAACAGATGGTCTAACTCCTGGCCGGTGTAGCCCAGCGGCTTGGGGCAGAGGGTGATTTTCACAGGCTCATCCCCAATCAGGCCGTAGCCGTAGTCCAGCAGATGCTGTTTTACTTCCTCCACCTGGCGAATGGTTTCCTTGAGCCGATAGCGGTAGCCGCCCAGCAGATAGGCATTGGCCAGATCCAGAGATTGAAGGATCAGGTAGGACGGACTGGTGGATCCGAACAGAGCCAGCGCATTGCGCACCTGATTGCGCAGGATTCCGGGGGCGTTTTCGGAGATGTGCAGATAGGCACCGCCGGTGAGCACCGGCAGGGTCTTGTGGGCGGAGGCACAGCAAAGGTCCGCACCCAGCGACATGGGATGCAGGGAGGGGGTAACGAACCGCAGATAGGCACCGTGGGCGTTGTCCACTGCCAGCAGTACCCCGTTTCGATGGCAAATCTGGGCCAGACGGGGGATGTCCGCCATATTTCCCAGATAATCAGGGCTGGTCACATATAAGGCGGTGGGTTTCTCACGGACCAGCAGCTCCTCCAGCGCCTCGTAGTCCAGCGCGCAGGACAGGTAGGAGCCCTGCTCCGAGGGATAGACCCACTGCACCGGAATGTCCAGCAAGGCAACTCCGTTCAGGAAGCTCTTGTGAACGTTTCGGGCGGCGATGATTCGGGTGTGGGCTCCGCCGTGGAGTTGGATCAGATGGAGCATCGCCCGAATGCACTGGGAGGAACCTTCGGTGGAGTAGTAGGTGGGGCATCCGAAAAGCTGGGAGGCGTTTTCCTCGCTGCTTCGGATGATCCCCTCGGCCTGATACAGGCTGTCGGCCCCGGGGATCTCGGTGATGTCCATATGCTCCACCCCCATCAGGGGCATCCCCTTGTGGCCGGGCATATGCAGGCGGACAGGACTGCTGTGGCAGTAGTTGCTTATAAATTCTGCAATGGGTGAGTCCATATCACTGCCCCAAAGCCCTTGCGATGGCGACCATAATGGCGCATTCCATCCGCTTGCGGAAGAGCTTGCAGCCGTACTCGTAGACACCGGTGACAGAGCCGGTGGCGTGGTAGGCGTTGGCGGCGCAGCCGCCGGAGCAGTAGAGTCTTGCCCAGCAATCGGCGCATTCGGGGTGGGCGTAGACGTTGCAGGCGGCGAACTCCGACTGGATGGCGGTGTTGGTCACCCCCTGCCAGATGTCGCCCAGCTTGAATTTCTCATCGCCCACGAACTGGTGGCAGGGGTACAGGTCGCCCCAGGGGGTGACGGCCATATACTCGGTGCCGCTGCCGCAGCCGGAAATCCGCTTGTAAATGCAGGGGCCGCCGGTGAGGTCGATCATGTAATGGTAGAAGGTGAAGGGCTTGCCCTCCTTGTCCTTTTGGAGCATCAGCTTTGCCAGCTCCTCGTACTGCTCCATGACGATGGGCAGGTCGCTTTCCGTGAGGGCCGAGGGGTCAGCCGCGTCGCAGACCACCGGCTCCATACTCAGCTCGTTGAAGCCAAGGTCCAGCATCTGCTGAATGTCCTTGAGGAAGTCCGGGTTGTGATGGGTGAAGGTGCCGCGCATATAGTAGTTCTTGCCCTCCCGGGCCTCCACGAATTTTTGAAATTTGGGGACGATTTTCTCCCAGCTGCCCTTGCCGGCGTAGTCCACACGGAACCGATCGTGGACTTCCTTCCGGCCGTCCAGCGACAGCACCACGTTGCTGCATTCCCGATTGGCCCACTGAATGACGTCATCGTCCACCAGCACGCCGTTGGTGGTTAAGGTGAAGCGGAAGTTTTTGCCCTTTTCCTTTTCAATGCTTCTGGCATAGGCCACCAGATCCTTGACCACCTGAAAGTTCATCAGGGGCTCACCGCCAAAGAAGTCCACTTCCAGATTGCGGCGGCTGCCGGAGTTCTCAATGAGGAAATCCAGGGCACGCTTGCCCACCTCGAAGCTCATCAGCGCCCGTTCGCCGTGGTACTTGCCCTGACTGGCGAAGCAGTAGGCGCAGTTCAGGTTGCAGCTGTGGGCGATGTGCAGGCACAGGGCCTTGACCACGCCGGCGGTCTTTTCCTTCAGCTTGCCGGCCATATCACGGAAGGTGTCCGGTGCAAAGAGCTTACCGCTGTCACGGAGCGATTCCACCTGCGCGTAGCATTCGGCAATGTCGCTTTGGGGCAGGTCAGGATATTTTTCGGCCATGGCGGTGAGGATGTCCTCTTTGCTTTGGCTCTCAAACAGACCGATGATGTCATAGGCCACATCGTCCACCACATGGACACCGCCGGAGCAAACATCCAGCACGATATTGTAGCCGTTTAATTGATATTGATGAATCATACGCTTCTCCTAACTGGTGATTTGGGAAATAATCCAATGAATGTCTCATAAATGTCATTCTGAGCGGAGTCGAAGAATCCGTTTTTTTCGGCGCATTTTCAGGGGACGGATCCTTCCGCTACCAAATGATTGTTTAGCGCAGCACTGGCGCGGGAGCGCCCATCCCTTCCCCCGGGGGGAAGGTGCCCCCGAAGGGGGCGGAAGAGGAATGCGGGCGGAAACCTATCGGTTTTGTATATGTTCCAGACTTTTACCCTGTTCTAAGTCTGAAAACTGTCCTAATATTGTAGATTATCTCCCGCATTCCTCTTCAGTCACCGCCTTGCGGCGGCGCCAGCTTCCCCCCGGGGGAAGCGATGCGCCTGCGGCGCTTTGGCCGCTAAACAATCATTTATCGCATTTACAATATTCCGAAAAAATGCCGCCGTTACCGGCGGCATTTTGCGTTTGCGATTACTTGCTCTCGCACTGCTGATTGGCGATACCGCAGCTGGTCTTGCAAGCAGACTGGCAGGAAGTCTGGCACTCGCCGCAGCCGC
>SVME01000073.1 GCA_015067605.1 Oscillospiraceae bacterium
TGCTGACTTCATCATACGGAATGTAACCGGCGTGCTTCGTGCCCAGGTCTACCTGAACTTCGGTGTTGCCGATGCCGGTAACGATGCCGAGAACCTTATCTCCTGTATTTAAAGTCTTGATGGACTGCTCCAGAAGTTCTGCAAAGTTTTCCTCCTGTACAGCCTCAACATTAGTAATTTCGCTCATAGTCTTATTGACCTCCTTTATTATCCACGCCGGCGTGGATGCGCCAGCCGTGATTCCAACATTGGTGATGCCCCGGAACATGGTGGGGTCCAGCTCGGATGCGTTATCCACCAGCGCCACCAGTGGGCAATGCTCCCGACATATCATCGCCAGTCGACCGGTATTGGAGCTGGTGGGATCGCCCACCACTACCATGGCCTGACAAGATGCGCTCAAAATCGCCGCTTCGCCCTGCCGATCTTCGGTCGCTCTGCATATTGTATCAAAAATTTTCAGATTAGTAAACTGTTTTTTTGCAATTTCGCAACATTTTTTCCAAAGTGCCTCGGTTGAGGTGGTCTGGGACACCATGCACAGGGGCTGGTCGGCGCTCACCTCGCCGGAATTTGCCCATTCCAGTAGCTCCTCGGGGCTTTCAAAAATCCGTCGGTCGTCACACCAGCCGGCGATGCCTTCCACCTCCGGATGGGCACGGGTGCCGATGATGATTGGCAGCCGCCCCTCCTCACGGGACTTGGCAACGATGCCATGAATCCGCTTGACAAAAGGACAGGTGGCATCCACGATTTCCACCCCCTGCGTTTCCAACCGGTCGATGACCTGCTTGGTGACACCGTGGGAACGAATGATGACCGTCATGCCCTTTTGGGCTTCTTCCGGTGCATTGATGACCTTCACGCCCAGCGTTTCAAAGCGGCTGACCACATGGCGGTTATGGATGATGGGGCCAAGGGTAACCACCTGCTTGCCTTCACCGGCGGACTGCTCCACCAGCTCCACCGCACGAGACACGCCAAAGCAAAAGCCCGCATTCTTCGCAACCGTTACGCTCATAAGCCAATCTTCTCTTCCACGATTTTCTTGATGGCAGCAACCACGCCATCGATATCCAGCGCAGAGGTATCCACCTTCACCGCATCCTTCGCCTGCTTCAGCGGAGCGATGGGGCGATTGGTATCCTGATAGTCACGCTGCTCGATTTCCTTCAGGATGCGGGGCAGATCCGCCTTCTCACCCTTGGCCAGCAGCTCGTCACAGCGGCGCTTTGCTCGCACGGCGGGGTCGGCGGTGAGGAAAATCTTCACGTCCGCCTTGGGCAGCACCACGGTGCCGATATCACGGCCGTCCATGATGACATTATGCTTCTTCGCCACGCTGCGCTGCATATCCAGCAGCACGTCACGCACAACCCCATGCGCTGCTACCAAGGATGCCTTCTGGGAGATATCCTGTGTGCGGATGTCGTCGGAAACATCCATGCCGTTCATAATCATATGCTGCAGGCCGTCAGAATCGTATTCGATTTCCACAGTCAGCTCATCGATATAGCGTTCGACGCCGTCTGCATCCTTTGGGCTGATGCCCAGAAGATCTAGAAAATATGCCACCGTGCGGAACATAGCGCCGGTATCCACATACATAAAGTTCAATTCCTTTGCCAAACGCTTGGCGATGGTGCTTTTACCGGCACCAGCAGGGCCATCGATGGCGATGGAATAGTTCTTTGCCATTTTGATATCCTTCTTTCGAATGTATTTGTGAGAAGGGAAAAACATTTACGGTACTGCGCAATACCTCCCTTTGACGAGGGAGGTGGCAGCCCGAAGGGCTGACGGAGGGAGAGAAAAAGTTGCATTTATCACTTTATCGGTACAATGCCATATCTCTCCCCCAGTCGAAAATCAGAGATTTTCGCCAGCCCCCTCATCAGAGGGGGCCAAGGGGGCTACTAACTTACTACGCTAAACAATAATCTATCAGATATTTCTCAATTTTGCAAGTGCCGCAGCTTCTTTTGCAACAACTTCCTCCGGTGTCAGTCCCATTTTGCGGCCGGTTTCCTCCGGCGAGAGGGGTTTTCCTCCCTCCAGACCGAAGCGGAACGTCAACAGCTGGGCATCCACGTCCTCCAGATTGGACAGCAACTCCGAGATTCGTTGGCGCATCTGGAAATAGGCCGTATCCTCCACGGCTTGCTGCTCTTCCGGATCTTCCTCCACAGGCTCCGCAGGCTTTTTCACCTGTGCCAGCACTCTGGCGGCTTCCAAAGTCTTTGCCACGGTGGCGGCTTCGTCCACGGTCATGTGCAGCTGCTCGGCCATTTCCTCCATGGTGGGGTTACGGCCCAACTCCGACAGCAGGCGCTCGTCCACCCCACGGTAGTCCTCCATGGCCTGACGCATCCGCTGGCCCACACCGCTACTGCGTGCCTGCATGGTCACCAGCCGTGCCATGCCGAATTGGATATGCCACCGGCACAACTGCTCAAAATCGCCGCCGGAATATTCCAGAATGGCCTGCCAAAGTCCAAGGCTGCCCTCCTGAATCAAATCCTGCAACAGCACCCCACGGCCGGTCATGGCGCAGGCCTGCTCCACCACGGTACTGAGCATCAGGTTGGTAATCTGCTCCACAACGGAGCGGTCGCCGTTCGCCAAACGGGCACTGAGGGTCTGGACATCGCCGTAGGCGGGAATGTCCGAAAGCTCCTCCAGATACATCCGCAGAGGGTCTGTTTCCTCCAGGCTCTCCACCCATCGATCCTGCTGTACCAGCTGCTCCTCACGGCGCAGGCGCACCGCCGCTTCGCCGGTACCGGCCGCCTTGGGCAAATCCGTCACATCCAGCGGAATCTTCCGCTGCTCCAGCGTCAGCAGTGCATCCTCCACAGCCGCTTCCTCCTCCCCTTCCATCAGGGTCAGAAAACGCACTGCGGAAATACTGTCTCCATCTTCTATTTCCTCCAGAGCCAGCTCCCAAGGGGTCGGCTCAAAGCACACTTCCAAATTCATTGCAAAAAATCCTCCAGTCCCATACTGGCTCCACATTCTTTCAACTTTTTGATGGCCTGACGCTCGACTTGGCGGACACGTTCCTTGGAAATCCCAAGAATTCCGCCGATTTCCTCCAGCGAATGGCACACGTCATCCTCCATGCCAAAATGCAGCCGCAGCACCTGCTGCTGCCGTTGGTTCAGCATGGACAGCAGCTTGTCCATGGTCAGGTTCAGTTCCTCACGAATCACCTGCTCCTGGGGCTGCAGCGACTGCACATCCTCCAGCAGCAAACCCAGCGTAGTATCCTCTGCCCCTGCCGGCGCATCCAGCGAACAGGTTTCCGGCGTAAGCTGCAACAGCTTTTCCACCTTATCCGGCGCAAGGCCGCTGCGGTGGGCGATGTCCTCCAGCGCAGGTTCCGTTCCGGTTTCCTGCAGCAAAGCATTTTTCACCGCAATTACCTTCCGCATCCGCTCGGCAGTATGCAGCGGCACCCGAATCAGTGCCCCATGGTTAATCAGGCATCGGGTCACACCCTGCCGAATCCACTTGGTGGCGTAAGTAGAAAAACGGTACTCCAGCGTATGGTCGAATTTCTTCGCCGCCACCAGCAGACCGATACTCCCCTCCTGGATCAAATCCAGCAGAGGCACACCTCGTCCGGCATACTCCCTCGCCACCGACACCACCAGTCGGAGATTGCAATCCACCATCCGCCGGATGGCATCCTCGTCCCCTGCGGCGCAGCGGCGTGCCAGCTCCCGCTCCTCCTCCACGGTCAGCAGCGGGAACTGGCGTATTTCATTCAAATACTGGCGGACATCGTCCTCTCCCGCACTGACGGGAACTTCCGCCTCTGCATAGATGGGCATTATGCCTTCATCCCTTTTCTATCCTTTAATTTATCTCGAAATGCCAACAAATCATCATCACTGGACACCTGCGATGCCTGATGCTCGCCACGGATGGTGCGGATGCAGTCCATCAGAGCGTTTTCGTTGACAGGCCCCTCCTGCCGCTGATAAACGCCAGCCAGATGGGACATTTCCTCCGGAGTAACGTCCTCCAGCACCGCAAGATTCACCTCCAGCCCCTTACGGTAGCGGTCTGCCAACTGGGCGTAGACCCGTCCCAGCAAGGGTGATGAAAATTCATTTTGCGACAGGTCCTTTGCCTGCGACAGCAGCGCCGGCTCCTTCAGAATCAGCGCCAGCACCGTTTCCTCCGCCATGGCGGATTTTACATTGTCGTATCGGATATTGCGGGACTTGGGCTGCAGATTCTTCGCCGGCGCAAGGTTGATTTGCTCCTGCTTCTTTTTCTCACGGGACTGGCGACGCTTATAGGCCTTGTCCACCTCCAGCTTCATAGCATCGTAGCTGATTTTCGCCACATCTGCCACCCGAAGGCCGTAGACCTCACGCTGGACAGCACTGCCCAGCGTGCAAATCAGCTCAGCCGATTCGTGGATATACTTTACCTTCTGGTCGTCCTCCCGAAGGTCATACTTCCGGCGGATGGCGCTAAGCTGATATTCGACTCGGTTGGAGGATTCCTCCAGCAAGAGCTTAAACTTATCCGCACCGAATTTTTTCAGGAATTCGTCCGGATCCTTGGCGTCCCGCATCTGTAAGACCTTCACCTGCAGTCCGGCCTTTTCCAAGATGGGGATAGCCCGCTGGGTGGCGTTCTGACCAGCCTTATCGCCGTCGTAAATCAGAACCACCTGATCCGTATATTTGGAAAGCAGGATGGCGCCGTCCTCGGTCAGAGCGGTGCCCAGAGAAGCCACAGCGCAGTCAAATCCGTACTGATGCAGGGCGATGGCATCCATATAGCCCTCCACCAGAATCAGGTAGCCAAGTTTGCTTTTCTTTGCCAAATTCAGGGCAAACAGGTTCTTTCGCTTATTAAAAATCAGAGTTTCGGGAGAGTTCAGATACTTCGCCGCATCGTCATCCTTTTTCATGATGCGACCGCCAAAGCCAATTACATTGCCCCGCACATCGATGATGGGGAACATCAGCCGGTCACGGAACCGGTCAAACAGGCTGCCGTTTTTCTTCGACACGGTGACCAGTCCCGATTCCTTCAGCTCTTCGTCAGTATAGCCCTTTTTCCGCAAAGCATCCACCAGATCCGTCCACGAATCCGGTGCGTAGCCGATGCCAAAGGTGGTCAGCACCGCCTTCGGCATCCCACGTCCGTAGGCATACTCCAGCGCCGCTTTGCCCTCAGGGGCATAGAGCTTGCTATGGAAGAAACGGGCTGCCTCCTTATGCAGCGCCCACAGGCGCTCCTGCTGGCGGTAACGGCTCTGGTACTGCTCGTCCTCCGGCACTTCCATACCTGCACGCTTGGCCAGCGCCCGGACGGCGTCCGGATAGCTCAGACCCTCCAGCTCCATCATGAAATTCACTGCACCGCCGCCCTTATGGCAGCCGAAGCAATAATACATCCCTTTATCCGGCGCAACGGAAAAAGATGCGGTTTTTTCCCCATGGAAGGGGCAAAGACCGAACAAATTGGAACCGGAACGCCGCAGATTCACATACTGCCCCACTACGTCCTCAATAGGATTGCGAGCCAAAAGCTCGTCGATAAATGCTGCCGGAAATGCCATGGTCATGCCCCTCCTTTCGTTGAACTTTTATTATAGCACATTATCCATGGACATGCCAGCCCATGGGAATGAAAATTTCTGTATATTTGTCGACGGCGTAGTTATCCGTCATGCCGGCGATGTAGTCGCTGACCGTTCGCTCCAGCCCGTCAAAGCTCATCTGAGGCTGGAAGTCCTCCGGCAACGCCTCCGGATGAGCATAATAATACTCGAACAGCTTTTGCAGCATATCCTTGGCCTTGCTCTCCTCCCCCTTGGCAACAGGATTGCGATAGACCCGCTCGAACATGAACGAGCGCAAGTCCAGCAGCGCCTTGTCCACCGCCGGAGAGAAAAGCACCGCCCCCGCTTCACGGGAGGTATGGATCGCATCGCAGACCAGCGTATTAACACGCTGGCTATGGTTATGGCCGAGAATTTGGAGAATATCTTTAGGCAAATCGTCATCGCTGAGGATGCCCGCACGGATGGCATCGTCGATGTCGTGGTTGACGTAAGCGATGCGGTCGCTGTGGCGCACCACCTGACCTTCCAGCGTTTCCGGTATGTAGTCGCCGGTGTGACCCAGAATGCCCATGCGAACCTCGTGGGTCAGGTTCAGACCCTGACCATTTTTCTCCAGAATGTCCACCACACGCAGACTCTGCTCATTATGCCGGAAGGGCACTCCAAGGCACACCGTCAGGGCGTGCTCGCCGGCGTGTCCAAAGGGAGTATGACCCAAATCGTGACCCATGGCGATGGCCTCCGCCAAGTCCTCATTCAAGCCCAGCGCCTGGGTGATGGTGCGGGAAATGCGGGTGACCTCAAGGGTATGGGTCATGCGGGTACGGTAGTGGTCGCCCTCCGGCTGCAAAAAGACCTGCGTCTTGTGCATTAGACGGCGGAAGGCCTTGGAATGAACGATTCGGTCTGTATCCCGCTGAAAACAAGTACGCACGTCATTTTCACGGGGCCCTTCCGCTGTGGGCCGCCCCTTACTCTGGTCGGCAAAGGCCGCCAGCGGATTCAAGCGCTGGTGCTCCAGCCGCTCCAGTTCTTCTCGCACAGTCATAGCGTCACTCCTCCGTCAGAAGTTTCATCAATCTGTCGCCAAAATAGCTGATATCGAATTTCATAGCCCACTGTCGGGCCTCTTCCAAATTACAGTTGTATGCATCCGGATTCTCCAGATATGTTTCCACTGCAGTCTGCAAGGCTGCATCCGTATTGGGCACACAGCAGCCGTAGATACCATTCTGAGTAACGTAGGCTCCGCCCACAGTATCCGTAGTAATGACACGGACCCCCAGCAGCATAGCCTCCAGCATCACCAAGCCAAAACTCTCGTTCACGGAAGGACACAGCAGATACTGCGCCTGCTTTAAATATGGATAGGGATTCTCCTGCGGACCCAACAAACACACCCGATCCGCCATGCCGTACTGAGTCATTCGCTGGCGAAGCCGCGGACTGTCCGTATCCTTGCCAATGAGGTACAGCTGCGCATCCGGGTGGCTGGGCAACACCTGCTGGCACATAAACCGCAAAACACGCTGAAAACCTTTTTCAGAGGACATTCTGCCAATCATGATGAAATTGGTCTTTTCCCTGTCAAAAAACACATCACAGTCCTCCTGCGCACGTAGCACGATGGACTGGCAGTTCAACGGATTCGGCAAAGCACGTACATTATTCAGGGCGAAGCACGCTCCCATTTCCTGTGCTATTTTGTCGGAAACCGTCCATATCATATCATATTTCCGGTACACTTTCCGGCGAACCCATTTGACGATTCGCTTTTTCAGGGGCAAGGGGCGTGCCGTGAAGCCCAGATAGGAATCGTTATGGCACCAATAAATCGTCCGCTTTGCCCTCTTGGCATACACGGCGTTAAGAAGGAACGGGCGCAACACTAGCAAATAATCCCACCGTCCCTTGCCCAACAACTTCTTGTAAATCTGACCGGAAAGAACAGGAATTTGAGCAAGAAGCTTTGCAATCGCCCCCTTGCCAAAGGGCCGGTATGTAACCTTTACATTCTCCGGAAGCGCCGCCAGCACAGCATCGGAAATATCATCCAGATAGCAGATAATTTCAATATCGTATTCTTTAGCCAGTACCTGCAATCCATCAATCAGCACGCTTTCAATCCCGCCCAACATCAGTCGGCTGTTAAGAATACAGATTTTCTTTCTTTCGCTCATAGCCAATCTCCCTTTACACAGGAAACGCCTTGTATTCCTGCCCCGTTTCCATGCCTTCGATGGTTCCGGCGCTCATGTCGGTGAGCTTATCCAGAAAGGGCTGCGCCTGTGCCTCAGGCATCAGGATTTCCAGCTCCACGTCTGCGCCAAACTGGGTGTCCCGCAGGATGCCCCCGAAAGCGGCAATCTCCAGCTTCACCCGTTCATAATAATTATATGGTATGGGCACGTACAGCGCCGTCCAGACCCGTTTCATGGATTTTCCGGCGGCATCGACGGCGATTTTTGCGCCCTTGGTATAGGCTCGAACCAGTCCGCCGGCCCCCAGCAAAATGCCGCCAAAATACCGGGTGACCACGCACACGATATTATACAGCCCCTCCCGCTGGAGCACTTGCAGCATAGGCATTCCGGCGGTGCCTCCCGGTTCTCCGTCATCGGAGAACCGCACTGCACCATCCTTGATGATATATGCCCAGCAATTGTGGGTGGCATCGTAGTGCTGCTTTTTCATCTGCTGGATTTTCTCCAGTGCCGCCTCTTCTGTTTCTACCGGCCAGACCCGTCCGATGAAGTGAGATTTCTTCTCATAAAACTCATCCTCGCCATATTGGGTCGGCACCAGATACTCCTCCACCGAATCAGCACTCCTTTGCGATATATTCCTTCATTCTTCCGTAGAGAATCGGGTCCAGAATCGTTTCCACCACGATACCCTCGCCGGTATATTCCACGGATTTGACTTGGGCATTTTTGTGGAGGGTATCCACTAGTCCGCCCTGACTGTACGGCAGGGTCAGCACCACATGGTGACGGCTATGGCCCAGCGCCTTCTCGATGGCTTGCAGCAGCGCATCCATGCCATAGCCATGGCGGGCGGAGATGCGCACCACGTCCTCCCCGATGGGAATGTCCGTAGACTCCACCAAATCCGCCTTGTTATAGCAACGCAGCACCTTGGTGCCGGGTTTGGACAGCTTGGCAATCAGCTTGTCCACTACCTCGATATGCTCCTCCCGCTCCGGATCCGACGAATCAATCACATGGAGCAGCAAATCCGCATACTCAAGCTCCTCTAACGTAGCACGGAACGCATCCACCAGATGGTGGGGCAGCTTTGCGATAAAGCCTACCGTGTCCGAGAGTATCACATCCAGATTGTCGGAAACCGTCAATTGGCGGGAGGTGGTATCCAAGGTGTCGAACAGCCGGTTATTGGCCGGGATTCCCGCGCCGGTCAGCTGGTTCAGGAGGGTGGATTTTCCGGCGTTGGTATAGCCCACGATGGCCACCACCGGCACGGAATTTTTCATCCGGCGTTCCCGTGCCACGCTGCGCACCTGTCGCACCTGCTCCAACTCGTGCTGCAAGCGGGTGATGCGCTCACGAATATGACGGCGGTCGGACTCCAGCTTGGTTTCGCCGGGGCCACGGGTGCCAATACCGCCGCCCTGACGGCTCAGACTCTTGCCCATGCCCGACAGGCGGGGCAGCAAGTACTGGTACTGAGCCAGCTCCACCTGCAGGCGGCCTTCTTTGGTCTTGGCTCGCTGGGCGAAGATGTCCAGAATCAGGGCGCTCCGGTCAAGGACTGTTACGCCGAAGATTTCCTCCAGCGCACGGATATGTCCCGCCGACAGCTCATTATCAAATATGACCATGGTGGAAGCGGTGGCCTCCACCAGCATTTTCACTTCCAGCGCCTTGCCCTCGCCAATAAAACTATGGGCATCGGGGGTATGGCGGTTTTGCAGAACCTTGCCGGTGCAGAAGCCGCCGGCGGTTTCCAGCAGCGCCTCCAGCTCCTCCAGCGTTTCGTCAGTGGCGGTCTGGGCCTTGGTAAAGCAGTCTGCATTCAGGCCAACCAGCACCGCCCGTTCCTGAACCATCGCATCAAAATTCGATTCCATTTTTCCTCCAGTGGTGATAAATTATCGTTTAGCGAAGTAGCGTACAATCCCTTGCCTCTCCCTCTGGGAGAGGTGCCCCAGTGCGCACACTGGGGCGGAGAGGGTATATAAAGCATCGAAAACCCTCTCAGTCACCGCCTTC
>SVME01000074.1 GCA_015067605.1 Oscillospiraceae bacterium
ATAAACGCTGTGCCGGGAGATTGCCACGTCGCCCTTTCAGGGCTCCTCGCAATGACAGCTTTTTCGCTACGCTTTTGTTGATTTGTGATTGTGCTTACTTAAAGGGATAACCATAATTATTGTTTAGCGAAGTAACGCACAATCCCTTGCCTCTCCCTCTGGGAGAGGTGCCCAGTGCGCACACTGGGCGGAGAGGGTGTCCTATCATTGTTTTGACACCCTCTCAGTCAAAAATCAGAGATTTTTGCCAGCTCTCCCAGAGGGAGAGCCAAGTTTGGTGCGGAGCAATCTTACACCGCTAAACGATAATTTGGCGTTGGATTTTCTATGGTTGCATATTTGGGGAAAAGCTGATAGAATAGAGAAAAACAGAGATAAAGGACGTACTATATGGACAAAAACAACATTACCTTCGGGGATCTGGGGCTCAGCGATGCGATGCTGAAGGCACTGGAGAAGAAGGGCTACGGCTGGCCTACCACCATTCAGGCAGAAGCCATTCCTCATTTTATGCAATGGCGGGACGTGATTGCCAAGGCTCCCACCGGTACCGGCAAGACCTTTGCTTTTGGTATTCCGATGATTGAGCATATCGATGCGGAAAATGAGGGGGTGCAGGCATTGGTACTGGCTCCCACCCGTGAGCTGGCCATTCAGATTGGCGACGAGCTGCGCAGTCTGCTGACCTATTACAATGGAATCCGTGTGGCGGTGCTGTATGGCGGTGCCGGCATCGGCGGCCAGATCAAGCAGCTGGAGCGCAAGCCCCAAATCGTGGTGGCCACTCCCGGTCGGCTGATGGATCACTACAATCGCAAGACCATTCGTCTTGATAAAATCCAGACCGTTGTGCTGGACGAGGCGGATCGGATGCTGGATATGGGATTTTTCAAGGATGTGACCCGTATCATTGAGAAGGTGAAGAACCGGAGGAATCTTGGCCTGTTCTCTGCCACCATTTCTCAGGAGGTTATGACTGTCAGCTGGATGTATCAGCGGGACGAGGTGGAAATCACTGTGGAGCCTAAGCGGGAGGACCGGCCGGACATCGACCAGTTCAGTCTGACTGTCACGCCTCTGGAGAAGGCGGAAACCACATTGCGGCTGATTCGCTCTCAGGGCTATGAGCGGGTAATGATTTTCTGCAACACCAAGCATATGTGCCAGCGGCTGTCCGACGAATTCCAGCGGGCTGGGCTGGATTGCGAGTGCATCCACGGCGATATTCGTCAGAGCCAGCGGGAAAAGACCATGCAGCGTTACCGTGACGGCAAGCTGGCGGTGCTGATTGCCACGGATGTGGCATCCCGTGGTATTGACGTGGACGATGTGGACTGCGTCATCAACTTTGACGTGCCCGACGAGAACGAATACTATGTCCACCGCATTGGGCGCACCGGTCGTGCCAAGCGGAAGGGCGTGGCCTGGAGCGTCATCGGCAACTTCCCTGAAAAGGCGAAGCTGGATGAAATCGCAAAGTATTCCAACTACGCCATTAAGCCCATGATTCTGGGTGAGGACGGCAGTCTGACGGAGGAAATCGTCAAGGCACCCACGCCCCCCAAGAGGAGATTCCGTTGACCGGGGCGGAGCGGGGCTTTCTGCTGCTGACCAGCCATTTGGGAGATTCGGAACGGCATCCGCTGACCTCTGCCCAATTTCGGACACTGGCGCAGCGAAGCCGCGCCATGGGAAAACCCGTAGCAGACACGGAGTTGGAGCTGGCGGATTTGGTGAATCTGGGTTACGGCCGTGAAATGGCGGAACGGATTCTGCTTTTGCTGGAGGAGCAGGATGTGCTGGAGCATTATCTGCGTCGGGGCGCACGTTCCGGCTGTCAGCCCCTGACATGGGTCAGCGAGGGCTATCCGTCGGTGGTGCGTCAGCGGTTGGGAGATGAAGCTACCGGATGCCTGTGGATCAAGGGTGATATTGCGCTGTTGGATATGCCGATGGTTGCGCTGGTTGGCAGTCGGGACATTCTGCCGGAAAATCGGGCGTTTGCCAGAGCGGTGGGCCATCAGGCGGCGCAGCAGGGCTTTACGCTGGTATCCGGCAACGCTAGAGGCGCTGACCGCACCGCCCAGCAGAGCTGTCTGGCTGCTGGCGGCAAGGTGATTTGCGTTGTGGCAGATAAATTAGAGCAATGTGAGCCCTGTGAGAATATCCTGTATATAAGCGAGGATGTATTTGACGGCGCTTTCTCCGCCCAGCGGGCGCTGAGTCGGAATCGCATCATCCACTGTCTGGGCAGTCGGGTGTTCGTAGCCCAATGCACCCACGGGCACGGGGGCACGTGGGACGGCACCACCAAGAACCTCCGGCAGGAATGGAGCTCGGTCTATTGCTTTCGAGATGGCACTAATGCCATGAACGCACTGGAGCAGATGGGTGCAGAGCAGATCGAATTGGGTGATTTACATAATATTCGAGCGCTTTCACCTCGATATTTTGGACTATTTGACCAATGAATGACAAAAAACCTTCATTGGTCAAAAAATTTGCAAAAAACAGTTGAAAAATGCACCAAAATAGTTGTATAATACAAAAGTTGTTACGATAACTTTACAAGGAGGCACTATATTTATGTGCGGTATTGTTGGATACGCAGGTTCCCGTCAAGCGGCACCTGTGCTGCTGGATGGTCTGGAGAAGCTGGAGTATCGGGGTTATGACTCCGCCGGCGTTTGTGTACATAATGAAAATGGTCTGGAGCCGGTGAAGGCCAAGGGCCGTCTGAGCGTGCTGCGTGATCGGCTGGAGGGCGGTTCCGCTCTGCCCGGCAGCGTGGGCATTGGCCACACCCGTTGGGCTACCCACGGCGCTCCTTCTGATAGAAACAGCCACCCCCATATGTCCTGGACCGGCAAGATTGCCGTGGTTCACAACGGCATCATCGAAAACGAAGCACGGCTGCGTGAGAAGATGCTGCGCAAGGGTGCCACCTTTAGTTCCGAAACGGATACCGAGGTGGTGGCCAACCTGATTGGCTACTACTATGAAAAGTACGGCGATTTTGTGCTGGCCGTCCGTGAGGCCGTGGTGCGGCTGGAGGGCAGCTTTGCGCTGGGTATCCTGTGCAAGGATGTGCCCGGCAAGATTGTTGCCGTGAAGAAGGATTCTCCGCTGATTTTCGGCTTCGGTGAGGGCGAGAATTTCATCGCCTCCGATGTGCCCGCCATCCTGAAGTACACCCAGACGGTGGCGTATCTGGAGGACGGCGACATGGCCGTGTTTGATGGCGACAGTGTGGAGTTCTTCGATTCCACCGGCGAGCCCACCGAGAAGAAGCGTGAGAAGATTACTTGGGAGATGTCCGCGGCGGAGCGTGGCGGCTACGACCACTTCATGATGAAGGAAATCTACGAGCAGCCCAAGGCCCTGCGGGACACCATCAGCCCCCGTTTGCGCAACGGTCAGGTGACGCTGGAGGGCATCGACCTTTCTGCCGAGTACCTAAAGGGCCTGCGGAAGATTTATCTGGTGGCTTGCGGCTCTGCTTACTATGTGTCCGTGTTGGCCAAGTATATTATTGAAAAGACCTGCCGTATTGCCTGCGAGGCTATGATGGCTTCTGAGTTCCGTTACTGCGATCCGGTGGTGGGCAAGGATAATTTGGTGATTTTCGTCAGTCAGTCCGGCGAAACTGCCGACACGCTGGCGGCACTGCGGGAGGCAAAGGCCCGTGGCGCTCAGACACTGGCTATCGTGAATGTGGTCGGCTCCGCTATTGCCAAGGCCGCTGATCAGGTGATTTACACTTGGGCTGGCCCTGAAATTGCCGTGGCTACCACCAAGGCATTTACCACCCAGCTGTCTGTGGTGTACCTGCTGGCCATGCAGATGGCCAAGACCTTGGGCACCATGAGTGTGGGTGAGTATAACGCCCTGATTTCTGGTCTGGAGAGCCTGCCCTACGATGTGGAGCGGGTGCTGTCCCAGCGGCATCTGGAGCGGTGTCAGTATCTGGCCAGCCGCTATCATGCCCATCACGATGCATTCTACATTGGTCGCAATGTGGACAGCGGCATTTGCATGGAAGGCAGTCTGAAACTAAAAGAAATCGCTTACCTGCACAGCGAGGCTTATCCCGCCGGCGAACTGAAGCACGGTCCCATTTCTCTGATTGAGGATGGCACGCTGGTGGTGGCGCTGGCTACCATCGAGCCCTTGTTTGACAAGACCATGGCCAACATCAAAGAGGTCAAGGCTCGGGGTGCCGACGTGCTGTGTGTGACGCTGGAGGGTTATGAGGAGCAGGCGGAGAAAATTGCGGACAGTATTATTGCTGTTCCCAAGGTTCACCCGTTGCTGCAGCCCAGCCTGAGCATCATTCCGCTGCAGCTGTTCAGCTACTATGTGGCGCTGTACAGAGGTTGCGACGTAGATAAGCCCAGAAATCTGGCCAAGTCTGTTACTGTTGAATAAAAAATGTCCGGAGTCGTCATGCTCCGGACAATTTTTTATTCAATGTGGGTATGGCTGCTGATGTGATCCTCGCAGTAACAGTGGTAGCCGCTGCAGCGGGAGCAGTAGCGGAACTCCAACTGGGGGTCGGACACGTCCGTGCGGCCGCAGATGGTACAGCGGTGGGAGAAGTCGGCCTTCTGGTGGAAGGTGACGGTCTTGTACTGGACGGTCTGGCGAGATTTCTTGGGCTTTGGAATCCGTCTGCGCCGGAGGAAGGGAAATACATTCAGCACATCCTTGCCGAAGAACAGGAAGTAGTTCAGTAGTGCCACCAGCGGGAACAGACAATGGATAAAGGAGGTCAGGACAGTTGCGTAGTCCACGACCTGATACACCGTGATGCCCAGATAGAACAGGGCGAGAATCCATGCCTTCACCGGGATGATATAGAACAGCAGGAATCTGGCATCTGGATGCACGGTTGCAAAGGCGATGAGCAAGCTTAGATTCAGGTAGTTGCCCATGTCCAGATAGAACGTGAAGCCCATGGGAATCGACAGTCCGCCGTAGCGGATGGAGGGGCTACCGAATATCATGGCGAAGACATCCATCAGGACAATACCGGTGGCATAGAACAGGTTGAAGCGGAGCGTGCCCCAAGAATTTTCGATGGCACGTCCCAGCGAATAATAGCAGTACAGGCCGATGATGACGAACAGGGGATTGCGATAGCTGAAAACGCTGGTGAAGACGAAGGTCACCAGCCGCCAGACCTGACCATGCAGAATCGCATCTCGGTCGAAGCACAGCGCAAGGTGCAGGGTGCTGGAGTTGTTAATCATGCTCAGCAGGTACACCACCGCATTGCCCAGCACGATATAGAGCATCAGGTTCGGGATGCCCCAGTTGCGGTTTTGGAAGCAGAACCGCTCGAAGCGGTTGCGAAGTTTTTTCACGTTTCTCAACTCCTGTGAAGATATCCTCCTTATGATACCAGCTTTGGGAGAAAATGTCCACCATTGTTTTGTGAACAATTTTGCAACATTTCCTCGAAATGGGTTGACATTCTGAAATTTTGCGGTAAAATGATTGTAACTGCATACAAGCCTTATCAAGAGTGGTGGAGGGAACGGCCCGATGAAACCCGGCAACCTGTTTTTCAAGGTGCCAAATCCGGCGGCGATCGAAAGATGAGGATCTGATAGTGCGCACATCGGATCTTCGGTGTGTGCAATTTTTTGCGTGAAAGGATATAGAAAAATGGAAAAAAGACTGTTTACCTCTGAATGTGTTACCAACGGCCATCCTGACAAGGTGGCGGATTCTATCTCTGATGCCATTCTGGATGCCTGTCTGGCACAGGATCCTAAGTCCCGTGTGGCCTGCGAAACCATGGTCACCACCAACTTCTGCCTGATTTGCGGCGAAATCACTACCACCGCACAGGTGGACTACGCTGCCGTGGCCAGAGAGGCCATTCGGGAAATCGGCTATGTGTACGCCGGTGACGGCTTCGATGCGGACACTGTGGAGATCCAGTGCCGTATCCACACCCAGTCTGCGGATATCGCACTGGGCACCAACGATGAAGTGGGCGGTGCCGGTGATCAGGGCATGATGTTCGGCGGCGCTTGTACCCAGACTCCCGAGCTGATGCCTCTGCCTGTGGCGCTGGCGCGTGCCCTGTGCAACCGGCTGACCGAGTGCATCCATTCCAACGACCTGCTCCGTGCCGACGGCAAGACTCAGGTCAGCGTGGAGTATGACGAGGATGGCAACGTGGTTGGCATCGATACTGTTGTTGTTTCCGTCATGCACAGCGCTGATTTTGAAATCGAGGAGCTGCGCAAGTACATCAAGGCCGGCGTGATTGCCCCTGTGCTGGAGAAGTATGGCTTTAATATCGACAATGTACCCGCCATTCACATCAACCCCACCGGCAACTTCGTCATTGGTGGCCCCAATGGCGACACCGGTCTGACCGGACGTAAGATTATCGTGGATACCTACGGCGGCTACTTCTCCCATGGCGGCGGTGCTTTCTCCGGCAAGGATCCGACGAAGGTTGACCGCTCCGCTGCTTACATGGCTCGCTACATGGCGAAGAATCTGGTTGCGGCTGGTCTGGCTACGCAGGTGCAGGTGCAGTTGGCCTACGCCATCGGCGTGGCGGAGCCTGTGTCTGTTCGTGTGGATTCTTACGGTACTGGCAAAATCAGTGACGAGGATATGACGGCACTGCTACGCAAGACCTGCGACCTGACACCCGGCGGTATCATCCGCAAGCTGGATCTGCGTCGGCCTATTTATGCGCCTACCGCTGCCGTGGGTCACTTCGGCGTGGATGGCCGTCCTTGGGAGCAGACCGATATCGCAGACGAGTTGAAGGCACTGGCTGGAATTTGATAGTATTTACACCCACCGCAAATGCGGTGGGTGTTTTCGGTAGGTGTACAATTGTCACAAATTAGTTAGGATAGAGGCGCTTTTATGAGTGGAAAGTTTGTTTGATTTCACGAAGGGTTTGTCGTTGACAAACAAATGTAGTGGTGGTATGATACATAATAGGAAGGAATAAGATGCCATTTTATAATTAATGGAGGTAATTATCATGAAGGTACTGTACGAAAATGCCGAGATGGATGTTGTGATATTTAGTGCTGAAGACGTTATCAACACCAGTGATGCATATACGACAATAGATCATCACTTTAACCCCAACTGTGAAAATGAAGGGCCTGCTGGGGATGCTTTCCTGTAAAAAACAAAAATTCCCTCCCGTTGTCGGGAGGGTGATATAAACTTAAATTATTTTTTGGAGGTAATTGTTATGAAAGAACGTTACGAAAACGCGGAAATGGAAGTAGTGAAGTTTGGCGTGGAGGATGTTATTAACACTAGTAAGGAGCCCAACTTGAATACCACCGATACTACCCATTACAATCCGAACTGTGAGAATGAGGGACCTGCGGGCGACGCTTTCCTGTAAAAACAAAAAATCCCTTTCGTTTCTGAGGATGGTTTGAAATAACCTGCCTAGTTGGCAGAGGATATTATTATTGGAGGTAATTGTTATGAAAGAACGTTACGAAAACGCGGAAATGGAAGTAGTGAAGTTTGGCGTTGAGGATGTTATTAACACTAGTAAGCAGCCTACCTTAATTACTACCGATACTACCCATTACAATCCGAACTGTGAGAATGAGGGACCTGCGGGCGACGCTTTCCTGTAAAAACAAAAATTCCCTCCCGTTTTTCGGTGACGTTTTGAAATAATCTGCATAGTAGGCAGAGGATATTATTATTTATGGAGGTATAAAACATGAAAGAATTGTACGAAAAAGCTGAAATGGACGTTGTGGCATTGGGTGCCGAGGATGTTATCAGCACCAGTGATTTGCTTACAACGGCGCCTCATTATAATCCGAACTGCGAAAATGAAGGCCCTGCGGGCGACGCTTTCCTGTAAAAAACAAAGATTCCCTCCCGTTTTTCGGTGATGTTTTGAAATTATCTGCATAGTAGGCACAGGATATTATTATTTATGGAGGTATAAAACATGAAAGAATGTTATGAAAACGCAGAAATGGATATTTTGAATCTTGAAGCTGTGGATGTTATTAGCACCAGCGATGACCCGGGAACGCTCCCTCAAGTCAACCCCAACTGCGAAAACGAAGGGCCTGCTGGCGACGCTTTCCTGTAAAAAAAGAATTCCCTCCCGGAAACGGGAGGGAATCTTTGCATAGGAATTAGTTGGGGAACTTGCGGTAGAGAGCGTTGGTATACTCCACTACGCCATCTTCCATGTAGTTGGCAGGTTCTTGTCGGGTACTGCCGTCCCCGTTGAGGTAGATGTAGCCATTCTTGAACATATCGGATGCTTCATTACAGCCACGACCAATGTTCAGCTTCAGGGTTTCATTGTCGATTCGGATGGTACCCTGATTGAGGGTACCATTGGTGAGCGTGCAATTGCTGATGTTCAGCGTGTTGTTCTGCTCGCCCAAACTACCCCGAACCACGATGGCACGGTGACAATCCGACGCATCAAAGAAACATCCGTCAAGATAAGCGGACATATTGGAATTGGAGGGACCCGTACCACCGCCGATGTACAATGATGCGAATTTGGTGTTCTCAGGTACTTCGGAGTAATCAAAAATACCCTCGTAGTGACCACCTCGGATAATTGCATCGTTGACGTATGCTTTGCCCTCAGGACCATGGGCAAAATAGAATCCACCATGACAGAAGCCTGTATAGGTGCCACCCTTGACATAGAGTTTAGCTGATTCGTAGGGAGTGTCCGTAGCGTCGCTATTTACTACGGTGAGGTTACTTACTGCAGAGTGGTTGCCAAATACCTTGGAGCGTTCAATAAATGTGGTGCCGTTATTACTAATTCCGACGGTATTGTCGCCCGGCTTGACGCAGTTTGGGGTGCAATCGGCGATAATAACGCAATTACTGACTTTCAATGTAGCCTTATCGCCTACGGTTATGCCACGTCCATCAGCGTTTTCTCCTTTGTGAGCAGTAGCAATAACACAGGACTGTGCTAATTCCAGCGTTCCGGCGTTCTGTTCAACCCCGTGTGCAGCGCTGTGATATGCGTCAGCGCAAATATTACATTCCGTGAAGGCCACCACACTCCCGGCACTGTAAATGGTGCGAGCAACAAACAACTGAGATTCAGAGGTAAAGCTACAGCCCTCGGCAGTTACAGCGCCGCTCATGATACGCACAGCGTTGGACTCGCTATTGATAGAGGAGCCTTCCATGTGGCAATCGGTGAGCTTTACCTTGCTGGTGGACATGAGTCCACGGGCAAGGCCGGTGGCCTTTGCGGTGCAGCGGGTGCGGGTGAGGAAGGAATTGCCCGCCTGGGTCTGTACGCCCACGGCCATGCCGGTGGCGTTCCTTGCTTCGACGGTGCAATCTTCCATTTCGAACAGGTCGCAGGCAGCGGCTGCCCGAACGGCCAGCACGGCACCGGTGGAGTTGGCGCTGACCATATAGCTGCCCCCACGAATCTGCAGGCTGCTGCCATCGCTGGAAACCAGCATCACCGGCGTGGCGACAGCAGTATCCAGCTCCTTGACGATGGAGCCGCCGGCACCGTGGATGAAGCAGCGGGTGTTTGCCCCGAACTGCAAGCAGGCAGCGGGGGCGGTGAAGCGCAGGGTGTAGCCGTTCAGAACCAGATCGATGTTGTTCTGGACGGTGACCGAGGCGCTTTCGGTGGCGTCCCCCAGCAGCTTGACCTTGGTCAGCTGACCGGCGGAGGTGATGACG
>SVME01000001.1 GCA_015067605.1 Oscillospiraceae bacterium
TCGATATTCATCGGACAATCAGCGTGAAGAATCTATCGAAGGTCAGCTTCGTGAGAACAAAGCCTTTGCGGAGAAGAACGGCATTGAGATCATCGGTACATATATTGACCGCGCGTTATCAGCTAAAACAGACAATAGACCCGAGTTTCAGAAGATGATAAAAGACAGCAGCAAGGGTTTATTTGATATCGTTATTGTACTATACATAAAGTCTTTAATTCTGTTTTGTTAGGCGAGTGTAATGCATCATGCACCCCCTAAAATGACTTTGCACCCCCTAACGACAAAAGGGGGTTCATTTGTATTAATCTTAGTGGCATTTCTTATTGGTGGAGCCGAGAAAAGAAATCGAACCAATCTAAATGCGGTGCGGATGAGCGCCGCCGGCAAGTGTTTGATTGAGCCGGTCCTTAATTCAATCGATTCCCCTCGGCTCGCCATTTGATTAATCTTAAATAGCTGTCTGACAGTCTGTCAAAGGCCACCGGCTCAGCCGGTGGCCTTTGCTGTCATTATATCAATACTGTGATGCGCCGAAGGCGGTATTATACACCACCTGTGTCAGCTGGTACGCATAGTTGAACATATTCACATGCTCCGGTGTGTCGCGCTTGATGTTTCCGTTGACACCACGGAAAATTTGTAAGCGCAGCACAAGCTGATTCTTGAGCCGGATATTCATATAAACTTCATTGGTGGAGAAGCGGGTGCTTCTATTCAGCACTCTCCAAGAGGTGTAAAAGCTCCATTCGCAAATCTGATTCTCGTCATCGTAGGTTTTCAGTTCCATGATGTCATCCAGAAAGAAGGACTGGGCTCCGTACTCTCCAAACCTTTTCAGCACAGCAAAGCGCTTTTCCATATTGACATAAAGCGAATCTCCAGCACTGGTGGTAAAAACCTCTCTGAGATTATGCTTCACCAGCCACTGATTAAAATCATGAGGCATCATTTCTCAGCCCTCCTAATCACATAAAGCTTGCGATAATGCCAATCACAAGCAAGAAATACAACCCCCAGAAGCAAGTCATTGCAATACCGGCAATCTTGCCAATCTTACCGAGAACCTTAGCGGCTACACACTTGCCACCAGCGGTAGCGCCGTAGTACGCGGCCATCTGGTTGGCCTGATCAACCTGCTTCAAGCCGCTGCTGCCCAAAACAATAGAAATAATGGAGGTGATGGGAAAAGAACACATAATGGTAGCGGCCAAGCACTTGCCGAAGGCAGAGTCCACTACCGCATCCACCTCGGGGTGGTTCATCGGTGCCGGCTGCATGGTCTGGGGATAGCCCATAGGCTGAGGGTAGTAGCCATACTGACCGTTATATGCCGGAGGCTGCTGGGGATACTGGTTTCCATGGGGTGCGGGATTCTCCTGAGGATTGTAAGTGTAATTCTGCTCCATAATAGTGACCTCCTGTTAATGATTGATAAAATATGTCTTTAGATATGCGGATATGGCACTGTCGTATTTGACCGTATCCGTAATGCGCAGCATAGAATGGTCGCCGGTTTCGTACCACAGCAGGCTTTTGTGCAAACTAGGACACTTCATAAAAAGCTTCTCAGCATTTTCCGGTGTGGAATACTTATCTTTTTTGCTTTGAATCATCAGAATTGGCTTGTCCATGGTTCCAATCACGTCGATGGGGCCACGCATCATGGAGTGGCCGGTGTAGTGCTTCATCCACCAATCGACACACTGAAGCACCGGAAATATCAAACGCTTACGCTCAATCAGGTGATTTTTCATGGACTCACCAAAATTGACAAACATACCTTCCGTGACGATGCCCTTGACCGCCTCGGAGCAATCCGGCGAGGTTATCGCCAGCATACCTGCCGCAGCGCCGATGCAGATTCCGTGAAAGACTAAGGTCTTGACCTTATGCTCGTCCTGAAGGTACTTCGTCCAAGCAATCACATCTTTACTTTCCTCAAAGCCTACCGTATTATATACGCCATCACTCAGGCCATGAGCCCGGGAATCAACTACCAGCACATTAAATCCACTGCTGGAATAGGGGCGGGCAAAATAGTAGCCATAACGCAAGCTTTCAGTCCTGCCAGAGAGAATCATCACCGCTTTGTCCGACCCGAAATCGTAATACTCACCGTATAGATTCAGTCCATCACGAACAATATGAACATCCTGCTTGTAGGCATCGTGCTCTTTCTGCCACTGCATTCCCTCTGCGTCCATTTGAAGGGACTGCTCAGTAGGAATGGGCACAGTACGTCCCCACTGTTCTTTATCCTTCCGCTTCAAGGTAGCCGTGTAGATGCAATGAGCCGCATACATGGAAGAAAAAATATGTCCTACAAGGAAGAACAGCAGAAATATCGCAAGTATTATTTCCCACCGCATCGCTTGTTCCTCCCCTTCTTATCCGCCTCGATGCGTGCATCCAGCTCCGCCCGAAGAGCCAGTACTCTCTGATAGACAAGCTCATTGAGCTGGAGGATTTCCTCTTTGCTGGGTTTATCGGAGCTGATGTACTGCGAAAGGTCAATAGCCTCCCCTTTTATCAGGTGGACACGCTTGAAAAAACCGTAATTTCCATCGGAAATCAGAGGCACGATAGGCGCTTTGGCCTTCAGGGCTATCAAAAGATAGCTGGGATAAAAGGGCTTGATGGTTCCATCATCGGTGTTATGCCCTTCCGGAAAAATCTGTACCAAATGTCCTTTTTTGATTTCCTTGATGCTCTTGATTACGAAGCCCATGTTGCGTGTATTCCGGTCGCATCGGATACCGCCCCAGAATTTCATGCCAAAACGGAGCCACGCATTCTTGAAGGCATGTTCCGAAGCCACCACATACAGCTTTCGGGGGAAAAATACAAACACATTCAGAACATAATCCAGCGGATTGAAGTGGTTCGTAATAATCAGCGCACCGCCCTTTACCCGCTTCGGTACCCGTTCATTTTCGTAGTAAATCTTGTTCTTAAAGAACAGCCACTTGAAAGGATAGCCGGTGACGACACCAATCCATCGAAAAATCTGATAAAAAATATTCATTACTTCTTAACTTTACCGATTTGGGTGATGGACTTCGGCAACAGGAAAGATAATGCAAAGGCCGTCATACAAGCGGCCGCAACAACTAGCGTCAGCACATTCACATGACCGCTCTGCTTCAGGTAGACCAGAATCACACCCGATGCGATACCAGCGGAAGTACCCTCAAACAAGCCCTGAACAGCGAAGTACATGGATGAAGCTGTATCGCCAGCTCCCTTACGAGCAGCGGCTCTGTTGGAGGGTACGCAGTATGTAACCGAGAAAAATGCACCAATGGAGAAGGACACAATCAAGCTGCAACCGATGGCGAAGGGAAACAGCAAGCCATCAGGGATAAACCGGCACAGGCCCATCAGACCCATACCCAAAGAATAAACCAACAGAATATAGCGATATGCCACGCCCAGACCGAACTTCCGGGTGACCTTGTTATATAGCAGAATCGTCAGAGGCACCGGCACAAAGCAGGAGGCCATGATAAAGGTCATATTCAAACCAGTGGTAGAGAAGTATTCATTGATGCCACTGAGGAACAACTGTAGGCCGATATTCATAACAAACAGGGTGCAAAGCCACTTAATATAGGGCTTGTCCTGAAGGGTGAACATCAGAGATTTGCCGAAAGAAGGTTTTGCCTGCGGCTTATGGGAAGGCTGCTGGCCGTCATTTTCCTTCAGGGTAAACAGCGGAATCAGCATCGTCAGGGACAGGGGCAGGAACAGCAGCGCCACGATTCGGATATTGATACCCATGCTGACAAACGCCGGAACCAGTGCATAGCCAAGGCTAAAATAAGCCACGTCGCACACGGACTTGGTGTTGGACAGCAGAGAAATATCCTCCGGCTTTTCTGTAACCTCAGCGAAAGTGGCGTAGTAGGTAATCATGGTCAGCGTGTAGGCGGTGTAGAACACCAGCAGCATACCGCCAAACCAAATGGTATTCAAGATAGAAGCCGTGGGATCAACGGGGACTAAGAATAATAGATAGGCGGCAATCATCGGGATAAAGCCCATAACGATTGCGGTTTTTCTCTTGCCCCACTTGGCCTTCAGGTTATCAACAAAATGAGAAAGGGGCAAATCAATCAATCCGTCAATAATCTTGGCTGCAACAATCAAGCCGCCCCACAAACCGGCAATGACTAAATCTCGATTGAGATAAGTCCATGATTCAATATGGTCAACGAAACCGCCCACCAGCAACGCACTGCACAGGTAGGAGCCCACGATTAGATTGAGCATATTTACGCCCAAGCCAGAGCAGCCGTAGAGAATAATGCTGCTTTTCTTGGTTAATTTTTTCATTTTCTCTTTCCTTCTCTTTAGAATTATTCAAAAGAAATCATCATCAGGCAAGGCAGGCTATCCACCGGTACGGTGAAAAACTCCGCCCATATCCCCTGCTCACCGGCTGATTCAACCAGCGCTTCCACCTGCTCCGCCGGAACGGATGGACCGTAAAAAATAGTAATGATTTCTTTTTCATACTGTTTCATAATGCGCTTGACTGTTTGCACAGCCGTTTCCTTCAGGCCTTTACTGATTGCAATCAGTTCCTTGCCGGAAAAGGAATAATATTCATCCGGGCTGATATCTGACAGGGCGTAGCGCACGGAGCTATCCCGCTTGGCAATGGAAACAACCTGCAGGTTGTTGATGATTTCTGTCACCCCGTCGACAACCTTCTCCATATCCGCTTCCTCAAAATCCAGCGTCGGAAGCGCTGCGTAACACTCCGCAATGGAGCGGCTATTCAGTACCGTAACCTGACTTCCGGTATAAAGCTTCTTGGCCTGCATCGCAGCAAGAATTGCATCGGAGCTGTTCGGAAACACTACGATATTTTTCAATTCGCTCATTTCAAAGGCTTCCAGATAATCTTTCGTGGACACGCCTGCCTCGGCGCAAATCACAATATCCGCACCCATTTCTAGAAACAGCTTCTGAATCCGCCTGTCGCAGGCCACCGCTACCACACAATACGCGCCACCGCTTCTTTCATCGGAGCAGAGGATGCGCTTTGACAGCTCCGTATGCTGCACAGTCATGTTTTCAATCTTCGCCGTCAGAAACTCACCATAGCGATGGCAAAAGGCAAAGACCTTTTCCGGCGTATGGGTATGGATATGGATGCGCACCTTATCCTTCTCTGCGGACACCACCAGCGAATCCCCCAGCTCTGTCAGCGCCTGCCGGAAAACCTCATACGCAAATGGTTCTCCACTATCCAGCAGCTGCACAAGCAGCTCGGTGCAATAGCCATAGACGAAGCGGCTGGTGCGATTGAATGCATCGTAATCCACCGCCGGAGCCTCTGACTTGCTTTCCACAACATCCAGCGACTCGCCATCCAGATATTTCTTCATTCCTTCAAACAGATATACAATACCTGCACCGCCGCTATCCACCACGCCGGATTCTTTCAGCACAGCCAGCAACTCAGGAGTATTCTCCAGCGACCTTTTCGCATGGGCAACGAAGGAATCAATGATGTCCCCAACACCCTGACTGCCGTCAAACTCCGCCTTAACCGATTCGGTAGCGTCCTTGACCACGGTCAGCATGGTTCCCTCAACAGGAGTGGCCACAGACGCATAAGCGTATTCCACACCCTTCTCCAGCGCCGCAATAAACAGCTGGCCGTCCACTACGTCCACATCGTAAAACTTCTCAGAAATTCCCTTCAAAAACTGGGATACGATAACACCGGAATTTCCACGGGCTTCAAACACCACGGAACGGGCAAATTTACGGGAAATAGATGGCAAATCCACCATTTTTTCTCCGATTCCCATCAACCCCTTATGGATTGTGGTAACCATATTGGTGCCGGTATCACCGTCAGGAACTGGAAATACATTCAGTTTATTCACAGCCTTGACGTGCTTATTCAGATTTCGAACGGCATAGTCCACCATATTCTTGAAGCCTATACCATCAATCTTTTTCGACATATTCTCACCCGTTCAGAATCTCTGTGATGATTTTTTTCTCCGTTGACTGATCCTCCGAAATCTCCTGACCCATAAAATAAACACCAATCATTCCGGGGCCAATATTGGTACCGCAGCCGGAAAACACATCACTCAGCAGCACCTGTTTAGGATTCAGTCTTTCCTCAATCATGGCCTTCAGCTTCAGGGCATACTCCTGACGGTTGCTGTGAGAAATCAAAATATACTGATTCTCCAGCTTGACCGCCGCACGCTGAATGTACTGAACAGTCACATCCAGTGCCTTCTGGATTCCTTTTACCTTAGTCAGAACAGAAACGTATCCCTCACTGGTACAGTCACCCATGGGTTTCACACCGGCAAAGCTGCCCATAATGGCCTTTCCCATGGTGATTCTGCCACGGCGGGCTACGAAGATCAAATCATCAATGGGGCCCATCTGATGTACCCGGTTCTTGTTAGCCTCCAACCAGAAAATCACTTCGTCAAAGCTTTTCCCTTCGTTCTTCAAAATTTGCGCCTGAATGACCAGCAAGCCAAAGGCTCCGGACATCCGGTAAGAATCGAAGCAGTAAATGGTGCAGTCGGGGTATTCTCGTTTCACCCGCTCCGCCGCTTGGACCGCTACATTATATGTAGAACTGATTTTAGAGGAGATGGACATACTGAGGATATCAATCCCCTGCTGTGCATACTTCTTGAAGCTCAGGTAGTATTCCTCGGGACTGGCCGGAGCGGTGCTGACCTCCAGCTTTTTAGAGGAAAGTGCCTTGTAGAAGTCCTCTCTGCTGATATGAGACCAATCCAACGTGGTGTTGAAATCCCTACCGTCGCTGAAATGGATGTGACCCTGAATATAATCTTCAACGCCAAACTGGTTTCTGATTTCTTCTGACAAATCGCAGGTCACATCGGCCAAAATTACGTATTTTTTCACTCTATCCCCTTCTTTACTGCTCATGGATGCAAACGCAATCCTAAGTCTATAATGAACCCATATTATGATTTACTATAACACATCTGCCACAGTTTTTCAACTGATTTCAACAAATTTCCACCTATTGCTTGCAAACAATCCCCCTGCGAATCGACCTTTCATTCGCAGGGGAACTGTCATTGTTTCGGCAGCAGTTCCACGCAATCCACGCTTCCCCACGCTCCGGCGGCGGCACGAATCTCGATACCCACCGTCAATGTACCGGTATCACAGGGAATCCCCTCAATCATCGGCACCCTCCAATTGGCCCAGCCATCGAGTGTAAAGCTTTGCTCGTAGCGCACACCATCGCTGATGGCATAGATTTTCATTACCGCTCTCTCCCCTGTATCATCGCCTTGCACATAGGCCGAAAAATCGTATTGCCCCTTCGGCAGAAATTCGACCGTTTGCTCCGCAGTAAACGACACAGACTCAGCACACCAGAAATGGAGCGAACGGGTTCCCTCCTTGGCGTCGGAGGCTTTCTCCTGATAGTTTACCGTCCCAATCGTAGCTTCGTTGATCCTCCAAGCAGAGGGGTCCTCTTCTTCAAAGGACGCATTGCTGATATAGTTCCGTATATTGCAAGATGTGCCCTGTCGCAGATACAAAAAGGTCTTCAAAGATGCAAGGGGGTAGCCATCGGGGTCAAAGAGGGCTGTGGGAACGCAGGCCGTGCCGCCATAGTATTGCCCCGCATCCTCTGGGTCATAGGAGCCAGCAAAGGAGCTGGCCCAGCCGGCCCCGTATTGCTCTCTTTTTGCCACGATTTCCGTCTGGTTTTCTCCGGAAACGTCAATCCACGCAGGCTCCCAATAAAACACACCCACGCCCTCATCGCCAAAGTCAACCATGGTCTGAACACATTCGGATATGGCATCCGCCTGCCCCTGAACACTTGCCTTGTAAGCACCCACCTCATTTGAGGTGTACGCCCATGAGGTTTCCGCAATCATCACCTTTTTACCGCTGATACTGCGAACCGCCGTCAACTGCTCCTTCAAATTCTGGATGCTGCCGTGATACGCAGGGTAATAGGATGTGGCAAAAATATCGTAGTCTACGCCGTATTGATTCAAATCACGGGCGTAATCAGCATAGGTTTTTCTTTCGGGATTGGTATAATGGACGGCAATCTGAATCCGGCTATCCGTATCACGGACAGCCTGTGCCGCAGTAGCCATCAAGCGGTACACATTTGCCTTTTCCCATTCGCCGCACAATCCGCCTGTGGTTTCGTTGCCCACCTGAACCATACCGATTTTGATGCCATTATGTTGGATTTTTGTGATACTTTGGGCTGTGTAGTCGTAAATTGCCTGCGTTTTATCTTCCATTGTCATATTTCCCCAAGCCTTCGGTGCCTGCTGTTTGCCGGGATCAGCCCAAAAATCAGAATAATGAAAATCCACAAGCAACCCCATGTCGTATTCTGCGCAGCGTTTTCCTAGTTCAATAGCCGTATCCACAGTACAGTTGCCGCCACCATAGCCATTTCCGTTTGCATCGAAGGGGTCGTTCCACACTCGCACACGGATGTAGTTGATTCCCGACTGGCTCAGGGTTTTAAGCAAATCCTGTTCGTGTCCATCAAAGCCGTAGAATACTCTGCCGCTGGCTTCGAGGGAAAGTAAACTGGAAATGTCCGCACCCATGATGAAATCGTCAGAAATCCCTTCAATTTTAGAAACGGAGATTCCAAGCGGTTCCGGCGTTTCCTGCTTGTCCACCGGCACGCCGATTGTCTGAACCGTACCGCTATTATCCGTCTTACCTGCGCAGGCAAATAACAAAACAGTCAATATTAAAACTAATACCATTGTCAGTGTGCGTTTCATATATGCACCTCCGTTTCTTTGGCGCAATTGTAGCACATAATCGTATCAATTTCCAGTGATAATTCATTGGTTGGATTTAACTGTGTCAAATTGTGTCGATAACACATAAGATGTTGTGAAACTTAATATAAGGAGGGATTATGTTGAACAGAATGGTGCTGCTTTTCTTATCAAAGGAAAACACCAGCTATTGCCGGTAGAGCCATGGAGGTTATACGTTCACCTAAAAAAGAAACCTCCGGTGACAGAGTAGCAAGTCGGTTTGCCAACCGCTTACGACGCAATCAAAGGAGGTCAAGAAACTTATACGGCTCATTTAGACAATAGAATGGTCTGAACAGCCATCAGGTGATAAATGCATCGGTATATCCCGCATCTTTCAGTTTTTGCAGCAACGCTTCGGCATTTTGCCGCTGGTTGAAAGCTCCTACCTGAACACGGTAAAGGGGGCCCGATTCGCCCTTTTCGGGAAGCTTCGCCCGATGTGCAATGACACGAACGATGGAAGCAGCGCATTGATCTGCAAATTTTTCTGTAAGAATAATCGGTACATCCACGCTACTATCCATAAATCCTAGCTCCAGAAGCACTGCCGGCATGACTGTCTCCCGAACCTCGTGAAGATTTTGTCGAGTCAACGGCTGGGCACGGTTCCCTTTCAGTCCGGTTTGACGAATCAATTCGTCATAAAAGGCCTATTGCCATTGCACAGATTCATTTTGGGGGTCGGTGTAGACGATAGCGATAATTCCGCCACCCTTTCCGCCGTTGATGCCTGCGTTATGGTGGATAGACAGGTACAAATCTGCTTTCCACTGGTTTGCTGCGTCGGTACGTTTTTGTAAGGGAACGTCCGTTTCCCCGGTAGTATCATCGATTCTCAGCATCTGATAGCCTGTATAGTTTTGTTTCAACAGCTGTTCCACCCGATTCGCCACCCGGTTATTCAGGACCCACTCACGGGTTTAGTTTGGATCTAACGTTTTCATGACACGCTTTCCTGCTGTACCTTTGTAATGTCCTGCGTTCAACGCAAGCTTAAAATCCGCCATAAGAATACCCCCTGTTGTTTTGCGTTGCATTATCCTATCCGCCGTTGTATATTTCGTGACAGGAGTTCCGACACACTAAAAACCGGCTTACGAAGCCCATACCGCTTGCGATGTCCACGGTGTTGTTCTGGCAGTGGAAGTTACCCTCGGCAATGTCCATGACAGTGTTCCCTTTGACGATGTTTACGATAAGGTAGTAGAAAAGTTTCCCAAGCTAGTCCATATGGTTGATAAACCTAATACATAAGTATTTGCGGATTCAAATCCCTGTTCCACTTTGCCAATAGAACCTTTCTTTTCTCTAAACAAACTGTCGTTTCCTCTAAAAGATGTGCGGGTTCCCGGAGGAACCCGCACTGTTACGTTTTGTGATTACTGGAATGCGGCGCTGATGTTCAGCAGCAGCATCATCAAATCATCCTCGGACATGGTCAGAAGATTGGCGTACTTCGGAGCAGCGGGCACATCGCTGGGGGCAATGGCCTCAGCGCCAAACAGAATATCCAGCTTGGTGGTTTCGCCTGCCGCTTCGATAGAAGCAATGGTCAGCTCCAAATCCTTATCCGTCAGCTTGAAGGTGCCATTAGCAGCCAGCTTCTCGCCCTCAGCCTCAAGAGTGATTTCATAAGCGTAGCTGGAAGAGTCGTAGGACAGGGATGCGGTCATCAGTTCCATATCGTTGCCGTCCTCGGCCATGGAAATGGACAGAGTGTACTCAGACTTGCTACCCTGAACATCACGGTCAATGGCCATGAGGACGTTTTCATCCTCGCCATTGTTCAGTTCAAAGGTATACTTGTCGCTCTCGGTCAGGTTCTCACCCAAATCGATGTTCAGGTACACGCCGCCTTCCTCACCTTCAACAGTGCCGGAGAAAGCACCCTGAGCGGTCATGATGTAGCCGGTCTTAGCGTTGACATTCACAGTGAACTCCAGAGTCAAATCCGCATTCTCGAAGAAGGTAGCGACCTCGCCCTTTGCGCTCTCAATCATCTCAGCAATGTCAGCAGCCTCGAACGCACCCTGCTCCACATAGGCAGCCAGATAATCGCTCATAGACTCAACGTACTCGGCATACCAGTCCAGCAGAATGTTGACCATTTTCTGCATAGCGGCGGAATCAGCGGAATAGGTTACGATAACCGCGTCCACATCCTTGCCATCAACGCTGGCCTTGCCCTCAGCAACGGTCTTATTCACATTACTCAGCACGTCAGTCAGAGCGTCCTCAAGGCCGCTCAAGGGGGCGCTCATTCCCTCCAGCATACCGGACAGTTCGTCCAAATCACCGGTCATACCCTCCAGAGAGGTGGCCAGCTCAGACATAAACTCCTCATAATCAACACCCAACAGCTCCCAAATGGCAGAGTCAGGCAGATCGTTGACAATGGTGTCCAAGCTAACGCCATAAGCTCCGTCCACCACCTCGGGCAGTGCCAAAACTACGTCATGCTCATTGAGATAAACCTCAACATCCAGTTCAACGCCCTCAATGTTCAGGCTCAGCTGGTCAACGAACTCCAGCTTATTGGTGTTCATGTACAGCACATTGTCCACATAGTCACCGACAGTGACAGTAATCTTACCACACTGCAGGGCTTTCTCCAGCGCACTCATATCAGTACTGCTGGCAAACATGGCACTCAGCGTTCTTTCCAGAGCGGCCTCGGCCTTTTCCTCAGGGGTTTCGGGCTTCTGAACATTGCCGCCCTGCTGATTCTGATTGGACTCATTGGAAGTGCCCTCGCCGCCATCAGACTTGGCAGTGTCCGCAGACTCACCGCAGCCGCACAGCATCAAAGCAAAGCAGAGAACCAAAATCAGAAGCTTCGCAAATACAGATTTCTTCATTCTCAATTTCCTCCTTAATTCATATTATCACGTCAAATGACCTGATACACCGGTATTATACTCTATGTCCCTGTTGATTGCAACCAGTTTTTTACACAGGAAATAAATTAGTATAGTAAATCCAGAAGGGTAGAATCAGCGTAAAAATACTAATCAGCCACGGATACAGCGCTTTCTTCGACAACAACACCAGCAGGATGCAAAAAGCCGTCACCGCCACGGGGGCAATCACCGCCAACTCCTTCGGCACAAGCATATAGAATTCGCCGTTAGACAGTAGCCAAATGCCCACGCTATCCGGCAGCCGCGCCATATTCTGCAGGGCTAGAACAATCGCCGCAATAGACACAGGCACCGCCATGAACACGGTACGCAGCCGGTACAGATACGACCAGGTAATCTGCAGGAAGCTGGCGATTTTGCGAAGCACCTTGCCGGTCGTAGTCCGGAACGGTTTTGTTTTCACGCAAATCAAATTCCATTTTTCTTCAATAATGGCAAAAAAATTCATACAGAACCTCCCATCATCGCTTTTTACTATCATAGCACACTACGGCGCAGGATGCAAGATGAAGATTTATTAACATTTTCCGAATAAGTCCGTTTTATTGGACATATAGTCTGCTATCCTTGTTGTAGATAAATGAATGAAGGAGGTAACAATCTATGAAATCCACCCAAACTCACCCCAAAGCTCCCCGCTACCCCAACGCCGCCGACCGCCGCTACTATCTCGAAAAGCTCCTGGACGGAGCGCTGGCTACCGTTACCGGCATCGGTGCCTTCGTGGCTCTCGTGTTCCTTATCCTTCTATAAGCGTCTGGATATCCGACTGTCTGAGAATGCGGCAGTCGGATATTCTTTCTTTCTCAATCTGAATAAGCGCCACACTGCCGCCGTAGTAGCCGCAGCTCCCCGGATTCACCACCCAAAGATCATCCTCACAAAAACAGCATGCCTCGTGAGTATGTCCAAACAGCACAGCCGCAGCATCCGCTTTTTTCGCTTCGCTGATTAGACGATAGGGATTTGATTTCACACCGTGCAGATGTCCATGTGTTATAAAGATGCGCACCCCGCCTATAAGCGGCACCAGAATCTGCGGCTCGCTCCAATCGCAACGGTATCGGTCGCAGTTACCCGGAACCTGATAAAAACGGATATAAGGAAACTCCTCCGCCATTGCGGCACCGTCATCATAATGATCTCCCAAATGCGCCACCACATCCGGCTTAAGCGCCTCAATGCACCGGCGCATAAAACTCAGCGCTGAATGAGAATCCGATAAAACTAGTAGCTTCATCATTCACTAACCGTCCTTTTCGTGCATATAGTATATCGAATCATATCTATTTCATTATAGCAGTTATTTTGACAGGAGGCAACCAATGGAACGCAAATCTGACGATTTTTCCATCCGGGATGCTATGCGGCTGGCCAACAGCCCCGCCGGACAGCAATTATTCCACCTTCTTCAGGCGCAAGATCCTGACGCAATGAGTAAAGCCATGGCGGACGCTTCCTCCGGCGATTACGGGAAGGTGAAGCAGACTCTGTCCGCCATGCTGGACTCGCCCCAGATTCGGCAGCTGATGGAGCGGCTGAAGGAGGATTCCAATGGCTGAGCTGGAAGATAAACTGAATTCCATACTGAGCGACCCAAAAATGATGCAACAGCTAATGTCCATGGCCCAGTCCCTGAGCGGCAGTGATGAGGCCAGCGAGCCAATGCCGAATTTCGACCCGGGTATGCTGAAAAAAATTTCCTCTATCGCAAATCACAGCTCCATCGACCGCAATCAACAAATGCTTCTAAAAGCCCTGCATCCTTATCTGAGTCAACAGCGGATCCGCAAACTGGAAAGAGCCATGCGAGCCGCTCAAATGGCAAAGGTTGCCACCGGCGTGCTTCAATTTCAATCAAGCAGGTGATATTATGTATAACCGTTATGTCCCACAGCCGGACGGAAGCTATCGTCGGAACCGGATGCCGGAGCCCGTTCGACCGGTACCGCCGCCTCCCTGTCCGCCACAGCCGGAACCGGAGCCTCCAAGGCCTCTGCCTCCGCCCCAGCACCATCCCCGTCCCCCAAGGAAGGAGCCGGATTCCATATCCGGATTCTTCCGCCGGCTGCTGCCGAGAGATTTTGACACCGGAGATTTACTGATCATCATTCTATTGCTTCTGATGGCCGGCGACTGCGCCGATGATCAAAACAGCGCACTGCTCACACTGGTACTGTATTTCTTTATGTAGACGAATGCCCGGAGCCATACAGCCCCGGGCATTTGAATTAGTTTAGAAACATGATTAGTCCAATGATACATAAAAGCGCTATACCAACGCCAATGGAGAATACAACCAAACAAACCAGCAGCGATATCAGCAAACGAAGGGGCTTGCTCTTGATTTTTCGCCGCATCCGGACAAATAGATGCTCCGACAGCCAGTCACCTATGGATGTCGGCAATATTTCCATCAGGAAATCAGCGATTACTTCCATCTTACTTCGCCACGAATCCTACTTTTTTGTAGACCTTACGCAGAGTCTTTTCCGCAACATAACTGGCCTTCTGGGCACCCTCACGATACACACTCTCCAGGTATGCCTTATCCTTCATCAGACGGGCAGATTCCTCACGGATGGGTCGCAAATGCTCCACCACCGCCTCGCCAACAACAGGCTTGAACTTACCATAGCCGCAGCCAATGAACTCGTTTTCAATCTGCTCGTAGGTCTTTCCGGTAACCGCAGAGTAAATGGTCATCAGGTTAGCCACACCAGGCTTATTTTCCTTGTCATAACGGACGCAGTTTTCCGTGTCAGAATCGGTGATGGCACGCTTGAACTGCTTCATTACCACCTCGGGGGGATCCATCAATAGAACTCGCCCGGTGTCTTCGTTTTCGGACTTGGACATTTTGGCCAGCGGGTTGGTCAAACTCATAATTCGAGCACCAACCTTCGGAACGAAAGGCTCGGGAATCTTAAACACATCGCCGTAAATACCATTGAAACGGCGGGCAATCACATGGGTCAGCTCCACGTGCTGCTTCTGATCCTCGCCAACAGGCACTAAATCCGGCTGGTACAGGAGAATATCGCCCGCCATCAGGCTGGGATAAGTAAACAGACCAGCGTTGATATTATCAGCATTCTTGGCAGATTTGTCCTTAAACTGGGTCATGCGGCTCAGCTCACCGAACATGGAATAGCAATCCAGCACCCATCCCAGCTCCGCATGCTGGTGGACATGGCTCTGGATGAACAGGGTGTTCTTCTGAGGATCCAGACCGCAGGCGATATACTGGGCCAACTGCTCCAGCGTACGCCGGCGCAAATCCGCCGGATTTTGACGAACAGTAATGGCGTGCAAATCCGCCATGAAATAGAAACAATCATATTCCTCGGCACGCTCGGCCCAATTCTTCACCGCTCCCAAATATGAGCCCAGTGTCAAATCTCCGGAGGGCTTGATGCCGGAAAGCATTCTCTTTTTAATTTGTGTTTCTTCCATAACATTGTGCCTCTTTCTATGCTTTATACGCTAAATTATCGTTTAGCGGCGAAGTCGCCAAAGCCTCCCTCTGATGAGGGAGGTGGGCCGAAGGGCCGGAGGGAGAGAAAATGTTCGGATTTTATCTCTCCCCCAGACAAAAATCAGCTTTTGAGAAGCTGATTTTTGCCACATAGTATTTGTTCGATTGCCGCTGGCAATCGTTCATTTACAATCGCTACGCTACCCTCGTCAGAGGGGGCCTTTGGGCGCTCCCTCGCCAGTGCGCTAAACGATAATTTACAACTCAATGTAACTATGATACCACATTCTAAATTAAAACGCAACGAAAAATTGACTTTATTCATTTGGGATGTTATAGTATTCACAGATTTAATTGAAAGACAGAGGTTTTACCATGGACTATCAAGCATTAGCTGACCTTTTATTCCCCAACGTCACCGAAACTCCCGATTCTCTGGAGGAAAAATTCCCCCTGCGGCAACTTCCCGAGGGTGCAGTGGTCACCCGTATGGCCCCCTCCCCCACTGGCTTTGTCCATCTGGGCAATCTTGTGCAAGGCCTGACCGCCGAGCGCATGGCCCACCAATCCGGCGGCATCCTGTTCCTCCGTGTGGAGGACACCGATGCAAAGCGAGAGGTACCCGGTGCTGTGGAGGTGCTGATCAACACCCTGAAGCACTACGGCATCCATTTTGACGAGGGCGCCACCATCGACGGCGACAACGGCGCTTACGGCCCCTACCGTCAGCGTCAGCGGGCGGACATTTACCACGTTTACGCCAAAAAACTGGTATCCGAGGGCATGGCATACCCTTGCTTCTGCACCGAGGAAGAACTGTCCGCCATGCGTGAGAAGCAGGAGGCTAACAAGGAAACCACCGGCTACTATGGCAAGTACGCCACGTGGCGTGACCGCTCCGCAGAGGACATTCAGGCAAAGCTGGATGCTAGTGCGCCTTGGGTGCTGCGCTTCCGTTCCACCGGCTCCATCGAAAACCAGTTTAAGTTCGATGACTTGGTGAAGGGCAAACTGACCATTACTGAAAATGATGTAGACCATGTGTTGCTGAAGTCTGACGGCATCCCCACCTACCATTTCGCACACGCCGTGGATGACCATCTGATGCGCACCACCCATGTGGTACGTGGCGACGAGTGGCTCCCCACCCTGCCCTTCCACATTCAGCTGTTCAAGGCACTGGACTTCAAGCTGCCCAAATACGTCCACATCGGCCCCCTGATGAAGATGGACGGCACCTCCAAGCGCAAGCTGAGCAAGCGCAAGGATCCGGAGCTGGCCCTGACCTACTATAAGGCAGAGGGCTTCCCCGTAGAGGCGGTTTACGAGTATATCATGACGCTGCTGAACTCCAACTACGAGGACTGGCGCAGAGCCAACCCCACCGCCGACCCCACAACCTTCAAATTCAGCCCCAAGAAACTGAATCCAGCCGGCAACCTGTTCGACTACGCCAAGCTGACGGACGTTTCCAAAAACGAAATCGCCAAAATGGATGCCCCCAAGGTCTATGCTCTGCTCACCGAATGGGCAAAGGAGTTTGACGAAGATTTCGCCACCAAGCTGGAGAGTGATTCTGAGTTCGCCACCAAAATTCTCGCCATCGGCCGTGGCGGTAAAAAGCCCCGCAAGGACATCGCCACTTGGAAGGAAGCCAAGCCTTACATGGGCTTCTTCTATGACGAATACCTGCAGGAGCCCGTTTTTGACGAAAAATTTGATAACGCAACCATTATCGACGTGCTGAATCGTTTCCTGAACAGCTTCAATATTGCGGACGATTCCGGTATCTGGTTCGATAAGGTCAAGAACATCACCGAGGATATCGGCTTCACCACCGACATGAAAGCCTACAAGGCCGACCCCAGCGCTTTCAAGGGCACTGTCGCTGACGTTTCCACCTTCATCCGTCAAGCGGTCACCGGCAAAACCAGCTCCCCCGACCTGTACACCGTGATGCAGATTCTTGGCGAACAACGCACCAGAGAGCGCATCCAGAACACCATCGCCCGTCTTTCCTAATGTTAAACACCTCGGTTCAGGTTGAACCGAGGTGTTTTTACGATTACATGACAGAAAAGATAAAATAGGCAATCATATACACGATGCACAGTCCGACAACAACCACAAGCATAGGCATGAACATCATTTTTACCGCTGCCCAGTAGGTCTTCCATACCTCCTTGGCCTCGGGACGGGGACGTGCGGGATGACGCTTTGAAAGCCGCCGGCCGCCAACATTGGACATATCCGCAAGAGTTCTGCCGTCATCGATATATGTAATCTTTTCCTTTTTCTTTCCCATGGCTCGCTCCTTCGCTTACAGCAGGTGGCAGGCAGCAAAGTGACCGGGCTCGTGCTCCTTGTACTCCGGAGGAACGTGCTTGCACACCTCAGTAGCATAGGGGCAACGGGTATGGAACCGACAGCCCTTAGGGGGATTGGCAGGAGAAGGAATATCTCCCTCCAGCTTAATACGCTCCATCTTCACCGTAGGATCCGGATTGGGAACTGCAGAAAATAGTGCCTTGGTATACGGATGCAGCGGATTATTGAAAATATCCTCCTTGGTGCCAAATTCCATCATACCGCCCAAATACATAACGCCAATCTTGTCGGAAATAAACTTGACCACGGACAAATCATGGGAGATGAACACGTAGGCCAGGTTCATTTCTCGCTGAAGCTGCTTCAGCAGATTGATAATCTGAGCCTGAATGGAAACGTCCAGAGCGGAAACCGGCTCGTCACAAATGACAAGCTTAGGATTCACAGAAAGCGCACGGGCAATACAGATACGCTGGCGCTGTCCACCGGAGAACTCATGCGGATAGCGTTCAAAATAGTAATCCCGCAGACCACACTTATCCATCAATTCAAGAACGTAATTCTTAATCTGATTCTTGGGGACAATCTTATGCACCTCAACGGGCTCCGACAGAATGCCGCCGACAGTATCTCTGGGAGGTAGAGAGGAATATGGATCCTGGAAGATAATCTGCATCTGCTTGCGAATCTCACGCATCTGCTTAGAATTATACTTCGTAATATCCTTGCCGTCGAAGATAATCTGACCACCGGTGGGCTGATGAAGCTTCAGAATCGCACGGCCAGTGGTCGTCTTGCCACAGCCGGATTCGCCAACAATGCCCAAGGTTTCACCGGGATAAAGCCTGAACGACACATCATCCACAGCCACCAGCTCACGGGTGACCTTACCAGTAATGGTCTTCTGAAGCGGGAAGCATTTGCGCAGGTGCCGAACCTCTAGCAGTGCCTGAGGGTCGAAGGGCTGTGCGCAATCTTCCGCAATCTGCTGCGCACGCTTGGCCTTGAACTCCGCAGCGATGGCGGCATCGTCATAAACGACTTCCGGAGCATTATTCACAACTTGATTATTAGCCATTGTTATTCTCCTCGTCGTACAAATGACACGCAACAAAGTGAGTGGGGCTCACCTGTACCATGTTGGGGTAATCTCCGCTGCACTTGCCGTTCTGAGCGCACATGGCGCATCTTTCCTTGAAGTAGCAGTGGGAGGGCATATTGATGGGGTTGGGCACATTACCGGGTATGTTATATAGCTCAGTGCTGTCGTCCAGCTTCATGGTGGGCTTGGACTTTTGCAGACCGATGGTGTAGGGGTGTCTGGGATCCTGGAAAATCTCATAGACAGTGCCCTTCTCAATCACCTTGCCGGCATACATGACCACAACGTAGTCCGCCATTTCTGCAATAACGCCCAAATCATGGGTAATCAGCAAAATAGAGCCGTCAATCTTATTCTTGATATCCTGCAACAGGTCAAGAATCTGTGCCTGAATGGTAACGTCCAGAGCGGTGGTAGGCTCGTCGGCAATAATCAGACGAGGCTCAGCCGCCAGCGCCATGGCAATCATGACACGCTGGCGCATACCGCCGGACAACTCATGGGGAAACGCCTTATACACGTTTTCAGGAATGATACCGACCAAACGGAGCATTTCCTCGGATTTAGCTCTGGCCATCTCCTTGGTAGCGCCGGGGACGTGCAGAAGGGTCACCTCATCCAACTGCTGACCGATGGTGAACACCGGGTTTAGAGAGGTCATGGGCTCCTGAAAAATCATCGCAACCTGTTTACCGCGAATTCGATGAATTTCACGGGTGGGCATCTTTGCGATATCGTAGACCTTCTCTTCGGTCTCATACTCCCCTTCTGTGCCAGCCTTGGGAATGGGCTTGCCCTTAGAGTCCAGCTTGTACTCCTTGGACTTAAAGCGAATGGATCCATCCACGATTTGACCAGTGGGGCCCTGAATCAGGCGCATCACAGACATACTGGTAACGGATTTACCACAGCCGGATTCACCCACAACACCCACGACCGCATTTTTCGGAACGTCATAGGATACGCCGTTGACCGCTTTGACCACGCCCTGCTCCGTAAAGAAGAAGGTGTGCAAGTCATCAATTTCCAGAATGTTCTGATTGTTTTTCATCTGAGAAAGAAATTCGGACTCATCGCAACGACGCTTTTTGTAGGCTTCCAGCCGCTTCATCTCCTTGGCATTGGCCTTGGAAATAGCACGAATCTCTTTACCGGAGAGATAATTTTTAGATGTTTTTTCTTTTGCCATCGAATCATCTCCTCGCTTTCGGATCCAATGCGTCACGCAGACCGTCGCCCACGAAGTTGAAGCCCAGCACCGCAATCACGATGCACACACCCGCAGGCACCCAGATGAAGGGATAGTTCTGCAGAATATCGGGGTCGGTGGTGATGATGTTAATCATGGAGCCCCATGCGGTATAGGGGGCCTTGATGCCCATGTTCAAATAGGACAGCGTTGCTTCGTAGAGAATCATGCTACCCAGACTCAGGCTCATCTGAACAATCAGCTGGGGCATGACATTGGGAACCAGATGCTTGAAAATCTTTCTGGAGGTGGAGTAACCCATGGCCTCAGCGGCCACCATGTACTCCTGCTCACGAAGGCTCAAAATCTGTCCGCGAACCAGACGGGCGATACCCGGCCAGCTAATCAGAGTCAGGAAGAACATCAGTATGTAGATGCGCATACCCTCTTCTATCATCTGTGCCTCTACCCAGCCGTCCATGGCAGAGCTGAGAATCATCAGAATCGGAATACCGGGCAGGCACATCAGAATATCGCAGATACGCATGATGATATTATCGGCCACGCCGCCAAAATAGCCAGCGATGCCGCCGATGATAACACCCAAAATGGTCATCAGGATAACAGTCATGAAGCTGACCAGCAACGATACTCGTCCGCCATACATCAGTCTGGCCAGCACGTCGTATGCCATGTTATCGGTGCCCAGAAGGTGCTCGCCAGAAGGCGATGCCTTATAATTGTCGGAGGTCAGTCGGTCACGAACCTGCTTTACCTCGTACTCCACGCCATCGACTGTGTAGGAAATCTCACTGCTCTTCTCCTGTGTCAGGCGCTGGGTGCGATCAACCTGTGTTTCGCTCCACTGGGTATAGAACACAGGGCCCAGGAAGCAAAACAGGAACAGGCCAATGACCATCACAAGGCCCAAAATACTCAGCTTAGACCGGAAGAAACGGCGCAGCAGCATCTGAGTGGGCGACATCAAACGCACATTTTTATCCAGCGGGGTTTCCTCGCTGTTTTCTTTTTGTTTCAATTCTAGCTCGTCCATGTCGCACCTCCTCACTCAAGTTTTACTCTGGGATCGACGATTGCATACATCAAATCCGCCAGCAGAACGCCCAAGACGCTCAGCACCGCAAGGAACATATTATAGCCCATGATGAACGGGATATCGCCGGCGTTCATGGCATCCAGCGCAATGTTACCGATACCGGGCAGGTCAAAGACCTGTTCGGTAATGATAGCACCGGAGAACAGTGAGGGCAAGAGTCCTGCCAGAGATGTGACCAGAGGAATCAAAGTATTGCGGAAAGCGTGCTTGTTGATAACCACGCTCTCCTTCAAACCCTTGGCCCGGGCTGTACGGATGTAATCGGAATTCATGACCTCCAGCATATTGGTTCTGGTCATACGCATTCTTGCACCGATGCTCAAAATGACCACCGTCAAAATGGGTATGAACACGTGCCTGCCATAGTCTATCAGCTGATCGATGCCGGAATAGTCCGTTGTTGCGTCCACCAACCCCGATGCCGGGAACCACCCAAGCTGATAGGATAGCCAATTCTTTAGTATATTGCCAAAGAAGAAGGCGGGCAGCGAAATACCTATCATAACAAGAATCGTAACCACATAGTCACGAAGGCTGTACTGATGGGTAGCGGCAGTGATACCCAGAGGGATAGCAATCATGAACTCGAAAATCGTCGCAATCAAAGCAATCATAAAGGACGTGCCCATATGCATGGCAATTTTTTCGGTAACGGGAATACTATACTTAAAGCTGGTACCCAAATCAAAACGGCACAAATCGCCCAGCCAGCCAAGATAACCCTTCATGATATCCATAAAACCGGCATTTTCGCTCAAACCATATGCCTCGTACATGGCATCGACCATTTCGGTATCAACAGTAGCTCCACTGGTCTGAACCGCAACGACCTTGTTTTTAACAAAGTCGATGGGCATCAATCTGGTCAGAAAATAGATGATAAGGGATACGCCAAAAAGAACCAGTAAGGAATAGCCTAATCTTTTTAGAATGTATTTTAACATAGTGTCACGCCCTTTTAGCTGACAAATTCAAGTTCCCAAATACGATCCAGAGGAGAAGAATAGGGGTTGATTTCGGAGGGCACACTGGACTCCTTGATAACGTTGGCATTATAGGCGTACAGCACGTCACGCTGGTACACAGGCAGCTCAACGGCCAAATCCAGAACGTAGCCCATGGCCTCCTCGTACAGCTCCGCACGATCCTCACGGTCGTTGGTTTCACGGGCAGCCTCAATCAGGGTGCTCAGCTCGTCCAGAATCTCCAGTTCCTCGTCGGAACCGCTGGTCTTAATGTAGTTGTAGCCCCATGCCAGAGTGCTGGTAGCGGTGGAATCTTTGTGGTAGACCTGATACATATCGGGATCCAGAGCAGAACTCCAGGCAGCAGCCCAGACAGCCAGAGAACCGGTAGAAATCTTAGTCAGAGCCTGAGGATCACAGACAACCTTAATATCCCAGCCCATCTCGTTCAGCAGAGCAGCGGCATCACGGAACACCTTATAGGTGGGGTGATCCTGCAGCGTAGAACCAGCGATGGTGAAGGTGATACGCAGAGAGTCCTCGCCGCCGCTGACACCGGCAGCTTCCATGTACTTCTTGATGCGGCTGACAGCCAAATCTTCATCCCATGCACCCATCTGGGGGTAATCCTTACCGTTATCGTTTCTGGAGGAACCGGTGGGGTAAGCCCAGCTAACAGTGGACATATTCCAGAAGATACGCTCAGCAGTACCTGTACGATAGTAATCCAGTGCCAAAGAGGTGTTCATGGCACACATCAGAGCCTTACGCAGGTTCACATCCTTGACCTTGGAAGCATTGATGCCGATATAGCCGTAGCCCAGCTGGTCGGAGGACAGAGTCACATAGCCATCATCAGCCATGCCTTCCAGCGTTTCAAAGTTATTGTTGGTCAGTGCGGGGGAAATATAGTGGACGCTACCACTTTGCAGTGCGCCAATGGCGTTATTGGAGCTGACAATCTGGTAACGAACCTTCTCAATCTTGGCATTGTTGATGCCGGAACCAACAGTTTCAAAGTAGTTATTGGCCTTGAAGTAAACAACGTTGTTCTTGTAGAACTCGTTCTCGGAGGGAGAATCGCTGTTGTTGGCATCGGTGACCTTGTAAGAACCGGCGCCCATGGGCAGCTTGACGTTTCTGGGGGACTGAATAACCTTGGACATAAAGTCATAATCAGCAAACTGTACGCCAAACTTGTTGTTGGCAATGTCAACGCCAACCTTGCTGCCCTCACCATAGTAGTGCTGAGGAGCGATAGCCATAGCGAAGTTCCAGATGGCCTTGGGGTCGATGCCGTTGATGGTGATCTGCAGCACATCGTACTCAGAGGAATTGGTAACGGTGCCGTCGCTGTTGTGGCCGGAAGCGATGGTGTAATCGGTGCCGTTGACAGTGATGGTGGATCCAGCCTGGTCGGTGTGACCCAGAGAAACGATGCCGGAGATGTTGCTGACCAGCAGGCTGCCATCCTCGTTCACGTTCTCCTGCAGGATAACCTGCTTAGCCTGAGCAGCGTACTCACTGGCCAGAGTGCTGGCGGTAGCCCAGTACAGCAGAATCTCATCCAGCGCGCTGGCGACCTTATCGTTGTAGATGTAGTCGATGGCTGCATCCTTGGAGGTGATAGCATCAGCGGAGTACTTGGGAGTCAGGCTCTCGATTTTGGTGCGATCGATTTTACCATCGGCACCCTCGGCGTACTTTACTTCCACGTAGCCCTCGGTGAACATGAAACGGAAAATCTCATTTTCAAACTCAGAATGGGACTTGTAGGGCTCCTCAGTGTAGGACTCCTGACAATTGACGTAATCGTTGGTCAGCTCTTCCTTGAACAGCTTCAGAGTGTAATCATAGTCAGCCTTCAGATGAGCGCTGGTAACGGAAGAAGCGTCTGCAGAAACGGCAGACTTGTAGCCGGAGCTGGGGTTAGTCGCCAGAATGGCGGTGGTCATTTCGTCGATGGAAACTTCACCTGTGGCGGAGCTGTTACGCTTGCTGATGTACAAGTTCAGCAGCTCCTTAATACGCTCCTGCGCGCGGCTACTAGCCTGAGCAGCCAGCTGGCTGTCACTGCCGGTGGAACCGGAGGTGACGGTCTGAGTACGGTATTCCTCCAGACCGACGATGTCAGTGGAATACAGAGTGTTAGAACCGGTGTAGACGGGATCCAGATAGACATAGTAGTTAAACAGCACGTCTTCCATGGTCAGAGGGTGACCGTCGGAGAACTTGATGCCGTTCTTCAGGACGAACAGGTAGGTGGTGGTGTCATCGCTGTTTTCAATGATTTCATAATCCTTAACGACTACGGCCTCATTATCACCGTAGGCCACCTTCACCTCGCCATCCTCAAACTTGGAAGACAGCATACCAATCTGGGTCATGGAAACGATGGTACCGTCGTTGGCAGAGGTGGAAAAGAAGGGGTTGAACAGACCATCCAGCTGCTCCGTCATAATGACGAATGCATCCGGAGCGGCAGTGGCAGCATCTTTGGCGCCCTCGCCTTCCTCATTCTTGCATCCGGTGAACATGGACATCATTCCAAGACACATAGCGATGCAAAGAACCATTGCAATTGTTCTCTTTTTCATATTGACACTCCTTTAAGAATTTGATTACAACGCTTCGATATACAGCTCGTTACCGTCCGCGGTTACCTTAATCAGGCTTACGGAATCCTCATGCACCGCATAGCTGACACCGGACAAATCAATCTGATTCGCATAGCCAGTGCCACAAATCAGACCTACTAAATACTGGCCATAGTTGATATCCGTACCGGTGGCGGCAGGGCCAACAAGCGTCAGCTGGCTGTTCTGAATGGTAACATTAGAAATCTGAGAGCCATCGGAAATAACGCCCGCAAACAAGCCATAATTGCACTGGCTGTTATTGCCCAGATTCACAGTGTACTGCACATTATCAAAGGTAATATTGGAAATGGAGGCCTCGGATGTAAATGTACCAAACAAGCCTGCCACACTCTCCTTGACCAGCTGGGAAATCACAATATTACTGAAGGTATACTGTGCATCATCCAGTGTCTGGATGGTGCCGGTGAAATTACCGTACAGGAAATCCTTAGGCCAGCTGGATTTGCTGAAGTCCAAATCATCGCAAATCACATAATTGCCATCCAAATCAGCATTTCTGTTGAGCTGCTTGGCGGTATAGATGTGATACCACTCCCCTTCCAGCCAGTCCACATAAATTCGCATGGTTCTGGCCTCGATATCCGATTCAACAGTATGTACCAAAGTTTCGGTATCGATGGGCTTGGTGCCTTCCAAATCGTAATATGCCTTATCAAAGGTATAGCCTTCCTTCTCGGGCATATCATTCATATCAATTTCACCCTTGACGCTGGATTTCTTCCACTCGGGCATCTTGATTTTATCCAGATTAGGGTCAAAATCGAGAACCTCAATCAGGGTATTGGTCGCTCTATCGTAGACCTCTACCTGTGCCATTCGTTCCCAACGGGCGTACAGGGTCAGGACAGGCTTCGTAGCACTGTGTTCCTGCTTGGGATCAACATAGACCCGATCCTTGCTGAAATCCCACAGGTCGGAATAAATGTACCCTTCCCCATCGGGATTCTCAGTACGCTCTGCGTACCATCCCACAAGGTAGTAGCCGGATTCGGAATAGCTGGGGGTGCAGATGTTGCCGTTGCCACGGCGTTCATCCGTAGGATCCAGCAGTGCAATGGCAACCTTGCCATCTGCATTGATTTTCATATCAGCTACATTATAGGTATCCACTATTGCGGGCACCTGATTCATCATGCTGCCGCCGTTTGCATCGAAACGGATGCTCACATTGAACCCTTCTTCGTCACATATCTCATATTCGTTCTTCTCTGCGCAACCGCTGATGAGCAGCATTGCACATAACGAAAGGCAGATCAGCAGAAGTGTTTTCGTTTTTAGTTTCATGTTTCCGCATCATCCTTTACTGAGTTGATTCGGTATCTGACAGGACCGCAGGCCGCAGCCCTGTCAGATAAGTTAGGCCTTATTCCTCCATCGCAGGAGTCTGGGATTCTTCGCTTTCAACTTCCGCAACGTTATCGGTACGCTGACATTCGGGAATCTGTGCGTCCGTATTCGCAGTCTTGGATTTCTTCTTGAAATCCTTAAATGCGCCGGTGCGAACTGCGTTCAGAGCAATTGCCGCACCAACACCACCAACACCCAGAATCAGAATAATCCAAGCAATCCAGCCATTGGATTCCTTACTCTTTTCGTCGGGGGCAGCTGCGGGCTTCTCTTGCTCCTCAACCACAGGTGCATCCTCCTGAGGAGTCAAAGCCTTGATACGCTGCTCAGCGGTCAGCAGAACGTCATAGTTGGTAACCAAAGCCTGCTGCAGCTTAGTGGCAATCTTGTCGTAAGCAGCACGGGCAGCCTCTACGATGTCACGATCGTCATAGGTGACACGCTCGGGAATCAGCTTGATTGCCTCGATTGCAGCCAAGGTGGTATCGTCTGCACCGGCAGCGCCATCGATAACAGCGTCGAAGTACTGCTCCAGAACGTAGGTATTATAGTGGATGCCATTAGAAGGTCTGACCATGGTCAGCTTGTTATCCACATAGCCTACATAGTCAACGAAGTTGGCGCCGTAGAACACGTTGGAATACATACCGCCGGTGGCATTCCACATATAATAAGGAATCAGTCCCATACCATTGATTGCCACATCGGTTCCATCGTAATCATTATAGGTACCGAAGTCGCCGGTGCCGGGAATATGCTGGAAGCTCTCATAGTAGGAGGAGTCGAACTCTTCCTCGAAAATGGGAGCATCGTAGCTGCTGAAAATCACAGTCGTCAGTTCGTCACAGGCGAAGAATGCCTTATGGCCAATCGCTGCCACAGTATAGGGCATGGTGACCATCTCCACCTTACTGCCGGCAAAGGCATAGGCGCTGATACGCACAGTATCTTCAGCAACAGATACATTATCAGGATTCAAGCCGGTGTAGAAAATCAGTTCGTAGTCGCCATTGACGACCTTGCAATACAGGGAACCATCCACAACACGGACAGTGTCGCTCAGATCAAAGGTATAGCTGTCCACGGTGTAGTCCTTGCCGTTGAAGGTTTCAGTGGTCTTAACACTGAACGGCTTCACAACACACATAGCAAAGGGATTATCACCCAGAGAAACAATCGCGTTGCCCAAGGTAACATTGAAGGGCGTCAGCTCTTCCTTAATAAATACGAAATCGCCCAGAGTTGTAGCACCGGACAGATCAGCCTCGGTGATGGCCGTATAGGCAAAGGCGTAATCGTCCAACTCCTTCGCTGCGTTCAGGTTTTCCACCTTGCTCAGCGTACCGCAGTAAGCAAAGGCACCCTCCAGCAGGTTGACACCATTGGGATTCAGCTTCACACCGGAAAGCAGCTTGCTATCAACAAAGGCATACTTGCCAATGCTTTCAGTGGCAGACAAATCAATCTGCTCCAGAGAAGCGGACTCCTGGAAAGCATAGTCACCAATGGTAACAATCTTATCCAGGTTAATGGTTTTCAGGGATTCACAGCTTGCGAAGGCATACTGCTTGATTTCAGTAACCCCATCGCCCAAAATCACACGCTCCAGCTTCTCGCACAGCGCAAAGGCGTACTCGCCAACATAGGTGGCACTGCTCAAATCCACGCTGACCAGCTGGTTGGCATAGGTTTCGGACATATAATAGCCGTCCTTGGAAACTGCGGCAACGGTCATGCTATCGTCCAGACAGATGTAATACTCATCGCCAGAGAAGGCATAGTCGCCAATGGATGTCGCCTTGGACAAATCAATCTGCTTCAAGCTGCAGTTATTATAGAAGGCCATCTTGCCGATTTGGGCGTTGGCTCCCAGATGGACAGTTTCCAGAGCAGCCGTACCAGAGAAGGCATTGTCACCAATCACCGCATTGTCGCCGATGGTCAGGGTCTTCAAGCTGCCCTCAAATACATAGTAGAAGTATCTTTCGCCATCCTGATCGAAGTGCTTGATTTTGAATACATTATCCTTGTCCACGCTGAAAGCGAATTCGCCAATAGTAACATCGTTGCCGATGGTTACGGACTCCAGATTCATGCACTCGCTGAACACGCCCTCAGGCAGAACCACACCATCAGGAATGCTGATGGTCTTCAGCGCAGTATGAGAGAATGCGTACTTGCCGATAGTTGCATCCGCCTTAAAGTCAGGCAGGCTGGTAATGACCGTTTCAAAGAAACCATAATCACCAATCTCAGTCAGCTGACCGAGGGTAACGGTCTCAATGGCAGAGGCAGAACCAAATCCGTACTCCCCTACCTTGGTTACGGCAGGCAGGTTCACAGCGGTAATCTTGGTATTGTGGGAGAATGCGCCCTTCGCAACAGCAGTTACGTTATTACCGCCCAGCTCGTTGACACCGAACTCCCCGGTAAAGTTGGGAGAAACTGCAACAACCGCAGAACCATCAGCGGACAGAATATAGGCCGCAGTCTGGGTCATATAGGCGGTGTTGCCGGACTTGATTTCAAAGGCGCTTACCTTGGTATCGCGGAAGGCGAAGGGTCCGATATCATTGACATCGGGACCGATGGTCACCATGGCCAGATTTTCGCACTCATAGAACATACCCTCGGGCAGAACAGCGGCATTCACATAGAAGGAAGTCAGGGACTCGCAATCGGTGAATGCATAAAAGCCGTACTTGACCTTAGAAGCAGTAATGGTAACTTCCTCCAAAGACTTACAACCAGCAAAGGCATACTGACCGATGGACAGCAGGCTGTCGCCGGTGACAAAGCCCTCCAAATCAGCGTTGCCCGCAAAGGCATAGTCAGAAATGACGCACACGGAGGAAAGGTCAATCACGCCCTGCAGGTCGCACTTCTCAAAGGCGTTCTGGTTAATGATTTTCAGATTGTTCTCACCGCTGAAGGTAATCTTCTGCAGAGAGGTACAACCGTAGAAGGCACCGTACTCAATAGCCTCCAAGGTAGAAGGCAATACGATTTCCTCCAGAGCGGTCAGATTTGCAAAGGCGTAAGCGTTAATTTTCTCCACGCCCTCAGGCAGGATGACCTTGGTGATGGTATTGTCACCGATGAACCACTGCTTACTGGTTTCCGCATCATCGAAGGCCAGTTCTTCCTCCGTCTTGAGGATGTACTCAAAGTTGGAGAAGGCGAAGCTACCAATCTCACGCAGGGACAAGTCTTCAGGAACCACGACCGTACCGCCGTTACCATAGTAATGACTCAGGCTTGCACCGGCTGTCACATAGGGATCCTTGACCTCAACGGAAATGGTCTGGGAGAAATAAGTGGACTTATCGTCCTGCAACACCCGAACCGTAACTGAGGAGAAGCCCTCAGCCACCGCTGTGACCACACCATTGGCATCAATGGTGACAATATTCTCATTGCTGGATTCGAAAACAACCTTCGTGTCGTTGGGGAAGAAGGCATCCAAATCATAGTTGAGCCGTACAGACTCGGAAGGATACATGCTCAGAGAGTATCTACCGTCGAAGAAGCGGGTATCACCGGTATCACCAATGAGCTTATCCTTGCTGTCAACCTGATAATACGCCTTCAGCGTATCAAAGCCGGTTACTCTGAACACATCCGCAACAGGCTTATCGTAACGCTTGTAGCCCTCATCTCCCTCGCTCAAAACGTTCACCGTAAAGGTAAAGCTATCGTTGGTCTTAGGATCCCGGACACGAATGATGGCGGAACCGGACTTACCGGCTACCAGCTTATCATTGACCACACGTGCCACACTGGGCTTAGAGGAAGTAATCTCCAGCAACTCGCCCCATTCGGTGCTGGGATGAACCAGCGGAGACAGGGTGAACACTTCATTGGGGCTGAGGGAAATACCCTCTTCAATACCGTCAATATAGAAGTCAGTGAAATTATCGGGCAGGCCAATTTCATAGGTGGCATAGTTCAACGCATAGTCGTAACAGGTCACCACAAAGGCATTTTCATTCAGGGAGTTTTCCTTGATGTCATAAATGTAATCGGTCAGCTCGAAAGTAACATAAGTCGTGCTGTTCTCCTCAGAATACACAGGGGTCATGTACTGCTCAAAGGACTTCATGACAGGGCTTTCATTACCCTCGTCATCGGTGCCCATCGTCACGTAGCCCAACTGAGAAGCCATTGCGTAGTGGTTGTCGTAGACACCAACCTTCGCATACAGGCGATTCTTCTTCAGAGTCTTGTCGTACTGATAATAGTACTCCACATCCGTGATGGTGGGTGCCTGGAAATCAATGGTCAGAGGGAACTCGAACACGTTACGCTCGTTGGTTTCAAAACCACCCTCATCATAATCCAGATAGCCCTCCAGACGGACGGTGTATTTGGAATTATTGGACAGGTTGTAGTCCATGGTATCGAATTCAATTTCGATATTGGCGGGATAAATGGAACCGCCGTCACCATAAGACTTACGTACATCTGTATCCACCGTTTCAAAAATCACTTCGCCGGTGGTATCATCTGTGACGGTGATAACGATTTTCTGGGCATTTCTCAACAGACCGGCCCAGACAAAACGCAGGGAGTGAACCGTCCCCTCCTGATTGGAAAGCGCCACAAAATCCTTGTTGGCGGCGATAACCATATCGTCGGGATCCTGCAGGAAATAGTAGCAGCCCAGATAGCTAACGAAGTCATCGGAAACACCACCCACAGGACGGGTCGCATAAGCATCGGCCATGGTCTTATCTTCCGGAGAAATACCATCGTCCAGCTCGTCGGCGTTGGTTTCATAGTACTCAAGGTCGAACAGAGGTGCCTTAGTCCAGTCGCCGTAGAATGCCAAGTAAGGGATGTTCATATCCACATCAGTACCGGAAGCCGCATCCAGAGTGATAAAGCCTTCCACGTACATACCATTGGCAAAGGACTCGTTCAGGTACTTCTTATCTCCATCAGTCAACTTAATCTTAACAGTAACCGTTGCATCGCTGTTTGCGGAAACGGTAACGGTCTTGCCGCTGAGAGAGCCGCCCTCCACGGACAGGATCTCCATGCCACCGGAGAGCGCATAGGCCTCCTCGGTGACGGTGGTTTCACCGGCGTTGGTCTTGGTTTCGCTGACGCCTTCCGTCAGAACGTAGGCGCCCAGATTGTAAGACAATGCGGCAGAACCGAAGTTGGTGATAGTGAACTTCATCTCGTAAACGCCGGTCTTGTCCTTGTCGTCGCCCAGCTCCAGCTTGGGCTTGTCCATGGGATTGCCGTCCTTGTCGTAAGTGGTCAGGTAAGCGGTGGTATCCAGAGAAGCGAACAGATTCGCAAGACCGGCACCCTGCTTCCGGACAGCATAAGGCAGCCCGTTGGTGTTCAGCGCAATGTCCGCAGTGGACATCATCAACTTATTTACCATCTCATTGACCTTAACATTGTCATCGGCAATGTCAGGGAAGTTCTCCACCACATACTGCCGCAGCAGAATGACCACACCTGCCAGGTTGGGACAGGCCATGGAGGTGCCGGACAGACGGTCATAGCCACCGCCGGTAACAGAGGAGAGAATATTACCGCCGTGGGCCGTAATCTCAGGCTTGATGCTCAGACTGGGAGTGGGACCCCAAGAGGAGAAGTCAGAAATGAAGGGACCGGAGGTCTGGCTCTTGCTCAGCTTCAGCTTGCCGCTGCCAGCCGCGGCAAGCATCTCGCCGTCATTCTGGGAGATGGAGCAAACCGCAAGCTTTGCATCGCCAACGCTCATCTTGATATCACCGGATACATTATTATATATAATGATACCGGCAGCACCCTGAGCCTCGGCAATCATAGCCTTCTCCTCGAAGGTGTTATCGCCACGACGCACCAGCGCAATCTTGCCCTTTACATCCAGTCCGGTATAGTCGGCACTACGGCCCACACCGGGAACAACAACATAGTCGATTTCCTTGGAGTCTGCGTCACCCAGCAGAGTGTCCACAAAGTCCAGCTCCTCAGCGGCACCGCTATTGGCCTCCAGGAAATACATAATGGTTTCGCCGTACAGCAGGTAGGGAGTTTCCTCACCGCTGATAGAAGCAACGGACATAACGCCCTTGTATGTACCGGGGGAACCGACGGTACCGATGTCGGGGTTGGAGGTCAGGGGCAGGTTACCATTGGCCTCGGAACCATAGGCGGAGGAATAGCTATTGGAAGCGGCGACAATCACAGAGATGCCGGCTTCACGGAGCTTATCGTACACGCCGTTGAGAATCTCCTCATCGGATTCACGTGCAAAACCACAGGCAGTACCGAGGGACATATTGACAACGTCAACACCCAGAACCACGCAATCCTCCAGCGCAGACAGAATCCAGCTGGCACGAGCGGTATCCATCACATCAGAGAAAATCTTCATGGAAACCAACTGGGCATTGGGCGCCACACCGGTAATGACATCGTCCTTACCAACAATAACGCCAGAAACGTGAGTACCATGGTTATTATGGGTGGAGTACACATCCGGATCATTATCAGCATAGTCATAACCGAAGGGAACCTTGTCATTGATGTAAACATCATTGACCGTCAGGCTACCATTCATCTTCTGGGCAGTGGTTTCACTCAGGACCGCCGCTACATCCTGATAGGTCAGACCCAAGGGCGCATCGGGGGTAAAGTTATTGGTAGAGAATGCGGTGTGCTTGGAGTCCAGACCGGTATCCAGAACCGCAACCACCATGCCGCTGCCGTCGTAGCCGGATCCGGAGGTATTGAAGATACCGGTATCAAACACGTTGACCTCATTTTCAACCAACTTGGTTTCGCACTTCTCGTAGACCTCGCTGACAATGATGCCCTGCTTGTCCGTCAAGGACTTGCAAGTATCAGAGAAGTCTCCGGCCTTAATCAGAAGCTCAAAGCCACTGAGCAGAGTGTTATATTCCTCACCGGTGGCGTAAGCAATTCCACTCTCATCCAAGGCAGATAGTACGGAAGCCTTTTCCTCCGCAATCTGCGCCTTGATATCGGCAGCTTCATCACTGGTGAGCGCATAATCCTTAAAGCTCATGGTCTTCGCAGAATTCTCATACGCATCCATCAGATTGATTACATCAACGGTGATAATCACGGAGATTTCCTGATTATCATCAATGCTGTCGGGAAGCTCAAACATCTTTGAGCTATCGAGGTAATCCTTCCAATCGACCCGCAGACCATCGTCACGCAGTTCGATAAAGGAAGCCTCGTAACCGGACACTTCCGTGTCAGGCGTGGTCACCACGCCGGCCAGCACTGCCACAATCAACAGGCAGACAACCAGGCCACGGGAAACCAGTGAGAGGGTTTTCTTTTTCATTCTGTCATACGCCTTTCTATAATAGTCCTGAATGTATTGCATACCATATTCCATTATACCTGATTATCTTCCTAAATGCAAGGTATTTTATTAAAAACATATTATTAAAATCCAAGCGTCTGTGTATTTATACGCCGAACATTTTGATCCGTTTTATCCTTCGCAGAAGGACATATATCCGCAAAAGAATCCCCCACTTTCGTGGGGGACCCAAATTGATTACGGAAGCTCTCTTAGAACAAAAACAACGTCCGTAGTGTCTTCAGGGAAAACGATTTGCGCAACTCCGTCAACAATCTCTACATCCTCGTCACAAAGCTCGTAACCTTCCGGAATCTTAATCAGCTTGGCAACCAATTCGCCATCGCCAGTGATTTCCTCAGTATAGTAAGCTACACCGTACTCGTTGGTCTGCTTGGGTACGCAGGTACTACCGGCACAAATCTGTACCCAAGCACCTTCAACGCCAAAATCCTCAACGGTGATTACCTGCACCAAGTAAACATAGTCATTATCGTCAGTATCGTTACCGGGAATCGACTCTAGGACGAAGCCAACATTAACGGAACCATCGGCCATTGAAATCTCCCGACCCTCGCTGAGATCAATAAACGAATATGCCTCGGGCAGAGAAATAAGCTTGGCAGTCAGTTCACCATCACCAGTAATCACAGAATCGTAGTAGGCAATACCATCCGCATCGGTCTGCTTGGGAACGCAGGTACTGCCGGCACAAATCTGCACCCACGCACCCTCCACAGGGTTTCCATCGATATCCTCAACCGATACAGTATATACATACTCGATGGTGGTATATTCCTGCAAGACAAATTGGACTATGTCGGATTCATCACCCAGCATCAGCTCGATGACATCATCCAGCGGAGTATACTCACTGGGGTAGCTGACCAGTTTCGCAGTCAGCTCACCGTCACCGGTGATTTTCTCAGTATATGTTGCAACACCGCTAGCGTTGGTCTGCTTGGGAACGCAGGTGCTTCCTGCGCAAATCTGAACCCACACACCTTCGATAGGGTTGCCTTCCGTATCAACAACTCTAACAGCATAAACATACTCATCATCGGGATTGCCAGGCTTCTCGTCATTCGGCTGAGTCGGCTCAGTCTGATTCGGTACGGATTCCTGCGGCTCCTTAGACGCAGTAGTGGTGGATGTCTTATCGTTGGAGCCTTTGTCATCGCCGGCACAGGCGGCCATGCAAAATACCATAGCCATTGCCAGCAACAACGCAAACAGTTTCTTCATGTTGTTCATTGTTCATTCTCCTTATTATATAGAATCAAGGTTCGTATGTAGGGAGTTGACTGTGACTGCGGATAAAGGTCTGCTCATAATCCTCCGCAGAAAAGAATCCGAACATATCCATAAACATCTGGGTATTATCCACGGAACCGCTATGGCACATAGTGATATTCCCGTAACAATCGATAACCATTGTCATAGGATAGGCAGTCAAGCGCATCATATTGCCCCAGCGGCTGTCGCACTTTGCCATCAGGAAAGTGTAGCCATTTTCCTGACGGAATGCCTCAATTGCAGCATCGGTACTGTCCATTGGGTTCAAAGCAATAACCGCTACTCTGTCACTAAACTGCTCATAGGCCTCCTGAAGATAAGGAAACTCCATCTTACAGGGTGTACAGCCCATATACCAGAAATTCAGAACCACTGCATCGTGGGATTTCAACGCTTCGGATAGAGTAAATTCTGTTCCGTCGGAGGCCGTTACTGTAAAGTCCGGCATAGCATCTCCAAGGGAAAATAAGGCATTATTCTCCTCATGGTTCAAATGTTCCTCGGTTAATGGAGCACCGGCCTTCAGAGAAATCACCGTGTCCGCGTCGATTAGGGGATACTTCGCCTCAACCACATAGCCGGCAGGAACATCCTTCAACACCGCAACCAGTCCCCCCTCGGACGGAACGGCACTAAAGAACAGCTTTCCTTCCCTATCTGTGGTTCTAACCTGCAAAAGGTCTGTCTTGGCGGCATCGGCGTAAATCTCCACCGTAAGCTTTTCCAACGCCGTACCTGCCTCATTTAAAACTGTAACGGAGTATGCCACAGGGTCGGTAGCTACAGGTATTGTAACGGTAGTGGTCTGGGTTGTGGGAGCCGATTCCTCAGCGGCGCAGCCACAAAGCAGCATTGACAAGCACAGAATCAGCAAAGTAATTCTTTTCATATATTATCATCCCATGAAGGAAGGCGCGGACGCTTCGCTCCGCGCCTTCTGTGATTGGCTAAATCAGCCGTTGGGGCCGATGGTATCGTAATAGTAGCACAGCTTGATCCAAGCGTTGTCCACATTCTCGAAGGTATACTTCTCCATCAGCATCTGCAGAATCTCTGCCAAACGAGCATCCACAGGCACGCAGCCCACACGCTCCTTAGCAGAGCCGGAGTACATCTTGGACTGATATGCCTTAATCTCTACGGTCAGGTCGGGGCCGGTGCCATGATACTTGCCTGCAAACACATCGTCAATCATGTACAGCGCAGCATTTTCATCATAATCATCCGCCCAGGTTTCCTTCAGGTAAGCTCTGGTGGCTTCCAGATCATTGTTATACTTTTCCATGATGCCCAGAATGTACAGGTCTTCCTCATTCTTGCTGAAGTCGAAGCCGCCCATATCGATCATACCCTTAATCTTCACCACATTACCATTCTCGTCCTTGACAAGCTTGCCGTTTTCGTCGTAGGCATCCACAGTGACGATGGGGTTGGAGAACAGGCTGGTGACACCGGTGAAGTCAGCGTAGATGATGCTGCCGTAACGCTGCTTGCCATTGGCATCCTTGCCCAGATCCTCATGATAGTAGCCATCGTTGCCCATGACCACATCGATGCCGCCGGCAATCAGATGGTACATAGCATCGCCAGTAGCGTTGGTATCATAGGTGAAGTAACCGGGAGAGCAGAGACGGAACAGCTCCATGGAGCTGGCAACATACTCGATATCATAATAGATGTAGCCCACCTCGTAGACATCCCAGAAAGCAATGTCAATGTAGTAGGCCTCACCGGCCTTCATATAGTACAGCATGGACACATTGCTGCTGTCATTCCACAGACGCTCGTCCATTTCGTAAATCAGCAGCTCCTTGCGATTGCCGTCGAAAATCCAGCCGTCCACACCATTGGAGGACTCGGCACGGGAGGTGATACGATAGACACCGGACTTGCTGGGCACGAACTTTGCCAGCTTGCCTCTGGGGATAATGGCGGTGTTATAATAGAAGAAGTTGGTGGACACATTCTTGCCCAGCTTCGCCTCATAGGCGGAGAAGGTGGCCAGACCCTTGATGGGATCCTCCATCTGCTTGGCATCCTTACCATAGGCCTGATAGTACTTGCACATCTTTAGCCACTCGTTCTCGTCGTCCTCGAAGCCGGCCACATCCGCAACCTTCTTCAGCAGCTCAGCCAAATCCTTATTGACGGTACAAACGCCACTCAAAGAGGAGTTGGAGCCGTAGGAGTAGAACTCAGTCAGTGCTTCGTGCAGATCCACGCCATCCACCTTCAGTCCGGAATCGTAGGTGATATCCCACAGGGTCTGCTCCTCGCTGAACTCGGTGTAGCCCATCATGTCAACCAACAGCAGGGGGCCGTCCTTGGTGCCAACATGGTAGTAGCCGTCCTTCTCGTTCAGAACCACGTCCACATAGCTGTAAGTAAAGCCATCCTCGGTGGTAGCTGCCTGACGGGGGAGGTGGGCAGTGGTGTCGATCTGGGAAGCATCGACCACACGCATATCCTTAATATATACAGTATCGTCGCCCACGTCATTGGACTCGTCCTTGATATAGCACAGGGCGATTTCATAGGTGCCGTCCTTGGTAGCAACGCAGGGATAGCAGGACTTCCACGCCTGCTTCTCGTCCGCACCAGAGATGGTGAAGATGGGCTCATCGTCCACGATAACGTGGAGTACGTCCGCACCGTACTCGGAGGAAATCAGATAATCAAAGCCTACAGCCTGACCGGCCTTCAGCGTAACGTCCGCATAAATGATAGCGTAGGAGCTTTCAATCTTATCGTTGGAGGACATCAAGCAGGCAGTGCCGTCCTTGTCGCCCAGAATAAAGGGCCAGCAGTACTCGTCATCCGCCTCGGCGCGGTAAGTCACTTCAATCTCGCCCTTGTTGATGATGCTGCTGATGTCTTCCGTGGAGTCCATCGTCACATCGGGCTTGACCTTGGTCATGATATCGCTGACACCATTGGCGCAAAGCTTCTGCTGATAATCATCGGCAGTGAAATACTCAAAAATACTGGTGAAGGGGCTCAGGTTTGTGATGCCGCCAACCTCAATCAAGCAGATAACGCCATAGCGGTCGATAACCAGAGAGGTGGGATAGCCAGTTACATTAAAAATCTGGGACCAGGTAGCGGGACAAGAAGCCATGTTAAAGTCCAGCGCCATGCTGCCCTTGAAATTCGCCACGGTATTGGCATCGTCCATGGGGTTGATAGCGATAACCGCTCCGCCCTTATCCTTGTACAGGTTGTAGCCCTCATTCATATAGGGGAACTCGTTGACACAGGGACCGCAGGTGCTGTACCAAAAGTTCAGCAAGACCATCTTATTCTCTGCCAGAACCTTAGACAGGGTGATTTCCTCACCGGCAGAAGTCTTGACAGTAAAATCATACATGACATCACCCAGACCCAGAGGCGTGGCGGCGCTCAGGTCGGACAAGGTCTTGTCCGTAATCAGCGCAGAGTTCAAGCTGATAACAGCCACATTGCCGGTGAAGGCATAGGAAGACTCCACAGCATAGCCCTTGGGCACGCCCTGCAGCTCGATGGCATAGTCATCGGACTTGGGCATGGACAAAGATACAAGTCCATCTGCATCGGTCTGACCATAGGTGACCAAGTCAGTCTTGTTGCTGTCGGCATAAACATAGACGTTGATGCCGGACATCTTCATACCGCCGGCAGTGACCACGCTGACGGTGTATGTAACATTCTCACCCGGCTGGGTATTATCGGACTCACCGGAATCGGGGGTGTTGCTCTGCTCGTCGGATTTGGTCGTGGATTTGGTAGCTTCAGGCTCTTCCTCGCCCTTGCAGCCAGCGAACATGACCGCCATGGACAAAACCATGGCAACAACAAGCAATAAAGATATCAGTTTCTTCATTTTACTCATCTTGTCCTCCTGTTTCCTATTCTATATAACGTCATAATCGGCCATATTAAGCCTATTATGTTTCAGTATACCATTAACCTGTGGCTCAGTCAATAAAAAATTCGTTGTAAACAATATATTTTACGTTTCGTACATATTTGTGAGCAAAAAATCCGCTCCCGAAACCGGGAGCGGATCTTTTGCTAAAAGAAGGCAAGTGATTACAGGAAAGCATCACCAGCGGGGCCTTCGTTCTCGCAGTTGGGGTTGTAGTGGATGGACTCGGTGGTAGCCTCGGTGGTGGGGCTAGTGACGATAACATCCTCCACGGAGAACTCGACGACGTCCATCTCAGCGTTCAGATACAGCTCCTTCATTTGTTTCACCTCATTCTTTATGATATTACAAAAAAGGTCGCGGACATCGCCCACAGCCTTATTGCCGATGTAAGGACGGCAATTGCCGTCAAAATAGGCTTAAAATAGGTAAAAATTCCCTATATTCAGCAATATACCATAGCCATTATAACAGAGAAAATCTTTGATGTCCAGTCTTTTTTTGGAATATACATAAAATATAAGATTTTTATTGCTGGCTCAGCCAAGCAATCAGAGCCGCTCTTCCCTCTTCCGACATAGGAAACTCCGCCTTTCCCTCCATCTGACTTTTTTCGTAACAGAAGATTCCGTGCCAGTATTCGGCAGAAATGGAGCTAGCCTCAAAATCAACCTCTTTGGGCGTTTTCATCACCACATTGGGCACCACCCGGAAACGCAGGCTTCCAAGAGAGCCGGTGAAGATATTCTTCATGGCGAAGGTGTGTAGCGTGGGAATAAACAACTCAGCCATGGTCATCCTCCATCAGCGACTCCATCTCATCCAGCAGTCGGTCAAACACAGCCAGTGCATCCTCCACCGGCTTCGGGCTGGTCATATCCACACCGGCCACCTTCAGAAGCTCGATTGGGCTCATACTGCAGCCGCCGGAGAGGAATTTCAGATAATCCTCTACCGCAGGCGCACCTTCGGTCAAGATTCGACGGGAAATGGCAATGGCGGCGGAGTAACCGGTGGCATACTGGAACACATAGTGGTCAAAATAGAAATGAGGGATTCTAGCCCATTCCATAGCAATTTCATCATCTACCACCATATCTGGGCCAAAGTACTGCTCATTCAACCGGCGGTACTCCTGACAAAGCACCTCAGCAGTCAGTGTCTTGCCCTCTCCTACCAGCTTACCAAGGGTCAGCTCAAACTCGGCGAACATGGTCTGGCGATACAGAGTTCCCTTGAACTGCTCCAGGAAATGGTTGATCAGGTACGCCCGTTCCTTCTTGTCGGTAGTTTTGGACAGCAGATACTCCATCAGCAGCGCTTCATTACAGGTGGAGGCCACCTCTGCCACAAAAATCACATAGTCCGAATCGATAGGGTTCTGGTTCCGGTTAGACAAATAGGAATGGAGCGCATGCCCCATTTCATGGGCCAGTGTAAACTGGCTGTCCAGCGTGCCGGTATAGTTCAGCATCACATAAGGATGCACATCCACACCGGCAGAATAGGCACCGGCCCGCTTCCCTTCGTTTTCATAAACATCAATCCAACGGTTCTCAAAGCCTTCCCGCAGAATGGAGCGGTAGGTTTCGCCCATAGGTGCCAGTGCATCGTACACCGTCTGCTTCGCTTCGACAAAGGAAATCTTCCGGTCCGCACCGGTTACAAGCTGGGTATATACATCATAAAACCGCAACTCCTCCACGCCCAGCAGCTTCTTACGAAGGCGGACATAACGATGCATGGTATCCATGTGCTTATGAACGGTATCGATTAGATTCAGGTACACGCTTACAGGCACATTATTCTGATCCAGAGATGCCTCCAGCGCAGAGTCGTATCTTCTCGTATCCGCAAAGAATTTCAGCTGCTTGTTTTGCGCATTGAGAATGGACGCAGCGGTGTTTTTGAATTGGTCAAGGGTGCGGTAGAGATTTTCGTAGGCACTCTTGCGCAGAACGCGGTCGCTGCCCTCCTGATAGGTGATGAAGCTGGACTGAGTAAGGGGGCGATTATTCCCCTCAGCATCCACCGCATCCGGGAATTTCAAATCCGCATTGATGAAGGAATTGAAGATATTGGAAGGGGTCTGTCCCATCTCGCCGGAGGCCGCCAAAAGTCGTTCCTCAGCCGTGGAAAGAATATGCTCCTTCCGGCGACGCAAATCCGTCAAATAACGGCGATACCGCTCCAGTGCAGGTTTTTCATGGTAAAAGGCATCCAATTTATCATCGGAAATACCCATAATCTCCGGCGTTTCAAAGCTGGAGGCCGCATCCAGCGCCACCGCAACAGCCATAAACCGGCCGGTCATATCCTGATACTTGGACACACGGGTATCCTCATCAGAACGACGCATGGCATAGTGCGCCAGCTGCTTCGCCCGGTGGTTGGTCTGCTCCATCGTTTCAAGATATGCCAGAAGCGTCTGAGAATCATCTGCAATATGACCGCAGTAGCCGGCCAGCACCGGTTCCATATCCCCGAGGGCAGAAAGCTCCTGCTCCCACGCTTCATCGCTGGCAAATATATCCTCCAGCGCCCACTTGTCCTCCTCGGGAATCTCATTGCGATTACGAATCTGATCCATTTGTTCCCCTCCTACTTTATATATTTATAATGTAGCATACCTGCCTAAAAAATGCAAGGGCACCCGCATCGGGGTGCCCTGATTTTACACGATTCCCCCAAGGAAGCGCATTATTTGCAATGCGATTTCCTCGTGACCGGATTTATTCGGATGGAATCCATTGCGACCAAAGGGACCGACTACATCCTTATTGTCGCCCAGTTCCGCGGCACCCCACGGCAGTTTCTCCGTCAGAGAACAAAAATACACGCCGTTATCGTTGCACACCGCTTCCATCGCAGCAGCATAATCCTCCAGACGATAGCCCTTGCGGTTATAGCCTTCCTTATTATTATCCCATTGGGTACCGGCCACAAGATTCGCAGGACGATCCACATAATTGATTTGCGGACTGCTGAAGAACACAATTTTGGATTGCGGATACTGCTCCTTCAACCCTTCGCACAGGGTCTTCATCGCCCCGTAGAAGGTATTTGCATCTGTATCCGTTGGCTGCCCCAAAGTACGGCCAGTGAACCAATCGTTCAAACCGCCTAATACAATGACGAGGTCCGCATCCTTATCCATCTGCTCATAGCGCTGGCAGAACGAATCGATGCCGTCTTCCCACACAGGAATGGAATCCACTTTCGGAGAGATACTGCTACCCTCCAAACCGTAGTTGGTCACTGTCCGGAATCCGCACAGCTCCCCCAGAATATCAGAATAGATTTCTTTTGTGCCAACGCCCTCTGTTAAATCGTCACCAAGGCAAACCACCTTATAATCGTGGAGCTTTTCCATGGTGGCAGCCAGCAAATCATTGATATACACCTGACTCATGTCCACCGGCAACTTACACTGGTACAGAGGCGTATGGTATTCACCCAGAACCACCGAATTATCGTATTTAACTGATGTGATTCTCTTAGATATGGGGTCGAAATAAATCGTATCCCCGTCCGCAAAGAAAGAAATATCATGAACTGTTCCGCCCACTGCCACCTTCTCTTCGCCGTAGACAATAAAGGTGTCCTCTCCAAAGGTCAACGACAGGGTCTGTGCATCGAAGAATAAACCGGTATCGGTTTCGATTTTTCCTTCGGAAGGCTGGCTGACCGACCTGGGTACCTCAGAACAGCCGGACAAAAGCAATAAAACAGCCATAGCAATCACAAATATCTGTGAAAATTTCATAGTTTATCCTCTTTATTTTTTATATCTGCGGCGATAATACGCTTCATAGCCTCGATACCCACCTTGATGGCACCAGAAGTATCCTCCGTCATGGGCATTTCCATTCCGGCCTTCTCTCGCTCCTGATTCCAGATAACATGGAAGCAGCTGCCGCAACGAACGCCCAGCGCTGCCGCAACCACAAACAGCGTGGCAGACTCCATCTCACTGGCCTTGACCCCAAGGCGCTTCCAACTCTCCCACTTCTGCAGCAACTCATAGTATACAGGAGATTTCTCGGGACTGTGCTGGCCGTAGAAGGAATCCTTGCACTGGACCACGCCTGTATGGATGCGATAGCCCAAATCCTCGCCGGCAGCCTTCAGGGCAGCGGCAATATCGAAGTCCGGCACTGCCGGGAACTCGATAGGGGCGTACTCCATAGAAGTATGCTCATAACGGATAGCGCCGGTGGCAACTATCACGTCACCGGGCAGCACATCCAGCGCAATACCGCCGCAGGTGCCCACGCGAATAAATGTATCCGCACCGATGTTTTTCAGTTCTTCCATGGCAATGGCCGAAGATGGACCACCAATACCAGTGGAGCAGACGCTGACCTTCTGGCCCAGCAGGTAACCGGTATAGATATTGTACTCACGATTCATGCCAATATGAACAGGATTGTCGAAATGTGCCGCAATGGCTTCGCATCTGCCGGGGTCACCGGGCAGAAATACGTACCGACCTACGTCACCCTCGACGCAACGGATATGGAACTGTTGACCGATGTCTTGCATAATATTTTCCTCCTTAGAATGTTAAAATAAGCTGACCTGATTGGTTTCCGCCATGCTACCGAAGGCTCCCGCCTCCTTGAGCATCTGGATGTGGGTTTTAGACACCTTAGGACAGGCAATGGCAACCTCCTCAATGGACAGAAAGTCCTTTCCTTCCCGTCCCTCCATCAAACTAATAGCGGCGTTCTCGCCCAGACCGGAGATGGACACAAAAGGCGGACGGAGCTTACCATCCTCGATAAGGAATTTGGTGGCGTGGCTCTTGTAAATGTCGATTGGCAAAAACTCCAAACCACGGAGATAGAACTCATAGACCACCTCCAGCGTAGTCAGCAAATCTTCATCTTTGTCCGTGGCGTTTTCATTGTTGTCAATGGCATCAATGTGCCCCATAACCGTATCCATGCCGTTGGTCATCATCACCGCATCAAAGCCGCCCTTCTGGCTACGACGATAGAAATAGGCCGCATAGAAAGCCAACGGGTGATAAACCTTGAACCATGCAATACGGAACGCCATCATAACGTAAGCCACTGCGTGAGCCTTAGGGAACAGATACTTGATTTTCTTACAGGAACCGATGTACCAGTCCGGAACGCCGGCGGCAATCATTTCCTCTTCCGCTCCATCCGGCAGTCCCCTGCCCTTACGAACGGATTCCATGATTTTAAACGCCCGCTTTTCCGGCATACCGCAGGAAATCAGGTAAATCATAATATCGTCACGGCAGCCAATGGTGCCATCGACGGTAGCGGTCTTGGAGGTAATCAAATCCCGGGCATTGCCTAGCCACACGTCGGTGCCATGGGTATAGCCGGAGATTCGCACAAGAAAATCAAACTTGGTGGGCATGGTGTCCAGCAGAACGCCACGAGTAAAGCGAGTATTGAACTCCGGCACTGCCACAGCGCCGGTGGGACCTAATAGCTTGTCATCCTCATAGCCCAGCACCTTGGAGGAAGTGAAAATAGACATGGTGTTTTTGTCATCCAGCGGGATAGTCTTGGCATCCACGCCTGTCATGTCCTCCATCATGCGAATCATGGTAGGGTCATCGTGCCCCAGCATATCCAGCTTCAGCAGGTTCTCCTCCATGGAGTGGTATTCAAAATGGGTAGTAATCTGGTCGGATTTGGGGTCATCCGCCGGATGCTGCACAGGACAGAAGTCCCAAATCTCATTCTCCTGCGGAATAACAACCAGACCGCCGGGGTGCTGACCGGTGGTCCGGCGCACACCCACACAGCCGGAGGCCAGCCGGTTCATCTCCGGCGCAGGCGCAGACTTTCCGTGCTCCTCCATGTACTTTTTCACATAGCCGAAAGCAGTCTTTTCCGCAACGGTACCAATGGTACCAGCTCGAAACACATGGCTTCTTCCGAACATTTCCGTACAGTAAGCATGGGCACGAGCCTGATATTCACCGGAGAAGTTCAGATCGATATCCGGCACCTTATCGCCACCAAAACCAAGGAACGTCTCAAATGGGATGTTGAAACCGTCTTTTTCTAGCTTCGTGCCGCATTTGGGGCAATCCGCATCCGGCAAATCCGCTCCGCAGTTATAGCCCTTGGGGATATCCAGCACCGTATGCTTACATTCCGGATTGGGACAGCGGTAGTGGGGCGGGAAAGAATTAACCTCCGTGATGCCTGACATATAGGCAACAATCGACGATCCAACGGATCCACGGGAGCCTACCAGATATCCGTTTTCCAGCGAATTTTGCACCAGCTTCTGGGCAGACATATATATCACGTCATAGTGACAGTTGATGATATCGTTTAGCTCTGTTTCCACACGCTTGACAAACAGCTCCGGCGGATTCTCGCCATAGAGCCGGTGGAGCTTGCCGTAGACCAGACTCTTCAAGTCCTCCACGGAGTTTTCAATGGAGGGAGCAAACAGATTATGAGGTACAGGGCGAACCGTTTCGCACATATCCGCTATCAAATTGGGATTGGTAATGACGATTTCCTGCGTTTTCTCCGGCCCCAGATAAGAGAATTCCCGGAGCATTTCATCGGTAGTTCGGAAGTACAAGGGGTTGTCCTTATCCGCATCGTCGAAGCCCTTGGTGGCAAGCAGGATATGACGGAAAACCTCATCCTCCGGATTCAGGAAGTGAACGTCGCCGGTGGCCACCACCGGTTTATTCATTCGCTGACCTAGCTCCACAATTTCACGATTGAACTGTCGCAGCTGCTCCTCTCCTGTGGCAATGGGTGGCTCCACTTCCCTGCCGTCCTTATCCACCTTCCGAGGGAACAGCATAAAGCGGTTATTGGAGATGGGCTGCACCTCCAGATAATCGTAGAAGGACGCAATCCGCTCCAGCTCCTCGGGGCTCTTGCCGGACAGCACCGCCTGAAACAGCTCATTATTCTCACAGGCAGAGCCGATAATCAAGCCCTCACGGTACTTCATCAACTCAGACTTGAAGATACGGGGGAATTTTCGGAAGTATTTCAGATTCGACTCAGAAATCAGGCGATACAGATTCCGCAAGCCGGTCTGGTTTTTGGCAAACAACACAATGTGCTGACATTTCATTGTATCCTGCCGGTGAATCGGGCGCAGGGGGAGCATTGCGGCGTTGATAGATTGGATATCCTCCACGCCCCGCTCCGCCAGCATCTGAAACAGCCGGTCAGCGATTCGTCCGCAGACCAGCGCATCATCGCCGGCACGGTGGTGGTTGAAATCATCAAGCTCGAACTTTTTCGCCACGATGTCCAACCGGAATCTGCCCAACTCAGGCATCAGGCACTGGGCGATAGCCAGAGTGTCCACATAGGTCATGTCCCACGTAATCCCCTGCTCCTCGCAGGCACGGCGGACGAAATTAGCATCAAAATCCGCATTATGGGCCACCAATACGCTGTCACCGACGAACTCCCTGAATTTTGGTAGGATTTCTTGAATGGTCGGCGCACCATTGAGCATATCATCGGTGATACCGGTCAGCTCCACCACCTTGGGATGAAGCCTACGTTTCGGATCAACAAAGGTTTGGAAACGCTCTAACTCTACGCCCTGCTTCATCCGCACGGCACCAATCTCAATAATCGTATCCTGTCGATAAAGACCGGTGGTTTCCAAGTCAAATGCCACATATTCTCCGTCAAAGGGCAGGTTCGCATTGCCGTGGACGGCCAGCCGGTCATCCACATCGTTAATGTAATAACCCTCGCAACCATAGAGAATCTTAATGGTTTCATCGGTGCCGGCCACCTTAGGGGCACCCTTCCAATCCTCCACCACATGAAGCGCATCCGTAAAGGATTGAACGCAGCCGTGGTCAGTAATTGCGATGGCCTTATGCCCCCATGCCGCCGCCTGCTTGATGGCAGCCTTGGTATTGGTCAGAGCATCCATGTTGCTCATGACCGTGTGCATATGCAGCTCCACACGCTTGCCCTCTTTGGCGGTATCAACACGCTTCTCCATAGAACCGGGCATGATAGCGTTGGGCTTGAGGACCATTTCATTGGTATAGTTATCTATCATCAGTCGACCCATAACACGAACCACACTGCCAATTTTTATGGCATCCATCACAGGGTCGGCTTCCTTTTTCTCCAAAAAACGGCTGATACGAACAGAGGAAGTATTGTCTGTCATATCAAACTTGATGACCACGGCGTTGCGCTTGGTCAGCTCTTTGTGTTCAATTGCAAAGACCTTGCCTTCCACAATCACATTGCCCATGTTCAAATCCAGCTCCTTCATGGGCACAACATTCCCACGGAAGGGCTTGCCGAAAATGGCATCATTGGACTGCGCCACAGGAGCAGACTTGGGTGCGACGGATACGCAGGGGCACTCCTCCACCATTTCCTGCCGCATCTTCTCCATGGCTTCAAACAGAGCCTGTCCCTCAAGGGCGCAACCGGACTCAATGCAAATGGTCACCTCTGTGCCGAACCGCTCTGCCAGTATGTTGCAGACCTTATTGGCGGAGGTCATCAGTTCCTTTTTGCCGTTGGCCTTCAGGCAGATATTAAGGATATTCCCCTCCCAGCTCCAACGGGCGCCGGCCAGCGAGCCACGGGCCATGGAATCCTCTGCCACAAACAAATCCCGAAGCTCCACCGGTTCAATTTTACACAGTTCAGAGGATGGGTGCTTGCAGACTATACTTGCGTGGCGCAGCTGGTAGAAACCGGCCGCCCACTGAGCCGCCTCATTCAGAAAACGCTGCGGAATATAGGTTTCAGAATAGAAACAAACCACAATATCCCGCTCCGTCTGATCGATGTGGGCATCCTGCACGCAGGCAACGGACAGCAATTGGCGCTGCTCCTCCGGCGGGGCGTAATTGGGAAATAAATCAAAGAAGTATACTTTCTCAGTCATCTCAACCTCATTTGTGGGAAACAAAGGGCGGAGATGCTCCGCCCTTTACATCGCTTCGATACGCTTCAGCAGTGCGCCCAGCAACTCGTCATAGGGAAGCTTTTCAACCTGAACGCCCTTTTCAAAAATCGTGCCCCAGCCATCGCCGCCGGCGATGCCGATATCCGCCTCACGGGCTTCACCGGGGCCGTTGACGATGCACCCCATCACTGCTACGGTGATAGGCTTGGTGCAATCTTTCAACGCTGCATCCACCTGCTGCACCAAACCAATCAGGTCAATGCGGGTACGTCCGCAGGTGGGACAGGAAATTATATTCACACCATCCTTGCGCAGTCCAGCCGCCTTCAAAATATCCTTTGCGGCATAAACCTCCTCCACAGGATCATCAGTCAGGCTGACACGGACGGTATCACCGATGCCGTCCAACAGCAGTGCGCCGATGCCCATAGCGGACTTAATCAGTCCCTGCCGGACAGGGCCGGTTTCTGTAACACCGATGTGGATGGGATAATCGCATTTGGAACGGAACAGACGAGCCGCCGCTACCATGGTGGGCACCGTGGAGGACTTCATGGACACGCAGGTATCATAGAAGCCGTACTTTTCCAGCAGCTCGATATGCTGGAAGGCACTTTCCACCAGCGCTTCGGCGGTAGGATGGCCATACTTTTCCAGCAGAGTCTTATCCAGACTGCCGCCATTGACGCCGATACGGATGGGGATTTTCTTGTCCTTGCAGACATCCACCACCGCCTGCACCCGATCCTCGCCGCCGATATTACCGGGGTTGATTCGGATTTTGGAAGCGCCGCCTTCCGCCGCAGCGATGGCCAGCTTATAATCGAAATGAATGTCTGCCACCAGCGGCAAGGGGCTCTCCTTGCAGATTTCTGCAAAGCTGCGGGCACTTTCCATATTGGGAACCGCCAGCCGGACGATTTGACAGCCCGCCGCCTGTAAGCGGCGAATCTGCTCCAGGGAACCAGCTACGTCCGTTGTTTTCGTGTTCAGCATGGACTGTATCACCACAGGTGCGCCACCGCCAATTTGCACGCCGCCAACATTTATCTGTCTAGTCATATGATTACCTCCGGAAAATAACGAAGATATCCTTGAACATGATCACTGCCATCAAAACCAAAAGCAGAATCATGCCCACGGCATGAATATAGCCTTCGTATTTGGGGTTGATTTTCTTTTTGGTGATTTTCTGAATCACAGTGGTTACCAGCAGGCAGAACACCCGTCCGCCATCCAATGCTGGCAGGGGCAAAAGATTCATCACCGCCAGATTTACCGCAATAATCGCACCGAACATGAGCATATTCATCAGCGCAGCGGTAGCTGTGGGCGATGCATTGGCAACCGTAGACATGGTATCCACGATTCCAACAGGACCGGACATATCCTTCAGGCCAGCCTTGCCGGTGAACAGCATTTGCAGGCTCAGCCGAACATTTCTTATATTATCAATGGTATTATCCCAAGTAAAACCCAGTCGCTGCCAGAAGGTCGGTTCTATTTCCTTGAAAGTAAATCCATAGCGGGGGGATTCCTCGTTATTAAAGGTGCGCTTCTCCATGCGGAAATCGTTCAACTCAACGGTTTCACCATTCCGGCGAACCACAAGGTCATGGGTTTCATTGGATTCGTTCAGGTACAGTAGCATGGAAACATCGTTGGCAACGTATACCTTCTCGCCGTCCACCTCCAGAATCTCGTCGCCCACCTGCAGGCCACCTTCGCCACAAACAGCGGAGCCTGCTTCAAAGTAGGAAATGACAGGCACAGAGATCTCATCCTGAGGCATAAAAATCACCGCAAACAGAATGAATCCAACGATGAAATTCATAGCAGCGCCGGCCACCAGAATAATCAGCCGCTTCCACCAGGCTGCTTTCTGGAAGGAACGGGGGTTGTCAGTGTCCTCATCCTCGCCCTCCATGGCACAAAAACCGCCGATGGGGATGCAGCGTAGAGAATACAGCGTTTCCTTGCCCTGCTTCTTCCAAATCACAGGCCCCATAAACATGGAAAACTCATTGACTTTGACGCCGGAGGCCTTCGCAGCCAGAAAATGTCCCAGCTCATGGACGAATATCAGCAAGCTGAAAAGCAGAATCGCAAAAATAATAGTCATATATGCCTCGCAAATTAAATAGAATTACGCACAATCTCACGGGCCGCACGGTCTGCCGCAAGAATATCCTCCAGCGTGGGAGATGCAATCACACTCACCTGCTCCACCGCCTTGACCACCAGCTCATAAATATCGTAGAAACCGATTTTGTCCGCAAGGAACAGCGCAACTGCCTCTTCATTGGCTCCGTTCATGGCCGCACAGGCAATCTCGCCCAGCTTGGCGCAGCGGCGTGCCAGCGCCAGACAGGGAAAATTCTCCATATCCGGCTCACAGAAGGTCAGCGCGCCGCACTTGGTCAAATCCAGACCGTCCACCGGACAGGCTGTTCGCTGGGGATAAGTCAGCGCCAGCTGAATGGGTAAACGCATATCCGGCGCACCCATCTGAGCCATCACTGCTCCGTCAACCAACTCCACCATGCTATGCACGATGCTCTGACGGTGAATCACCACATCCACCTGCTCCAGAGGCACCCGATACAGTCGCATGGCCTCGATTACCTCCAGACCCTTATTCATCAGGGTAGCACAGTCGATGGTAATTTTTGCGCCCATCTTCCAGTTGGGGTGCTTCAAAGCGTCCGCCTTGGTAACCTTGGTCAGCTGCTCTCTGGTCATTCCGAAGAAGGGGCCACCGGAGCAAGTGAGAATCAGCCGCTTGATTTCAGCAGGATTCTTCACGCCCATCAGGCACTGAAAGATGGCCGAATGTTCCGAGTCCACGGGAATGATTTCGACACCGTACTTGTCCGCCTCCGCCATCACCAGCTCGCCGGCGCAGACCAGAGTTTCCTTATTGGCAAGGCCGATGCGCTTTCCAGCGCGAATGGCTGCAAGGGTAGGTTTCAGGCCTACCATACCCACAACGGCAGTAATAACGCACTGAGCGCCGGGAATGGTTGCGGCCTCGATCAGCCCATCTTCCCCCCAAGCGATACGGATATCCAAATCGGACAGCTCCTGCTTCAACGCAGCCGCAGCTTCTTCCGTGGCCATGACTGCCAATTCAGGGCTAAACTGGCGGCACTGCTGGGCCATCAGCTCCACGCTAGTGCCGGCAGTCAGCGCCGCCACTCGTATGCCGTCCATACGGCTGATGATGTCAAGGCTCTGCCGGCCAATAGAGCCGGTAGAGCCTAAAATACTTACGCATTGAATCATATCTTACCTCACAGCTGTCCCACAGGAATCAGCAGCAGCAACACTTCAATCAGCGGTGCTACGATTACCACAGAGTCGAATCGATCCAGAATGCCGCCGTGGCCGGGGAAGATGTTGCCATAGTCCTTGATGCCGGTCTGGCGCTTAATGACAGAGAAGGTCAAGTCACCAAAAACACCTGCCAATGCACCAATCAGGCCATACACCACTGCCAGAAGGTAGTTAATCTCAAAGCCAAAGCCAATCTGCAAAATCAGGCAGTAAATCAACATACCAATCACCGCGGACGTCAGGCCGCCAAAAAAACCCTCCACCGTCTTGTTGGGGCTAATATTAGGGCAGAGCTTATGCTTACCGAAGAAAGAGCCGATAAAATACGCACCGATATCATCCAAAAAAGCCACAACGAACGGAATCATGATGTAATAGCGGCCTTCGTCCATATTGAGAATACGCACAATGGAGCTGAGCAGAAAGGGAATCAACAAGCCTCCTGTCATGCACATAGCCAGCCGGGAGAAGGGAATCTTCATGTCCGACAGCATGATTTCCGAAAAAAGTAGCGCATAAAAGGCGACGATACCCAGCAGTCCCAGTACATCGGGGCAACCGCAGTAGCTCCAAAGTGCTACAAAAAATGCGGCAACAGTGGTATACAGCAGCATCCGGGCATTTCGAACCAGCTTGGTACTATCCAGCAGTTCGTAAACGGATATGCTGCAGAAGATACCCACCACCAGAGCTGTCACAATTTTCGGCATTACCAGCACCACAACAAGCAAAACCGGTGCCAGCACCAATCCGACAATCGTTCTTTTCAGCATTTCTTACACTCCTCCGAACCGGCGATTCCGCCGGAAATATTCCTCAATGGCTTTATCCAGATCCTCGGGGCCAAAGTCCGGCCAGAGGACATCCATAAACACAAATTCCGAATAGGCACTCTGCCACGGCAGGAAATTGCTCAGCCGCTGTTCACCGGAGGGACGAATCACCAACTCCGGATCCGGCACACCCGCGGAATCGAGATAATTTTCAAATTCAGCTTCGGTCAGACTGTCTGCCGACCGCTTCCCTGCTGCCACATCGGCTGCAAAGGCTTTGGCAGCACGGACGATTTCATCACGGCCACCATAATTCAGGCAGAAATTCACCTGCACCTCATGATAATCAGCGGAGCGCTCCTGGGCCTGCAGACACAGCTTGCGCAGTCTGGGGTTCAGGCGGCTCAGGTCGCCAAAGAACCGGAAGCACACCTTATTCTTTTCCATATCCCGCAGACCTTCCGCCAGATACCGCTCCAGAAGAATCATCAACGCGCCGATTTCCTCCTGAGAGCGCTTCCAGTTCTCCGTTGAGAACGCATAAACCGAAAGATATTTTACGCCGATGCTGCGACAATAATTGGCAATGGTGCGGAAGGTTTCGCCGCCCGCCTTATGGCCGGCAGTGCGGGGCAAACCGCGCTTCTTCGCCCAGCGTCCGTTACCGTCCATGATAATGGCGATATGCTGGGGCATCAACGCCTTTTCCTTGTCAGACAATGCCATGTCAGCACCTCTTTCTACATTATAATGTGGTATCGCCCATGAGCCGGCAAAACCGGCTCATGGGAAGATACAGGCCATCAAATAGCCATCAGTTCCTTTTCCTTGGCAGCGGTAGCTTCGTCCACCTTTTTGATATACTTATCCAGCATATCCTGCAAGTCCTTCTCTGCCTTCTTCTGCTCGTCCTCGGTGATTTCGCTGTTCTTCTTCAGCTTTTTCACATAGTCCATGCCGTCACGACGGATGTTACGCATGGCAACCTTGGCTTCCTCAGCAAACTTCTTAATCTGCTTGACCAGCTCCTTACGGCGATCCTCGGTCAGCTGGGGAAACACCAGACGGATAACACGACCGTCGTTCTGGGGGTTGATGCCCAGCTCGGAGCACTGGATGGCCTTCTGGATATCCTTCAGCAGCTTGGTATCCCAAGGCTGAATCACCAGCGTACGGGCATCGGGAGAGGAAATGGTAGCCACGCCGTTCAGCGGGGTCTCGCTACCATAGTATTCCACTGTAATCCGATCCAGAACCTTTGCATTGGCACGACCGGCACGAACCGCGCCGAACTCCTCCGCCAGATGATCCAACGATTTTTCCATTCTTCTTCCGTATTCCTTAAAATCGACTGCCATGATAGCGTCCTCCTTAAAATTTATTTTTCACGGTGGTGCCGATGGCTTCGCCACGCACCACGCGCACAATACTGTTTTCCTCGTCCAAGCCAAAGCAGACCATAGTCATATCATTGTCCATAGCCAGCGCCATGGCGGTAATATCCGTAGCCTTCAGATTATCCTCGAGCACCTTACCGTAAGTAAGCTGGGTATATCGCACCGCATTGGGATCCTTCTTGGGATCGGCGGAATAGATGGCGTCCACGTTCTTTGCCATCAGGATGGCATCCGCCTCAATCTCCACGCCACGGAGCACCGCACCGGTGTCGGTGGAGAAATAGGGGTTGCCGGTGCCAGCAGCGAACAGAACCACCTTGCCAACATTCAGGTAGCGCTCAGCGGTATCACGGGTGAAGTACTCCGCGAACTTGTTCATTTCCACAGCGGTCAGCACTCTAGCATCCACACCATGCTGCTCCAACACGTCGGCCACCGCAATGGCATTCATCACCGTTGCCAGCATACCCATGGCATCGCCGTGGGAGCGTTGGAGCTTACCGGCGCCGTTCTTCACGCCACGCCAGAAGTTACCGCCGCCGATAACCAGACCCACCTGCACACCCATATCCACGCACTCCTTGATGGAACCGCAGACGCTGTGCAGAATCGTGAAGTCCAGACCGGTGCCTTCCTTGCCGGCCAACGCCTCGCCGCTGACCTTCAGGAGGATACGCTTATATTTAATATCACTCATTCCTATCCACTCCTTCTTTCGTATCCTCCCTATTTTAATATAATTCTCCCAAAATGACAACTACAATTTCTCAAAAATTCAAAAATGTTTTCAGATATTTTACACTTCCCTGTCCCGCCGGATAAAAATATGCCGCCCGAGCCGTTTTTTGGTTGCAAAAATAGATTCGATGGGTTATAATGAATCGTAATTTTAAGTATTGCGAGGTAATGATAGATGGCTGAAATCACCGAAAGCAAAAATTTCATCCACGCTTTTATCGAGGAGGACATCGCTGAGGGCGGCCGCTACGCCGGTCAGACTGTCCACACCCGTTTCCCCCCTGAGCCCAACGGTTATCTGCACATCGGTCACTGCAAGGCTCTGATCATCGATTTTGGCACCGCCGAGAAGTTCGGCGGTATGTGCAACCTGCGTATGGACGACACCAATCCCACCAAGGAAGATGTAGAGTTCGTGGAAGCCATCAAGGAGGACATCCACTGGCTGGGCTTCGACTGGGGCGACCGGTTCTACTACGGCTCCGACTATTTCGAAAAGGACTACGAATACGCCGTAGAGCTGATTAAGAAGGGGCTGGCATACGTTTGTGAGCTGACGCCCGAGCAGGCCAAGGAATATCGGGGTGATTTGACCACCCCCGCCAAGTCCCCCTGGCGTGACCGCCCTATCGAGGAAAGTCTGGATTTGTTTGCGCGGATGCGAGCCGGCGAGTTCGAGGACAACAAGTACACCCTCCGTGCTAAGATTGACCTTGCCTCCGGCAACTTCAATATGCGCGATCCCGTCATCTACCGGATTCGCCATATGCACCACCACCGTCAGGGTGACAAGTGGTGCATCTACCCCATGTACGACTTCGCCCACCCCATTCAGGACGCGCTGGAGGGCATCACCCACAGCCTCTGCTCTCTGGAGTTTGAGAACCATCGTCCTCTGTACAACTGGGTGTGTGAGAACGTTTCCGTGCCCCATCATCCCCGGCAGATTGAGTTCGCCCGTCTGGGCATCGACCACACGGTGCTGTCCAAGCGAAAGCTGAGAGCGTTAGTGGAGAACAATTATGTGTCCGGCTGGGACGATCCCCGTATGCCCACTCTGTGCGGCCTTCGCCGCCGTGGCTACACCCCCAATGCCATCCGCAACTTCTGTGACCGTGTTGGCGTTGCGAAGAGCCCCAACACCATTGAATACGCCTTCCTGGAGCACTGCCTGCGGGAGGATCTGAACGAAACTGCTCAGCGTGTCATGGCGGTGCTGAAGCCTGTGAAGCTGACCATTACCAACTACCCCGAGGGCAAGTCCGAAACCGTGGTGGTGGAGAACAATCCCAACCGTCCCGAGGATGGTACCCGTGAGGTCAGCTTCTCCAGAAATCTCTGGATTGAGGCAGACGATTTCCTTGCCCAGCCCATCCCCAAGTACAAGCGACTGTATCCCGATGGTCCTGAGTGCCGTCTGAAGGGCGCTTATCTGGTTAAATGCACCGGCTGCGTCACCGATGAAAACGGAAACGTTGTGGAAGTTCTGGCCACCTACGACCCCGAGTCCCGTGGCGGTGATCCTGCCGACGGTCGTAAGGTCAAGGGCGCTACTATCCACTGGGTCGATGCCAACGACTGCGTCGAAGCAGAAGTTCGCCAGTATTCCAACCTATTCGATGACCCGGACCCCGATGCCGCCGGAAAGGATTTCCTTGCCTGCCTGAATCCCAACTCTCTGGAGATTCTCACCGGCTGCAAGTTGGAAAAGAGTTTGACCGATGCCAAGGCTCCCGCCTCCTATCAGTTCATGCGTCTGGGCTACTTCTGCCCCGACAGCAAGGACTCCGCCCCCGACCATTTGGTATTTAACCGCTCCGTCAGCCTGAAGGACAGCTTCAAGCCCGGAAAATAACAGGAAAGGACGTATACACATGATTACGCCCGAAACCACCGATGCCATTGTTGATGGCAATTACAAAGACAGCAGCCCGCTGGATACCGTTGCGCGGATTCAGAAGATTTTGGAGGATTTCGGTGTCGAACCCCAAATGACATGGTTCGACAGCGGTGTTCCCTACTGCTATTCCAATAAGCTCACCCTCCCCGGCACCACCTTCCGCACCATCGGCAAGGGTCTGACCAAGGAATTTGCCATTGCCAGCGCCTACGGCGAAATGATCGAGCGGCTGCAGATTGGTTTTATCTACGGCCCCACCTCCCTGAAGGACGGCGATTACGCCATCGACGATGCCAAGTACGAAATGCGTCCGGCAAAGGAGCTATTGGAGGCCAACCGGCTGTGGTATCAGCGAATGGCCGATGTGCTGGAGGATTCCATCGGTGAAAAGATGACCGCCGAGCAGGTTCTTACCCAGTGCGCCACCCGTGACGGAATGGTGTCCGTTACCCCCTATTACGACCTTACCACCGGTCAAAAGGTTTACTTCCCCATCGTACTGCGCAAGCGAATCTATGGCAGCAACGGCTGTGCCGCCGGCAATACCCCTGAGGAAGCGCTGGTGCAGGCGATTAGCGAAATTGTAGAGCGGAGCCACCAGATTCGTTCTGTCAAAGAAGGGTTGTCCCTGCCGGAGATTCCCGATGGGGCACTTAAAAAATACAAGATTTCTTACGAAATCATCAAATTCGCCCGGGAAAGTGGTTACAAGGTTATCATGAAGGATGCCTCACTGGGCACCGGCTTCCCTGTGGTCTGCGCCTGTCTGATTGACCGGCGCACCGGTCGTTACCATACGCACTTCGGTGCGCATCCGGTGTTTGAGATTGCGCTGGAGCGTTCTCTGACCGAGAGCTTTCAAGGTCGAAACATTGCATCTATGGCAGAAAACGAGGATTTCTCTCGTAAAAGCAATGTAAAATTCTCCCTCAACGCCTTCTATACTGAACTGAGAAGAAGCACCGGCAATAAGCTCCCCGGCTTCTTCGTGGACGAAAGCCCCCTGACCTTTGATCCGGACATGGGCGTTCACACCTGCGACAACAAGGAAATCCTGCGCTACTGCATCGATTTCTTCGCCAAGCAGGGCTTCCCCCTGCTGGTGCGGGACTGCTCCTGCCTGGGCTTCCCTACTTATCAGATTATTGTACCCGGTTACAGCGAATGCTACATCAACCGTATCGCCACAAAAACCGACGATCAGCGCTACGCTCCATACGCCATCACCGCTCTACGGAATCCCTCCAAGGCTTCCGTACCGGATATGATGGGTCTGATGATGCATCTGGATCGGGTCAAGCAATTGGACTCCGGCTTCAAGGATGTGCACAGCTTCACCATGCACATCAAAGCCCCCTCTAATGCACCTCATAAGCTCCAAAACTTCCTGATGTCCGCCTCTTTGGGCTATTTCTACTACAAAATGGGCAAGTATGCCGATGCCGCCGTTTCCGTCGGAAAGATGATTCCCAAGGCTGAGGAAAAGGATTTGGAGTTTCTGATTTGCCTGAAACGGTATCTGCTAATTCTGGCCGACGGATACGGTGCGGAATATGGCATGAAGGTGATTTCCTACTTCCACAATGAAGATATCGTGGCCAAGATGCAGGACATCCTTTCCCGCAAGGCCAATCCCTTCGACGAGTTCACTCTCCACTGCGACCGCAAGTGCGAGGAAAGCTGCCCCTTCCAGCCCTATTGTTATCTGAATCGGGTGGACGAGATAGCCGCCATTCTGGATCAGCGGATGAGTCAGCTGGATTTCGAAGATATGGCAAACTATTTGAAAAATATCCTGTAATCTATGCGGATAAGAAAGACGGTGGATATATGACCAACACAGCCGATGTAAAAATCGTAGACGCACAGTTTAAGGACAGCAGTCCTCTGGCTACCGTTGAGAAGATTAAGGGCATCCTGAAAGATAACGGCATTGAAACAGTTGAGATTTGGCACGACACCAGTGTTCCCTACTGCTACGCCATGAGTGTGAAGGTCCCCGGAACCATCTTCAGCGTCAACGGCAAGGGCTTGACCAAAGAGTTCACACTAGCCAGCGGTTACGGCGAGCTGATGGAGCGGCTGCAGATGGGCTTTATCAACGGCCCCAACGTTCAAAAGGATGGAGATTTCGCCTTTGACAGCACCAAATATGAGCTGCGCAGTGCCAGCGATTTACTGGAGCGCAATCGAAATTGGTACGAGCTGCTGGCTGCCAGCCTGAAACGACTCACCGGCGTGGTTATGACACCGGAGGAAATCATCAGTCAGTACGCAGGCAAAGACGGTCTACTCTCCGCCACCCCCTACCAGAACATCACCACCGGCACCAAGGAATATCTGCCCACCGATATGCGCAAGCGGGTCTACGCCACCAACGGCTGTGCCGCCGGAAACTCCCCGGAGGAGGCCATCGTGCAGGCCCTCAGCGAAATCGTGGAGCGGCACCATCAGACACGCATCATCGATGAATGTCTGGCGTTGCCGGAGATTCCCGAGGATGTACTCGCAAAATATGAAGTGGCAAGCAAAATCGTCCGCTTCGTCCGTGAAAACGGCTACAAGGTAATTTTGAAGGACGCTTCTCTCGGCACTGGTTTCCCCGTGGTCTGCGCCTGCATCATTGATTGCCAGACCGGCCGTTATCACACCCACTTCGGTGCATATCCCATCTTTGAGATTGCGCTGGAGCGTTCTCTGACTGAGAGCTTCCAAGGCAGAAATATTCGGAATATCACCACTTTAGAGGATTTCCTCGTAAGAAAACCGGGTGAATATTCTCTGGCCAGCATCTCCAACGAGATGACCATGGGCACATGGATTAAGACTCCCGAATTCTTTGTTGGAAACAGCGCCATCCCCTTCGATGAAAACGTTGGCATGACCGGCGGCAACAACAAGCAGCTGCTGCAGCAGTGCAAGGACTATTTCAGCCGTCTGGGCTATGACATTCTGGTGCGGGATCGCTCCTGTCTGGGTTTTCCCACCTATCAGGTCATCGTGCCCGGTTACAGCGAAATGCTGATTCATCGGCTGTCCCAGAAGATGGACGACCACCGCTACGCCCCCTACGCCATGCGCAGCCTTCGGGATCCCGCAACCGCCTCCATGCCTGATATGCTGGGTCTTATCATGCATCTGGATCAGATGGACAAGTTCACCTCCAATATTCGTGGTGTCCACGGCTTCCTCCGTGGTGCAAAGCTGTCCGCTGATCTGACTCCCAGCGAGGAGCAGCATTTCATGTCCGCCGCCATGGGCTACGTTTACTGGACTCTGGGACGACGCAATGACGTGATTCCCTGTCTGGACGGCCTGATGCCGAAGGCCACCGAGGCTGAGCTGGAGTATCTGATTTGCCTGAAGCGCTATCTTTCTCTAGCCAAAACCGGCCACAGCGCCGACAGCATCCGGCAGGTCATCGATTTGTTCCACAAGCCGGATACGGTTCAAAAGCTCTACAACTGTCTGGCTTCCAAGACAAACCCGCTGGCAGATTTTATTCTGCGCTGCGATTTGAAATGTGACGGCAGTTGTAAGATGTTTAATAAGTGCTTTGAAAAGCGGGCAAGAGAATTGACCGCCATGCTGGACGAAAAGAGCAAAAAGCTGGATTTGAGCAGTCTGGAAGGTATTTAATACGCAACAATGCCGTACCCCGAGGGGTACGGCATTACGTTATTTTTTCATCTGCGCCTGCAGGTGCATACTCAGCACCGCCAGCGACATCGCCATATTCTCATGCTGCACCAGAATATTCGCCGGCACCTCCAAATGGGTAGGAGCGAAATTCCAGATAGCCTTGATACCGCAGGCAATCAGCTGATTGCAGACGCTCTGAGCGTGCTGAATCGGCACTGTGATGATGCCCATGCGAATCTTATGACTGCGGCAGTAAGCTTCCAGCTGATCCATGTGGTAGATGGGCTTTCCATCCTCCGTTTGGCTAGAAACAGGATTCGCATCAAAGGCCGCCAGAATATTCAGACCGTAAGCAGCAAAGCCGCCATAGCCCAGCAACGCTTGACCCAACCGGCCAGCGCCGATCAGCACCGCATCGGTGGTGTTATCATAGCCCAGAAACTGCTCAATGGCATCAATCAGCATTTCACGAGGATAACCGATCTTCGGACGGCCTCCGTCGCAGACCATAGCCAAATCCTTACGCACCTGCACCTCGCCCATGCCCAGCGCATTGGCCAGCGCCGTGGCGGAAATATTTGGCGACGAACCATCAGGAAGGCTCTTCAAATATGCCAGATACCCCGGCAAGCGCTTCAAAACAGATTTGGATATCTCCTTCCGCTCCACAGCGGCACCTCCTAATCGATACAAAATTATATCGATATGATTTTATATCGATTATATCACGCCCAGTGGCAATGTCAAGCGCAACTTGTCTGGCGAATCATTTCTGTTCGTAGCCGCAGCATGATGCGCTTTTCCAATCGGGAAATGTAGGATTGGGAGATACCCATGTGCTGAGCTACTTCCTTCTGGGTCAGCTCCTTCCGGCCTGCAAGGCCGAAGCGCATTTCTACGATTTCCCGTTCCCGTTCCGGCAACTGACTCAGCGCCTGACGTAGAACGCACAGATCCACATCGTCCTCCAGCGGCCGCATAATCATATCCTCATCCGTTCCGAGAATATCCGAAAGCAACAGCTCATTGCCGTCATAGTCCATATTGATTGGTTCATCCAGAGAGATTTCAGTTTTTTGATTGGAGGTTTTTCGGATATACATCAAAATCTCGTTTTCGATGCAGCGGGAGGCATAGGTAGCCAGCTTGATATTTTTGTCACGCCGGTAGGTACCGATGGCTTTTATCAGGCCGATGGTGCCAATGGATATCAGATCCTCCAGATTGATTTGCGTATTCTCAAATCTGCGGGATATGTACACCACCAGCCGAAGGTTATGTTCAATCAGTCGTTGCTTGGCATCCTCATCCCCCGCTTCCAGTTTTGCCAGAGCAATTTGCTCCTCCTGTCCCTTCAACGGCGGCGGCAGCACATCACTGCCGCCGATGTAATATACCTGCTGCCTCGGCACCAAACCGATCCACGACAAAAAATCCTTCCACTTCATAATGCCCCTCCCATCAACGCTTCATAGGGTTTCCCCTGCCCAATTTCCTCCGGTGCGAATGCCACAAGACATCGAACCGATTTTCCACTAATTATGACATTTTCATACCGTTTTGCCAACAACAGCGCACTATTTCCCACGGTATGATACGGAATCAGACGAGCGCCAGCGACCTTTTCCACGCCACGGACCGGGTCACGCAATTCTTCGGCACTGACCCCCAGTAACGCAGCACCGGCACTGGCAGACACCACCAAAACCTGCTGGCCCGTAATGGGATCGGTGAGAGAATTGCCAGTATCCCGCAAAGCTGTCAAATGCAATCCCGCCAGTTCCACAGATACATACTCCGCCCCCACCTTGCCCCGAAAGCCCAGCAAACACATAGCGCAAATCGCCGCCGCTGACAGCACCAGCGTCCAGAATCCGCCGCCGGTCATTCCCATAGCCACGCCGCCCAAAGCCATGCTCAAAAGGATGAACAAGATTCCCCGCCGCACCGCATCCCGTCTGCAGCCGAAGGCTATCACCGCCATCAGCGCCAGTACAGTGATTCTCCAAAAGGTGCCACTCAAAAATCGGATACCCGGCAGCACGCAAGCACCTCCGTAAATGCCTCCAAGAGCGGCGGCCGGCAGCGCACGCTTGATATCCGGCGGATGTCCCGCCAGTCGGTTGGTGCCCAACAGCAACAGCAAATCTACAAGAAAATTTATCAGCACCAGCACATCCAGATACACCGGCACGTCCTCACCTCCGCAGGATCAGTTTACCCTCAGAGCGCTGAAAAGTCGGTCGCATCCGGCGAAGGATCCACCGCAATTCTCGCTGCATCCTCCGCACAAATGCCACTGCACCGCCCAAAAACAAAGAATACGGCAGCCGAATCCATCGGCTGCCGCAGCGTTATGTCGAAAGGTTTTTCTGAACGGTACGCACATTTTTTTCTGCCTTGAAGCGAGGGGTCATCAACTCGTGACCGCAGCCAAGGCACCGAAGTCGGAAGTCCGCCCCCGTCCGCAGCACCAGCCAGCGCTTATCGCCGCAGGGGTGGGGCTTTTTCATAGTGAGAATATCGCCTACCTGAATGTCCATAGTTATGTTCCTTTTACCATGTCCCAATATTGCTTGGCTGCCTGCTCCAGCTTATTGGGTCCGTATTCGTAGTATTTGGTGCCCACCAGTGCATCCGGCAGGTACTGCTGTTTCACCCAATGGTTCGGATAATCGTGGGGATATTCGTAGCCCTGCTCCCGTTCCATGGTATAGGAATCGGCGTGCATATTTTGCAAATGCCGGGGAAAATCTCCGCCTTTCCCCTTGCGTACGTCCGCCAGCGCCGCATCCAGTGCGATGTGGCCAGAATTGGACTTAGGCGAGGTGGCCATCAGCACCGCCACGTCCCCAAGGGGAATCCGTGCTTCCGGCATCCCCAGCTTCAAGGCCATATCCACAGCTGCATTGACGATGGGAATGATTTGAGGAAACGCAAGCCCCACATCCTCCGCCGCAATCACCATCAGCCGTCGACAGGCCGACTGCATCTGCCCCGCTTCCAGCAGCCGTGCCAAATAGTGACAGGCCGCATCTGGGTCAGAGCCACGGATGGATTTTTGCAGTGCGGACAGCAAATCATAATGATTATCCCCGTCCCGATCCGCCCGAAGGGCGCTCTTCTGGGTGACCACCTTAGTGTCCGCCATGGTCAGCTTGATGGTATCTCCCTCCGGCACACCAGCGGAGAACAACACCTCCACCGCATTCAGCGCCTTGCGGATGTCGCCGCCGCAGGCGCTGGCGATGTACTCCAGCGCCCCTTCCTCCACGTCCGCTTTCAACGCGGTCCGCTGCTCCATGTAGCTGATGGCCCGATGGACCGCCTGCAGCGCTGCCGCCGGAGAAATCTGCTTGAACTCAAACACCGTGGAACGGCTGAGAATTGCGTTAAAAACGTAGAAATAGGGATTTTCCGTAGTGGATGCAATGAGAGTGATTTTACCGTTTTCCATAAACTCC
>SVME01000075.1 GCA_015067605.1 Oscillospiraceae bacterium
CTGATAAAGTATAAACGTTGTACCGGGAGATTGCCACGTCGCCCTTTCAGGACTCCTCGCAATGACAGCTTCTTCGCTACGTTTTTGTTGTTTTGTGATTGTGCTTACTTAAAGGGATAACCACAACGATTATTTAGCGCACTAACAGACTTTTTCGACAGACTAAACGGGACTGCGGTTGGCAGTCCCGTTGTTGATATGATTACAGTCCCAAAACAAAGGGGAGCATTTCACCCTTTTCAATTACGCCGGTGTGGCGCTCGGTCTTGGTGCGCAGGTTCGCCAGATTCTTCGGGATAGCTACGCCAGTCACAGCATTCAGCTGCTCCATCTGATTGAAGCCGTCGCCGGCGGGAGTCTGACCGATGGCTCTCAGCACCGCCTCGGGGAACTTGTAGGGAGAGGCGGTGGACAGCACCACCATGGCTCTGGTATCGCCAGTCTGGTTTACATAATTTTCTGCGGCGGCCCAGCCGGAAGCAGTGTGGGGATCGCAGACATAGCCCAGCTCGTTCCAGACCTTGCCCATAATCTTCTGTGCGCCATCATCATCGCAGTAGTCCGCCCAGAACTCCGCCTGAATCTTCGCCAGCAGCTCCGTCGGCACGGTGTAGGAGCCGGACTCATTCAGCTGCTTCATCAGACCGGCTACCAGCTCCGCATCCTCGCTCAGCAGGTACAGCAGACGCTCCAGATTGGAGGAAACCAGAATATCCATGGAGGGAGAATCGGTCTTGTACAGAGGACGCATCCGATCATAAGTACCGGTCTGGATGAAGTCTGTCAGCACCTTGTTGGCGTTGGAGGCGCAAATCAGCTTGCCCACAGGCAGACCCAGCTTCTTGGCAAGGTAGCCAGCTAGAATGTCACCGAAATTACCGGTGGGAACCGAGTAGTTCACCTCGTCGCCCAGTGCAATCTTGCCGGCATCCAGCAAATCCCGATAGGCCTTGAAATAGTACATAATCTGAGGTGCCAGACGACCGATATTGATAGAATTGGCAGAGGACAGACGGCTGGGCATTTCCTTGTCACGGCAGGCGGCGAAGATGTTCTTCACGCCGGTCTGGGCATCGTCAAAGTTGCCCACCACGGCGCAGACCGTCACGTTGTTGCCCTCCTGGGTCACCATCTGGGCACGCTGCACCTGAGAAACACCGCCATCGGGATAGAACACGCAAATCTTGATGCCGTCCACATCCTTAAAGCCCTCCAGTGCCGCCTTGCCGGTGTCGCCGGAGGTGGCAGTGAGAATCAGGATATCCTGCTCCACGCCCTTGGCACGGCGAGCCGCCGTCAGCAGCTGAGGCAGCATACACAGCGCCACGTCCTTGAATGCGGAGGTGGGGCCGTGAAACAGCTCCAGCACATGAAAATCGCCCACGCTCACCGTGGGGGTCAGCTCCTCCGTGGCGAATTTGCCGGTGTAGGCCTTGCGCACCAGCTGACCCATTTCCGGAATGTCCGGCAACAGTGCAGACAAAATGTCCGTGGCCATATCCATGGCGCTGCCGCGCAAACACTTTTTCCAATCAAAGGCCGGAAGCGCCGCCGGAACATACAGTCCGCCGTCAGCCGCCAGACCCTCCAGCACTGCCTGGGCGCTATCCGCTTGCAGCGATGCGCTGCGAGTAGAATGATAAATCACGATGTATCCTCCTGAACCCCCTGTTATTGCGCCAAAAAGCACAAAACAGGGCTATAATAATGTTAATTCCTTGTTTTTCACGCTATTGCATTTTTCGCAGGTATATGATATACTGTTTCAGGCAAAAAAGCAAGTGTTTTCGCCAGGGCGCATCTAAAAACTGAATTTTGAGCAGGTGCTCTGGCATTTTGCTTCAAATTTTGTGTTAAAAACCGCAGGAATACTCTATGTATTTCAAGATTTTTATAAGCAAAAGTTGGAGCAAAAGGACGGGTACTCTGCCGAAAGAGCGTTTTTAGAGGTGCCCGCTAGTACATATAGATATCGGAGGAACGGATATGAAAATCGGTCTGTTGGGCTTTGGCGTGGTTGGCAGAGGTGTGTACGACATCACCGCCAATATGGATGATATTCAGGTGGCGAAGGTGGTCTGTCTGGAGGACGTGACCCTTCCCGATGCGGAGGTCACAAAGGACTTCCAGAGCGTCCTGAACGACACCACCATCGATACCGTGGTGGAGGCCATGGGCGGATTGCATCCTGCTTACGAGTTCGTCCGTGCTGCCATCGAGGCCGGTAAGAACATCGTCACCTCCAACAAGGCGCTGGTTTGCACCTTCTACGACGAGCTGCTGCCTCTGGCAGAGAAAATGGGCGTTCAGTTCCGTTGCACCGCTGCAGTTGGCGGCGGTATCGGCTGGCTGTCTGAGCTGGAGCGCTCTCGCCGCATCCAGCCCATCGAGCAGGTGGGCGGCATCATGAACGGCACCTGCAACTATATTCTCGATTCCATGACCCGTCTGGGTCTGGGCTACGAGGAAGCCCTGAAGCAGGCTCAGTCCTTGGGCTACGCCGAGGCAAAGCCTGCCACCGATGTGGAGGGCATCGACACATGGCACAAGGTGATTCTGTCCAGCAACATCGCCTTTGGCGTGAGTCTGGATTCTGCCACCGTGCCTGTCACCGGCATCAGCAAGATTACTGCCGCTGACGTGGCGGCCTTCACCGCCCACGGCTATACCTGCAAGCTGATTTCCACCGGCAAGTGCGAGGACGGCAAGTACAGCGCCTACGTCCAGCCCACGCTGGTGCCTGCCGGTCAGCCCGAGGCGGCTGTCCCCTCCAACTACAATCTGATTTCTCTGGTGGGTAAGTATTCCGGCCGTATGAGCTTCTTCGGTCAGGGCGCCGGCCGTTACCCCACCGCATATAATGTGGTGCAGGACTGCGCCGATTTGCTTTCCGGCAAGGGCTTCTACTGCGCCTACGGCGAAAAGGTGGCCGCCGTCAATGACGACGAGCTGATTTTCTACGTCCGTGGCAACAAGGATGCTTGGCTGGAGGAAAATGTTTCCGAGTATTGGGGCGAGGCGGTCGTTACGAAGCCCGTGTCCGTCAGCGCCATGCATGGCTGGTTGAAGAACAACCCCGACGCCTTCATCGCCGCCATCGCAAGAAATTCCCTCTGATTGAAAGAAGGTTCCATTATGTTGAAAGTAACCAAGTTCGGCGGTTCTTCCATGGCCGATGCGGGCCAGTACCGGAAGATTCGTGATATTATTCAGGCCGACCGTGGTCGCCGTGTGGTGGTGGTTTCCGCCGCCGGCAAGCGGGATAAGAACGACCACAAAATCACCGACCTGCTGTACCTGTGCCACGCCCACACTCAGTACGGTGTGGACTGCGACCGGATTTTTGAAATGATTACCTCCCGCTACATCGGCATCCGTGACGAGCTGGAGCTGAAGGTGGATTTGGAAAGCGAGTTCGTCCAGCTGAAAAAACGGCTGGATGCTAAGGCCATCTCTCAGGATGAACTGGTCAGCCGTGGCGAGTATTTCTCCGCTAAATTGATGGCGGCGTTCCTGGGCTATCAGTTTGTGGATGCCATTGACTGGATCAAGTTCAAATTCGACGGCACCGTGGATCAGGAGGCGACTTATGCCGCTTTGAAGCAGGCGCTGAAAGGCAAGGGCGTGGTCATCCCCGGTTTCTATGGCCTGATGCCCGACGGCAATATCCGCACCTTCACTCGTGGCGGCAGTGACATCACCGGCGCGCTGGCAGCCGCTGCGCTGGATGCGGACGTTTACGAAAACTGGACGGACGTTTCCGGTATCCTGATGGCCGATCCCCGCATCGTGGACGATCCCATGGTCATTCCCGAGGTCACCTACGACGAGCTGCGGGAGCTGAGCTACTCCGGCGCTCAGGTGCTCCATGAGGGCACCATTTTCCCCGTCCGTGAGAAGAACATCCCCCTGAACATCCGCAACACCAACGCCCCCAACGACCCGGGCACTATGATCCGGGAGCGGTTCAGCGGCGATGCCGACCCCAGCCGGTTCATCACCGGCATCACCGGCAAGAAGGATTTCACTATCCTGCATATGTCCAAGCGGGGCATGAGCAACGAGGTGGGCATCCTGCGGAAAATCCTGACGGTTCTGGAGCGCCACGGCATCTCCGTGGACTACGCCCCCAACGGCATCGACTGCGTCAGCGTGGTCATGCCCACCGCTGCCATTGCCCCCTGCCTGTACACTGTGCTGGGCGAGATTCAGCAGGAAGTGAAGCCCGATACGCTGGATGTCCACGACCAGATTGCCGTTGTGGCGGCGGTCGGTCGGAAGATGGCCTTCCGGCCCGGTATTTCCGGCAAAATCTTCGCCGCTCTGGGCGAGGCGGATATCAATATCCGCATGATCAATCAGGGCCCCGACGAGCTGAACATCATCTTCGGTGTGGACAATAAGGACTTCGCCCATGCCATCAAGGTGCTGTATAATAGCTTTGTGAAGTAAACAACGTTGATTCTCTGTAGGGGAGGGTCAAGGCCCTCCCCTACGATTTGCTATTTTGGAGGTAATCACCATGAAATTGTATACTGTTGCCATCCTTGGTGCCACCGGTGCGGTGGGCCAGGAGATGATGAATATTTTGGAGGAGCGGAATTTCCCAGTGGGTAAGCTGATTCCGCTGGCCTCTGCCCGTAGCGCCGGTAAGACCCTGAAGTTCAAGGGCGAGGATGTGACCATTCAGGAAGCCTGCGACACCGCCTTTGAGGGCGTGGACATCGTGCTGGGCGCCGCTGAGAACGACATTGCCGAGCGTTTCGCTCCCGCCATCGTGAAGGCCGGTGCTGTGTTCGTTGACAATTCCTCCGCTTTCCGCCTTGACCCCAACGTGCCCCTGATTGTGCCCGAGGTCAACGCCGAGGATGCTAAGAACCACAAGGGCATCATCTCCAACCCCAACTGCTCCACCATCATCACCGTCACTGCGGTGAACGCCCTGAATTCTATCGCCCCCATCAAGAGCATGGTGGCCTCTACTTATCAGGCCGTTTCCGGCGCAGGCGTTGCCGGTATGGCGGAGCTGGAGAATCAGATGAAGGCTCTGCAGGAGGGTAAGCCCGTTGATGTCAAGACCTTCGCCTACCAGATTGCCTACAACCTGATTCCCCAGATTGGCGGCGAGCAGTTCGAGGGCTACACCAGCGAGGAAATGAAGATGCAGAACGAGGGTCGGAAGATCATGCACCTGCCGGAGCTGAATGTGTCCTGCACTTGCGTCCGTGTTCCTGTCATGAGAAGCCACTCCATTTCTGTGCAGCTGAAATTTGACCGTCCCGTTTCTGTGGACGAGGCCCGTGAAGTGCTGGCAAAGGCCCCCGGCGTGAAGCTGGTGGATGACCTGAAGAATAAGCAGTACCCCATGCCGCTGGATACCTCCGGACAGGACATCGTGTTCGTTGGTCGTATCCGCCCCGACCTGACCGACCCCAACGGCCTGTGCCTGTGGTGCTGCGGCGATCAGGTTCGCAAGGGTGCCGCCACCAACTGCATCCAGATTGCCGAGCTGCTGGTTCAGTAATATTTTGCTCCCGAGGTTCCCCTCGGGAGCTTCTTTGTCCCTATGCTAAATTATCGTTTATCGGTGCAAGCGCCGCAGGCGCTATACCTTCCCCCGGGGGGAAGGTGGTTCGGGCAAAGCCCGAACCGGAAGGGGGATGGCGATACCTGAAATGCAATATCAGGTCTGAAAAGATACAAAAACTATTATGTTTCTGCCCGTATTCCCCTTCAGTCACCGCCTTTGGCGGTGACAGCTAATAGTAGTGGTATGATTGCCACTGGCAATCATTTTAATTCTAATTCGCTGCGCGAAGCACCACCCTCGGGGGAAGCCATGCGGCTTCGCCGCTAGTGCGCTAAACGATAATTTATCATAGACACTGTGGGGCGGGGACTTCACAAATATTTCACTTGCATCCTGTTTGATTTGATGTATAATAGCGTTATCGACCTGAAATGGAGGAATATCATGAAAAAACTGATTGCAATACTGTTGGCGCTGACGCTGGCGGTTTCCCTGTTTGGCTGCAAGGGACAGGAGGAACAGAAAAACGATCCGGCAACCTCTGGCACCACCGGCACCACCGGCCCCACCAGCTCCACCACCAAGCCCAGCGAGCCTTCTGAGCCTGTGGAGTTCAAATCCTACTCCGGCACCGACGAGCAGGCCATTGCCGCCCGTCTGGAGAACGTGGCCACCGTAGGCGGCGTGCCTCTGACCAACGGTCAGCTCCAGCTGTACTACTGGATGGGTGTTTACAGCTTCATGAGCGGCGAGTACGGCTCCTATGCCTCTTTCCTGGGACTGGACTATGCTCAGCCGCTGGACAAGCAGGCGGTCAGCGGTTCTGACGAAAGCTGGCAGGAATTTTTCCTGGACGATGCGCTGGCCACATGGCACACCTATCAGGCGCTGACGCTGGCTGCCAAGGAGGAAGGCATTAAGCTGCCTGAGTCCCTGCAAAAGGATTTGGACGGCCTGTACGAGCTGCTGGAGAAGTCCGCCAAGGAGGAGAAGTACGAGTCCGTGGATGCCATGATTCAGGCGGATGCGGGCGCGGGCTGCACCGGCGAGGACTATCTGGTCTACACCGAGGGCTACTATTACTACATGGCCTACCTGATGGATAAGACCGAGAAGCTGGATGTGACCCAGGCGGACATCGACGCCTACTTCACCGAGCATGAGAAAGAACTGTCCGAGTCCAAGATCACCAAGGAATCCGGCGATGTTTATGATGTGCGGCATATCCTGATCAGCCCCAAGGGCGGCACCAAGGACAGCAGCGGTAATACCACCTATTCCGATGCGGAGTGGGAGGCATGCCGTGCAGAGGCACAGGCGTTACTGGATCAGTGGAAGGCCGGAGAAGCCACCGAGGAGACCTTCGCCAAGCTGGCCATGGAACACTCCACCGACCCCGGTTCCAAGGATGAGGGCGGCCTGTACGAGGATCTGAACAAGGATACAAACTTCGTCAAGCCTTTCAAGGACTGGTATCTGGACGAGAGCCGTCAGGTGGGCGATACCGGCCTTGTTGCGTCCGACTACGGCTATCACATCATGTATCTGTCCTCCGTTGAGCCCCAGTGGATTGCCCACTGCCGTGATGCCATCATTGGCGAGAGCCTGTCCGCTGCCATCACCGCGGCGCAGGAAAAGTACCCCATGGAAGTGGACTACGACAAAATCGTTCTGGCCGTGGTCAGCCTGATGGAAAAAAGCTAAGCCAAAACGGGACTGCCGGTGGGCAGTCCCGTTTGACGTTGTAAGGGCGCTTATGCGAACAGGTCTGTGGATAGGTAACGGTCGCCGGTGTCGGGCAGCAGCACCACGATGGTCTTTCCAGCATTTTCCGGCTGGGCAGCCAGCGTCAAAGCGCCGTGGAGCGCCGCACCGGAGGAGATGCCCACCAGCACGCCTTCCGTCCTACCCATTGCACGGGCAGCGGCATAGGCCTGTTCCTCGGTGACGGGGATGATTTGGTCGTAAACACCGGTATCCAGCACCTTGGGCACGAATCCGGCTCCGATGCCTTGCAAGCCGTGTTTGCCGGCAGTGCCACCGGATAGGACAGCAGAGCCGGCAGGCTCGATGCCCACAATCTGAACATCAGGCTTCTTGCTTTTCAGAAACTGTCCCACACCGGTGATGGTGCCGCCGGTGCCGATGCCGGCCACAAAAATGTCCACAGTGCCCTCGGTATCCTCCCAAATCTCTGGGCCGGTGGTGTCGAAGTGAGCCTGTGCGTTGGCAGGGTTGGCGAACTGGTCGGGGATAAAACTGTGTTCGATGGATGCGGCCAGCTCCTCCGCCTTTGCGATAGCCCCTGCCATGCCCTGAGCGCCGGGTGTCAGCACCACCTCCGCACCGTAGGCCTCCATCAGGCGAATCCGTTCCTGACTCATGGAGTCGGGCATGACGATCATGGCTCGATAGCCCCGTGCGGCTGCCACCGCCGCCAGACCGATACCGGTGTTACCGGATGTGGGCTCGATGATGACGCTGCCGGACTGCAAAATTCCCCGACGCCGCGCATCATCAATCATGGCCTTGGCAACCCGATCTTTGGCTGAGCCAGCAGGATTGAACCGCTCCAGCTTCGCCAAAACTCTGGCGCCACCGGCATTTTTCAGTTCCAACAGAGGGGTACGACCAATAAGATCGTCCACGCAACGACAAATGTTCATGAGAAAAAACCTCCTTGTGATTGACAGCATAGGATGAGTGTGGTATAAAAGTGAAAGAAAGTGGAGGGACTGCTATGAAAGACTTTGAAAAGAGAATTGCCGGTGTGGTGGATTCCATTCTGGCAGATTACCACAACGGACGGGACATCGACCAGATGGACATTTTCCGCCATCCGGATAAGGACGTGGTTGTGGAGCTAATTGGAAAGCTCCGGCGCATTATTTTCCCCGGCTATTTCCGTGATAAGAACTATCACATCTACAACGCCAAGCACAATCTGTCCATGCTGATTGAGGATGTGATGTTCAACCTGAGCCAGCAGATTCGACTTGTGCTGGCGGGGAACGGTATGGATGCCGCAGAGGCGGAAACGCAGGCGCAGAAGCTGTGCGTAGCGTTCTTTGAGCGAGTGCCCCAGATTCGTGCCATGGTGCAAACGGATCTGCAAGCCTCTTACGACGGCGACCCTGCGGCTACCGGTATGGACGAAATCATCTATTCCTATCCGGGGCTGTTCGCCATCACGGTCTACCGGCTGGCGCATGTGCTGTATGAGCTGAAGGTGCCTATGATTCCCCGAATGATGACGGAGCACGCCCACAGCGTCACCGGCATCGACATCCACCCCGGTGCTACCGTGGGAAGATTCTTCTTCATCGACCACGGCACCGGTATTGTCATTGGTGAAACCACGGTCATTGGCGAAAATGTGAAGATTTATCAGGGCGTGACGTTGGGCGCCTTGTCTACCAGAGGCGGTCAGAGCCTGCGGGGAGTTCGTCGTCACCCCACCATTGAGGACAACGTGACCATCTATGCAGGTGCGTCCATTCTGGGCGGTGAAACGGTCATTGGACGGGATTGTGTCATCGGCTCCAATGCCTTCATTACCCGCTCCATTGCCCCCGGTACCACCGTCAGCATTAAAAATCAAGAGTTGCAGTTCAAAACACGGGCAAAGCCCGAGGAACTGACCATCATCTCTGCGGAATAAAACATCTCACAGGGAGGGGCTCGCCCCTTCCTGTTTTGTTATAACGTAAATTATCGTTTAGCGCACTAGCGGCGTAGCCGCATCGCTTCCCCCGAGGGGAAGCTGGCACCGCCAAAGGCGGTGTCTGAAGGGGAATACGGGCAGAAAGCTATTGGTTTTTGCGTCTTTTAAGA
>SVME01000076.1 GCA_015067605.1 Oscillospiraceae bacterium
AGTGGGCCGGTGTCATCGAGGGCATTGCGGCCAAGTCCGTTGATGAGACCTACTACACCGCCGGCATCTACACCGTTGGCGATACCACCTATTACAGCCCCGTCATCGCTTACAGCCTTGGCAACTATTGTGAGACCGTGGCCGCCTCCGGCGAAGCCTTCGGCGCTGCCACCGCCGTCTACGGCTACTACGCAAAGGCATACTTTGCATAAGCACTTCCCAATAACCAAGCAACCGCCACGGGTATTCCCGTGGCGGTTTTCTATGCAAAAAAGGATGCGCCGTTGGCACATCCTCTTGCGTATTACAGTCCCAAAATTCGCTCGGCGGTTTTGTGGGCGATTTGGTCGAACTGGCTATCGATCAGCTTCAGTTGCTGGAATCGCTGCACCTCCTGCACCGGATCCCAGAGGGGGTAGTCGGTGCCGTAAGCCATTCGCTCTGCACCGTAATTGTTGATGTACCGCTCCGCTTCTCCCTTTTCCATGAACATCATGGCGCTGGAAATGTCGAACACGCAGTCAGTGTCCCACAGCAGCTCCTGCGCCGTATGGAACATGGAATAGCCGCCGAAGTGGGCAGCGATTACCTCCAGCTTTGGGAAAGCATCCAGAATCTTCCGCAGCCGCACCGGATGGGAATAATTGTAGCGCTGGTCGCCCATATGTAGCAGCACCGGTAGCTTGCCCTCCACCATATCATATACTGGGTACAGCCGAGGGTCATCGATAGGAAACCGCTGGGAATCCGGATGCATTTTGATACCCCGCAGACCGTTGAGCATAATCCACTCCACCTCGCCGCAGAGGTCTTCCATATCCGCATGGAGGGTGCCGAAGCCGATGAAATTGTCGTGAAGATTGGTCTGCTCCAGAATGAAGCTGTTGATGGAGCGCACCCGATTGGGGGCGTTGGATACGGGCAGCACCACGTATTGACTGATGCCCGCTTCTGCACCACGCCGCAGGAGCATATCTACGGTGCCGTCCATATTGCTGCCTTCGATGCTGTAAAAATCCCGAACGCTGTCTGTGGCCTTGCGGGCGATTTTGTCGGGATAAATGTGTGTGTGGATGTCGATAATTTTCATGCTTTCGCCTCGGTAAATAACAGATAAATTCTTCGTGGCATAAATTATCGTTTAGCGCACTAGCGGCGTAGCCGCATCGCTTCCCCCGAGGGGAAGCTGGCACCGCCAAAGGCGGTGTCTGAAGGGGAATACGGGCAGAAAGCTATTGGTTTTTGCGTCTTTTAAGACTTGCTACTGCATTTCAGGTGTCGCCATTCCCCTTCCGGTTCGGGCAAAGCCCAAACCACCTTCCCCTCGGGGGAAGGTATAGCGCCTGCGGCGCTTAGTAAGCTAAACGATAATTTACAGGTCATTTGACATTCTAACATTATAGCACCTTTTTTACAAAATGCAAATAGCAGAAAATTTACGGTCTTGACATAATTTTACGTGGGAACGTGGTTGAAATTCCGTTGCGGATGTGCTAAACTGGCAATGATTATGACCATTGAGGTTTGATATGAAGAAATTATTGAAAATTACCGCCTTTGCCGTGGCTTTTGTGCTGCTGTTGCTGTGCGCACAGCGCATCGTGACCCCGAAGTATATGACCTCGGGTCAGGATGGCCGGCTGATTGCGGAATATTATGACTCAGCGCAGAATCACGATGTGGTATTCATCGGCGACTGTGAGGTCTACGAGAACATTTCCCCTGTGACCCTGTGGCAGGAGTATGGCATCTCCGCATACCTGCGGGGCAGTCCCCAGCAGCTGATTTGGCACTCCTACTACCTGATGGAGGAAACCCTGAAATACGAAAAGCCCGATGCGTTCGTGTTCAACGTGCTGTCCATGAAGTACGGCGAACCCCAGAGCGAGGCTTACAACCGGATGGCGCTGGACGGCATGAAGTGGTCGAAGCATAAGGCGGACGCCATCAACGCCTCCATGATGGAGGATGAAACCTTTGCCAGCTACCTGTTCCCACTGCTGCGCTACCATTCCCGCTGGAGTGAGCTGACATGGGAGGATTTCCAGTATGCCTTCACCGATACCCCCCAACTCTCCATCAATGGCTACCTGATGCGCATCGACGTGGATGGCATCAAAAAGCTTAGCTACGGCAAGCGGTTGGACAATTATGAGCTTCCCCAGATTTGCTGGGACTATCTGGACAAGATGCGTGTTCTTTGTGAGGAAAACGGGGTGGAGCTGATTCTGATGAAAGCCCCCACTGGTACCGCCCAGTGGTGCTGGTACGACGAGTGGGATGAAATGGTTGCGGCGTATGCCGAAAAGCACGGCATCGCATACTATAATTTCCTGAATCATACGGAGGAAATCGGCATTGACTTCATGACCGACACCTATGACAAGGGGGGACACCTGAATCTGTCCGGTGCGGAGAAGCTGAGCCGGTATTTCGGTAAGATTTTGCGGAATGACCATGGTATGACTGGCCACAAAGGCGATGCGGAGTACGAAAAAATCTGGACGGAGCTGACCGACCAGTACAACCAGATCAAGCGTACCCAAGAGGAGCTTCTGGAGAAAAACGGAAAACTGACCGGCTTTACCGGTCTGGAATGAAAGGAAAATGGAAAATGAAAAAAATTATTCTGATTGTTCTGGCCTTGACGCTGACGCTGAGCCTGTGCGCCTGCGGCGGCAGTGAGGGCAGCGAGGAAACCAAGGCCACCACCGGCAACTCTGGCACCAAGCAGGAACTGTCCACCAGCCCCATTGGTTACAGCCTGAAGGTCAATAACGTTACCTTCGGCATCGGCATGGGTGCTGAGGATGTGGTGGCCAAGCTGGGTGCTGTGGAGCCTGTGAAGTCCGAGAGCTGCGGCGATATGGGCGGCGACGACTATGAGTACGACTTCACCGACTACGTGATTTACGCCAATGATGGCGGCGGTGCCATTCGCATTTACTGCGTGGAGCTGCGTAGCGATATGGTGGCTACTGCCGAGGGCATCAGCCCCTCCGCCTCTGTGGACGAGGTGAAGGAGGCCTATGGCACTCCCACCAGCGAAAGCTCTGCCAACCTGATTTACGAAAAGGACGGCATGGAGCTGGTGTTCTTCCTGAAGGGCGACGCAGTGGACGCAATCCAGTATCGGGAAAAGTAAAATAATCAACGGAGCCGGCAGTGCCGGCTCCGTTGTTATTTGGGATGATAAATTATCGTTTACGTTACAGAAAAGCTGTCATTGCGAGGGCCGTAGGCCCGTGGCAATCTCCTGCTGAAATGCTACATCAATAATGAGCGTTGAGAAATGAAAATGACGTTTTGACGCTGTTTTCATTCCTGTGGGCTGATATAGTACAAACGCTGTACCGGGAGATTGCCACGTCGCCCTTTCAGGGCTCCTCGCAATGACATGGTTGTTCGATACGTCGGTGCGCTAAACAATAGTTTAGTTTTGATAGTTTTCGTGTCCGAGGGTGTATACTTTCGGGATTCTTTGCGTTTAGGCCCTATAATGCTGACGCATTTGGGTCTGAGCATCCTGCACCTCCTGCCAAAGCTCTCGGGCGCTAAGGCGCAGCACGCCGGAACGCAAGCTACTTAGCTGCACCAGACCATCAGAAGTAGCCACACGAATATTATAGTTGTTGCCGATTTGCGCTACCAGCGATTCGATATAGGCATCGCCGGTTTCGCCTTCCTTGGTGAACACCACCCGAATGTTATTCCATGCGGTTTTAGAGCCCACGCTGCCCTTTTGCTTATAGCCGTCGAACACCAGCACCAACGTACATTTTTTGAAGCCTGCGTAGCTGCTGAGGATGTCGCACAGACGGCGACGGGCAGCCTCCAAATCCTCTTTGGCGATGGCGGCCAACTCATCCCATGCAAAAATAATGTTGTACCCGTCTACAATCAGATATTGCTGCCGTGGCGGACGGATGGTCAGCTTATCCTCAGCAGGCAGGTTGCGGGCTGGACGGTAGAGCGTAGTGGTTTGGGGGCCGAACTGCCGCTCCATGATTCGCTCCAGCTCCTTGTCCTCCAACGACAGATTCCGCACAATAATCTGAGGCTTTTCCTCTTTTAAGGCGCTTTCCAGATGCATATGCTCCTTGACCTGATGCCACTTCACATTGAAGCCCGCACCATGGGCGCAGAATACGGAATCGGGAGTATTTTCGATGTCCGCTTCCGGATTGTAGGCCGCATCGGCAATCACCGCTTCCGCATTGTGGCAAGGCTCATAGCCCCGAAGGCTGATTTGGAGTCGTCCACGCCCTTGCGTATATGCGGCCAGCGTATCGGCATAATCCCCCAACTCTGCGGCGGGAATCTGACCGGACAGGGTGGAAAAATTACCATCCGGCTCCGGCGGTTGGAATCGACCGGACATGGCACGAATGTCAGTGATGGCACGGCCCACCTGCTCCGTAGGCAGGGTCAAAATGAAGTCGTACCACGGCTCCAGAATCACCGATTTGGCCTGCATCAGTCCCTGACGGATGGCTCGGTAGGTGGCCTGCCGGAAGTCGCCGCCTTCGGTGTGCTTCAAGTGGGCTTTTCCAATGAGAAGGGTCATTTTGACATCCGTAACGGGCGCGCCAATCAGAACGCCTTTGTGGGCTTTTTCCGACATATGGCTGATAATCAGGCTTTGATAGCCCTGTTCCAATACGTCCGTAGGGCAAACGGTGTCGAACACCAGCCCACTGCCGCGGGGCAACGGCTCTAAGAGAATGTGTGCTTCGGCATAGTGGCGCAGAGGCTCAAAATGCCCCACGCCCTCCACAGTATTTTCAATGGTTTCCTTGTAAAAAATTCTGGGATCAGACAGCGTGATATCCACCCCGAACCGCTGTTTAGCCAGACTGCGCAGAACTTCCAACTGTACCTTGCCCATAATTTGAACGTGGATTTGCTTGAGCTGGTCGTCCCACAGGATATGCAGTTGGGGATCTTCCTCCTCCAGCAGTCGGAGTTTGGGTAACAGCGTAGCGGGATTGGCGATGCCGGACACCCGATAGGTCATAACGCTTTGCAACACCGGCGGCTGGCCGGTGGGCTCAAAGCCCCAGCCTTGTCCTATGTGGGAGCTGTTCAGACCGGTGACAGCGCAGAGCGTGCCGGCGGGGGCTTCCTCCACGGTGATGAATTTATCGCCGGAATAAAGTCGGATTTGCTGGATTTTTTCCTCCCCCAGCGCCATTCGGACACGGAGCGTGCCGCCGGTAATTTTCAGCCAGCTGAGCCGGTCGCCCCGACTGTCCCGGGAGATTTTGTAGACCCGTGCGCCAAATTCAGAGGGGTATTCCGAGAGGGGAGCGTATGCGTCCAAGGTGGACAGCAGAGTGTCGATGCCCTCCAGCTTTAGGCCGGAACCGAAGCAGCAGGCAAACAGCTTCCGCTGCCGAATCAGGGACTGGAGGTTGCCTTCGGTTATGGTTCCGCCGGCGAGATAGTTTTCCAGCAGAGCGTCATCACAGAGGGCGGTGTTCTCACATACTTCCTCAAAAGAGTTTGTAAAATCAACACAATGGGATGATAATTGGGACTGAAGCTGGCGCAAAAGTTCTTCCTTTTCCATACCGGGCAAGTCCATCTTATTGATGAATAGGAATACCGGAATCTGATAGCGCTCCAGCAGTCGCCACAGGGTCAGGGTGTGCGCCTGAATGCCGTCAGTGCCGCTGATTAGCAAAATGGCGCAGTCCAGAATGGGCATGGTGCGCTCCGCCTCGGCAGCGAAATCCACATGGCCGGGGGTGTCCACCAGCGTAATGTCCAGACGGGGCGTTTGGAGCCGTGCCTGCTTGGAAAAGATGGTAATACCCCGACTGCGTTCCAGCTCGTGAGTGTCCAAATGGCTATCAGCGTGATCCACACGGCCCAGCGTCCGCTTGGCACCGGAGCAGTACAGCAGTGCCTCCGAAAGCGTGGTCTTTCCCGCATCCACATGAGCCAGCAGACCAATGCTGATAGATTGCTTTTTGGCTTGAACGCCCATGCCCAGCACCCCTTTCGTTGCTTCATTAAAACCATTATAGCACGAAATCGACCGTTCAGACAACTATAAATTCACGTTTAGCGCACCAAATAATACGTCATTGCGAACCAGTCCGCAGACTGGTGTGGCAATCCCCAAAGATTTTCGGCACCTATCGTACAGCCATGTCATTGCGAGGGCCGCAGGCCCGTGGCAATCTCCTGCCGAAACGTTTGACAATATTGGGCGTTTAGGAATGAGAGCTACGATTTGGCGCTTTTTTCTTTCCTAAATGTTGGCGAGCATTTAACGTTGTACCGGGAGATTGCCACGTCGCCCCTTCAGGGCTCCTCGCAATGACAGCGTTTTCGAAACTTGTCCAAATCCTTCGGGGATTGCCACGGGCCTACGGCCCTCGCAATGACGTGCGTTGTTTTTAGTGCTGCGCTTACTGCGCTAAACGATAATTTCCGGCCTATAAAAAAATTATGATATGCTGCTCTTTTGTGGCATTTTCGCATTTTTCACAAATTTACCAATCCATCCACCCCGTTTTCGTTAATTTTCTGAAAAGTTGAAAAAATCGAAATTTTTTGATTGATTTTATGGAAGATTTGGCATACAATAGGCTGGCAAGCGGACATGGAAAGGCATGAGGTGATGGCGATGCTGAATATCGTACTGGTGGAGCCTGAAATCCCCCAGAACTGCGGCAACATTGCCCGCACCTGCGCTGCCACCGGCAGTGTGCTGCATCTGGTGAAGCCTCTGGGCTTCGACATTTCCGAGAAGGCCGTTCGGCGGGCGGGACTGGACTACTGGCATCTGGTGGATGTGCGGGTCTACGAAAACCTCGACGACTTTTTTGAGAAGAATGAAATCGGCCAGATGTGGTGTCTGTCCACCAAAGCCCCCCGAAGCTACACCGACGTGCAATATCAGGACGGCTGCTTCCTGCTTTTCGGCAAGGAAACAAAGGGTCTGCCTGAGGATTTGCTGGACGCTCATTATAATGAGTGCGTCCGAATCCCCATGCGGGCAGAGGCCCGGAGCCTGAATCTGAGCAATGCGGTGGCAATTACCACCTTCGAGGCGCTGCGGCAGCTGGAATTTTCCGGTCTGCTGGATTACGGAAAAATGCGGGGTTAACCCCGGTAAAATGGAGGAAAAACCATGAACTACAACAAGAAATCCATCGAGGATATCGAAGTAGCCGGCAAGCGCGTGCTGTGCCGCTGCGATTTCAACGTCCCCACCAAGGGCGGCAAGATCACTTCCGACAAGCGGATTGTGGCTGCTCTGCCCACCATCAAGTATCTGATTGACAAGGGCGCTAAGGTCATCCTCTGCTCCCATATGGGCAAGCCCAAGGGCGAGTGGAAGCCCGAGCTGAGCCTGAAGATTGTTGCCGACCGCCTCAGCGAGCTGCTGGGCAAGGAGGTCATCATGGCTTCCGACGTGGCCGGCGAGGACTCTAAGGCCAAGGCTGCCGCTCTCCAGAACGGCGATGTGATGCTGCTGGAGAACACCCGTTACATCAAGGGCGAGACCAAGAACGACCCCGAGCTGTCCAAGGCTCTGGCTGAGCTGGCTGATGTGTTCGTCAACGACGCTTTCGGCACCGCTCACCGTGCCCACTCCTCCACCGCTGGCGTGGCTGACTACCTGCCTGCCGTCTGCGGCTATCTGGTGGAGAAGGAAGTTTCCATCATGGGCAAGGCGCTGGCCAACCCCGAGCGTCCCTTCGTTGCCATTCTGGGCGGCGCCAAGGTTTCCGACAAGCTGAATGTTATCAACAACCTGCTGGAGAAGGTGGATACCCTGATCATCGGCGGCGGCATGGCCTATACCTTCCTGGCTGCCAAGGGCTACGGCGTGGGTACTTCCCTGCTGGATGCCGAGAAGATCGACTACTGCAAGGAAATGATGGCCAAGGCTGAGGCCAAGGGCGTGAACCTGCTGCTGCCCATCGACACCGTCATTACCAGCGAGTTCCCCAACCCCATCGACGGCGACGTGACCGTGGAGACTGTGGATTCCTCCGCCATCCCCGCTGACAAGATGGGTCTGGACATCGGCGAGAAGACCCGTGCGCTGTTTGCTGACGCTGCCAAGAGTGCCAAGACTGTTGTCTGGAACGGCCCCATGGGCGTGTTCGAGAACCCCACTCTGGCCAAGGGCACTATTGCTGTGGCACAGGCTCTGGCTGATTCCGAGGCCATCACCATCGTCGGCGGCGGCGACAGCGCTGCGGCCTGCGAGCAGCTGGGCTTCGCCAACGAAATCACCCACATTTCCACCGGCGGCGGCGCTTCTCTGGAGTTCCTGGAGGGTCTGGAGCTGCCCGGTATCGCCTGCCTGCAGGATAAGTAAGATTGTCATTTGATATATATTAAGGAGAAAAGAAAAATGAACAGAAAGTACCGTAAGACCGTCATTGCCGGCAACTGGAAGATGAACAAGACCCCCAGCGAGACCAAGGAATTCATGAGCGCTCTGAAGACTCTGATGCCCAAGGGCCGCTGGTGCGACGTGGCTCTGTGCGTCCCCGCCATCTGCATCCCCGCTGCTGTCCGTTCCATGCGTGAGACTCGCGTGGGCATCGGCGCTGAGAACTGCAACGCCAACGCTTCCGGCGCCTACACCGGCGAGATCGCTACCAATATGCTGGTGGATGCCGGCTGTAAGTACGTCATCATCGGCCACTCCGAGCGCCGTGAGATGTACGGCGAGACCGATGCCGATGTCAATGCAAAGGTTCTGGCCGCTCTGGACGCTGGCCTGATTCCCATCATGTGCTGCGGCGAAACTCTGGCTCAGCGTGAGGCCGGCATCACCGCCGAGCATATCACCATGCAGATTAAGCTGGGTCTGGCTGGCGTGCCCGAGGAGAAGATTCGCAAGGTCATCATCGCCTACGAGCCCATCTGGGCCATCGGCACCGGCCTGACCGCTACTCCCGAGCAGGCTGAGGAGGTCTGTGAGATGATTCGTACCGTGGTTCGCAAGCTGTACAGCTCCAAGAACGCCCGTGCCATCTCCATCCTGTACGGTGGCTCTATGAACGAGAAGAACGCCTACGAGCTGCTGGCTCAGCCCGACATCGACGGCGGCCTGATTGGCGGCGCTTCCCTGGTTCCCGAGAAGTTCGTGAAGATCATCGAGGCAGCCAACCAGCCCACTGTGTAATCTATCAAATGGGAGCAGCCCCGGCTGCTCCCATTTTAATGATGGTGTAAATTATTGTTTAGCGGTGCAATGACAATCAACGTTATCGTAGGGGAGGGTCTTGACCCTCCCGTATCATAACGATTATTGAGTTGTAATTATTGTGCGAATCATAACATTGACGGCATAAAACAAACATTGCAGATGTCGATAGGTTTAG
>SVME01000002.1 GCA_015067605.1 Oscillospiraceae bacterium
TCCGCCGCAAGGTCAAGCCCGCCGATGCCCGAAAACAGGGATAGGTGGGTTAGTTCGCTCATAGCCCCTCCATCCTGCACTGCATGGGTCCCCATTTACTGCCGGGGTAATTGATCAGTGCGCTCATTCTTCGCCCCTCCCAAACGGCATTTCCGGGTCATACTCCGTGATGATTGCCATCTGCTCCATTGCCGCCTGCGCGTTTTTTCTTCGAACCTTCTTTCACTCATGGGTATACTTGTCCACCACTTCCTGTGTATTCTTCGCTTTGGAGAAGGTCTGTCGTTGCCCATCGAAGTCAAGCTCGATCATAGCCCGGGCACCTTCCTTGTTTTTCGTGATAAACAGCTGCCGTGGGCCGGTCATTTTGGACTTTGCCTTCATCCGCAGCATCATAATCACATCCGCATCCTGCTCCAGCTGTCCGGATTCTCTCAGGTCAGAGTTTTCAGGCGTGTCCGAGTTTTCTTTTCTTTTCAGCTGGCTAAGCCCGATGACCGTCACTTTCATATCCTGGGCCAACCGATGCAGCGCCAGAGAAATGTTCGTCACCTGCTCTGTCCGATTGAAGCCTTCGGCGCTGAGCAGTTGCACATAATCGATGATAATCAGGTCATACCGCCGCATGGCAGTCACCGACCGTACCTGCGCCACCGTCATGCCGGAGGCCGGTATCAGCTCCAATTTCCTGGTAACGACTCGTTCCACCATGCACCCGATTCGTTCCCAGTCCGAATCCGAAATCTGATTCAGTTTGATTTGCTCCATGGTTAGGCCCGTTTCTCCGGCCATCTTCCGGTCAAAGAGTTTTTCCGAACTGGTCTCCAGACTGAAAAAGCCCACATTCATCCGTTCTGCCCAGTGCCAGCAGCACTGCAGCGCAAAGGCCGATTTACCGGCGGAAGGATAGCCGCCCAGCAGAACGAAATCCCCCGGTTCGCAGTACAGCACCTTGTTCAGCGCAGGAATCGCCCAGCTCAGGTATTTCCGTTCCCCAACATGCCGTTCCATGAAGGTACGCATTGCGTCCTCCATGGTGGTGATGCGCAAGGCGGACTTGTCCACCATCAGGGCGTTGGCTTCATCCAGCAGGATTCGCAGCTCCTCGCTGTTCTCAGCCGTGGATATCTGTACGCCAATGTCACGCAATGCCAACACCTTCGCCTGTTCCCGGCAAAGGCTGAGATAGTGATCCACATTGGCAGCCGTGGGAGTGATCTGCATCAGCTCCATCAGATAATTCCGATAGTCCGACCCCAGCGCGTTCGCCAGCGTCACCACGTCCACTGTTACACCATCGGCAAACAACCGACACATGGCGTTGTATACCGTTCTGGCAGGACCGGTGAAGTCTTCCTTCCGGGTCTGTTGGATCACCTTAGGAACCAATTGCGGCTCAATGAGCGCAGACCCCAGCACCGCATGCTGTGCTTGTAGGTAATTTTCCATCGTCACAGACATATGTACTCCCCCTCATCCACTGCAGCATTCATAGGCGCATCCTTGCCGGCATAGACCGACTGCCAGCCGTTGACCGTAGCCGTGTCCAGCAGCTCAATCATTCTCTCCGTGTCCGCATAGGTCAGCTTTACCAGCCTGTTGCACAGGGCCGTCACAGCCGCCTTGCTTTTCATGGGCTTTTTCAGAGTCACCCGATTCTCCACGAACCGAGCCAAAGCCAGATACAGTCGATTCTTCATCTCCGACGGCCTGTCCGTAAAGTTCCGCCGTATCCAGTCCTCGAACAGCGGCATCGGTTGAAAGCTTTCTTTTTCTTTTTTATTTTCTTTTTCTTTCTTAGTAGTATTATTACTTGTATTATTATCCTTATCATTTTTGATACCACCCTCCCTGTAAAATTGATAGGGGGTATTATCAAAATTGATATGTGGATGTGCGTCAGATGTGGACACCGATAGTCGGATTTTTCGCCGCACGACTTGTCCGGTATTGTCCTTCTCCAGCTCTCTAACGATGTAACCGGCCTTCTCCAGCTCACCTAACTGCCGAGCCACCGTCCCGATGGTGCATCCGTATAACCGAGCGAAATAGTCGTTGCTGGCAAAGCAAAACCCTTCCGCATTCGTCAGGGCAGAAATCTCCCCGTAAAGCAGTTTGGCCTTGTCCGGAAGTGCTTCGTCATAACGCACCTGAGCCGGAATTACCGCATAATATCCGGGTTTTACCTCTGCCTCTTGACTTTCCACTTGATTTGTGTTATCATCCATTTGTGTACATCTCCATTCCAGTGGGGATCAGCGCCGACGTGTTCACCCACGCCGGCGCTCTTTTTATTCGCTGATTTCATGATAAACCTCCGGCGGCTCATGGCAATCGCACCGCTCATCCGGGTCTAAATATGCTCCACATTCCGGGCAACGTCTGCACCCCATCCGTCATTCCTCCTTTTTCTCAGGCCTTACGAACGCAAAACAGGTTCCCTGTACAACGGTGCCCCAGACAAGCCCTTTGTCTGAAGCAACGCATTTTTGAAAGTCCGACTTAAAATCTTCCGCTCCTACCGGATCCACTTGCATCATTGATCGATAGATACAGGCAACAGCACAACAAAGCTCGATAAAAATCTCCGGCATTCTGCCACCTGCGGTGACTACCGGTTCTCCGGCGTTCTCGTCAAATACGATTTTCAGCATGCTCTTACCTCCATCCTGCTCCGCAGTTCTCGCATACATCTCCGGATAAATGTGCCGGTGGATGGGATGCCCGTGGTATCGCTGATGCACCCGTCAAAGAAATCCAACAGTTGTGTACTGTTCCCTCTTCTGAACATGGTGGCAATGCCGGTGTAAATATTCCGCTCCACGCGCTGCGGCAGAAGATTGCGCTCCTGTCCCACAGTAGAAAATACGCCTTGATACAGGCCGTCCAGCAGTCGGGGCTGTTCATAACCTAGTACCAGCACTCTGCTGGCCAGCTCAAAGCCCAATGACCCTTCAGGGAATCCCAACTCCTTCAGTAGCTGGGTCACAGTGTCCGCCAGTACCGGTGCCGGAATCAGCCCATCCATCAGCATCCGCAGCGTTTCCTTCCCCTTCTGCTTCATCCGAGGCGTTCCCATAGCTATCTGCACCAGCGCGTCCACCTTCATCTCCAATACTGTCATACCAGCATCCCCACCAGTACACCCAGTGCCGTCAGGGTCACTGCAGCAAGGGACAAATCCAGCACGATCAGCCGGTGCTGGCGGCGGTTTTCTGCGGCGATTCGGTTGCCCAGGCGCAGGATAGCCGCCTTCTTCGCCTGATGCTTGCGGTGGTTCGCGGCGGTCTTGGCGTTGAACTCCTTGTAGTTGATCCAGTTCTGTTCTTCCATTGTGTACATCTCCTTTGTTTGCGGTCATGAGTCGTCACCATCCGACGGAAGTCCGCAGCTCCGCCGGATGGCGGCCCGTCTTACCGGGCTGTAGCGATTAAAGCGGCAACGCCGCTGGAGGGTAGAGCCGGAATCGAACCGGCAACCTGTGGCCGTGCAACCACCGTGCTTTCCAAAGCACCTCCCACCCATATTTCATGCGCCGTAGGCGCCTTGGCTCCCCTTTCAGGGGAGCTGGCACGGCGAACGCCGTGGCTGAGGGGTTTCCCTCGGATGGCCCCACCGTCATCCGTCTGCTACACTGCCTCCGCAGTCCGCTCCCGCCTGCGTAGAATGGCAAAAACGCAGGCACAACCTTTTCAGATATTGCTTCCCCCATCTGACGTACTACTCGAATCCCGAGGTGTACCAGTTGATCAGATGGACTTTAGGGGTAATACGCACCGGGGGAAATTGCGCGCATTCACCCCAGGGAAGCTCCAGCGGCAAAAGAATTACCACTGTTACCCCTCCTTTATTAATTTGGGACGGGCCGGACTTGAACCGACGACATCCTCCGATGCTGGAGCGCTCTATTTCCTACTGAGCTACCGTCCCATATTCTTCTGTCATTGCGAGCCAGTGCGCACACTTGCGTAGCAATCCGTCCTCAGCGCCGCTGCCGCCTTGCCTCCCTCCTTGAGGGAGGTGGCATCGCCGCTAGGCGGTGACGGAGGGAGTGTCCTTACGTTATGTACTGCCACCCTCCGCTGCTCGCCTTTCCCGCTCACGAATGTTCCGCTCCGTGGCGAGGATCATATCCACCGCAGCCTTCTTGATTCCTTCCATCCGTCTGGCCCGTTCCTCCGGAGTCAGTACAGGCCGGCGAATCGTGATTATAGCGTTTTCGGTTCTCATATGTGTGACAATCCATTCCGTATCTTCCATAGCGTACTGCCTCCTTTCCCTAAATCCTACGCCCCACAGCCCGTCCGTTATGCGACCGAATCAGCCGCAAAAGAACAACTCATCCTGAGCCTCCGCGCTGCTGGTAATTCCAAGCCCTATGGCGATTGACCAGAACTCATCCGGGGTAAAATCCTCATCACTGCCCAGCATCTCCACGAAGTAGTCCTCCTCAATGCCGCAGACTTCCGCAAAATGAGCCAAAGAATACCCTTCCTCATAAATTGCCTGAGTCAGTTTCTCGTAGCGCATACACTATTCCTCTCCTGAATCATTCTGCATACCTCTTGCACCCCTCTCCAGAATCTGCTAAAATCGATTTGAAAGGAGTTTGATACATATGGATATCGAAATCTTAAAAGAATTGCTAAGCGAATATTTTGTTCCGGTGGATTCAATCAACTGGAAGCAGCTCCTCATTAACGTTCTCCCCTCGGTAGTTGCAATCATCACTGTAATTGCATCTACAATCGTGCAACTTCGTTCGTCCAAGCGCGAAATGGAGAAGATTCGCATTCAGATGGAGAAGCAAATTGAGCTTGAGCACATCCGTCAGGAGGAATTTAGAAGGAATGCCGCTCTCGAAAAACAACTCGAAAATCAGCAGAATATACAAAACTCTCGTTTTGCGGCATACAGCAAGATGATTGATACGTTATATGCATGCAGTATCGAAACTGCCTTAGCCACTGCAATGCAAACATTGAGAGCCAACACGGTGGAACTTCTCAGTTTGTGTTCCGGAGCAGATTCCTTATTGGACGCCGTTAGAGGCTTGCTAAAGTTGATTCCGACTCACGTCGATAGAAACACAGATTGCATGCCACTATTAGAAACACTAAGAGTGCAAGCGCAAATTATTGGCGAGCAACTGCTTCCTCCTGGCTTTTGTTCCTCCACAGTAGAGCGTAGTGAACCAACTGCACAGCAGTGACAATAGTACAGATTCCCACCGTAATGGCACCGCCCGGATTATAGGGAAACAGAAATATAGCTATCGCTATGAATGCGACCGTCAGAATGCCAAAAAGAATCGTTGCCCTGCGGTATGTATCCTTGCAACGCTTCACCGCAAGCGCATAACGCTCCTTTGCAAGCTCATAGTTCGTCAATCCCACTCACCTCCCCTCAGGCTCCCACGCCCTCCGGCGCACGCAACTGGTCTGCCATAGCGGCCATACCTTCCGCAAACCCGAGGAAGAACTGCTTTTTCTCCTCCGGGAGGATGACGATTGCCGCCTCAATGTTGCGAATAATCTGCTGATCGCTCTCTGCCATCGTGTTCACCTCCGATTTGTTTCTATGCAACTATAATATGTTACTCTGCGCCATTTGTCAAGACCTATTTTGTCACTTTGCAACATTTTTGTTGACTTTGTTTTTATTTGGTGCTAGTATGTATTCAAAGGGAGGTGACGACGTGAACGATCGTATTAAGCAAATTCGCATATTACACAATCTAACCCAGCAGGAAGCCGCTGACAGGCTCGGCATTCCCCGCTCTAACATTGCTGGTTATGAAAAAGGAGTTCGTACTCCATCTGATGCCGTTGTTGCGCTTATTTGTCGTGAATTTGGTATCAATGAATCCTGGCTTCGCACCGGTGAAGGAGAGATGCTCCAGCCCGTTGACCGGGATGAAGAGATTGCAGCCTTTATGGGCGATGTCATGCGAGGAGAATCCCCCGACTTCCGCCGTCGGCTCATTGCCGTTCTGGCAAAGCTGGATTCTTCCGAATGGGAGCTGCTGGAGAAAATGGCCCTGAAGCTGGCCGCCGAGTGCAAAAAAGAAGACCAGGCATAATCGCCCGGTCTCCCCTGCCACTCATTTTTCCTTGCGAATCATGTGACGCACAAACGCCAGCACAACGCCCAGATCTCTGTCCGTTGCCTTGCGTAGCAGCTCCATGATTTCCGCAAGAACCTTTTCTCTATGTAGCATCCCATTCACCTCCTTTTGTTCGCTTTTTTATTTTTACTCAAAAGCAAACAAAAGTACATTTTTATTATAGGAGTGCTTCAGATGAAAGAAAAATTGATAACCACCTTCGGTTGGTTTGGTGCAGTCTTGTATTATTTTATCCTAATGACCATCGTCATAATGCCGTTTTTAATGATAGATCTTAATTTTTGGATTGAGTGCATTTTGATGGTTGTTTACTTTTTACTACCCATCACGACTCTTATCTTTTGGATTTGGGGTCTAGTTTGTACAATAATGGGCCCACAGGATATCCTAGCAATCATTTATTACATATTATTTGCCGTTCTTGCGCTACCATATATTGTCCTTACCTTAATATCATTGTTCACTCCGCATAAATAACACTTAAAGCGCACGTAGCATTGCAACGGTTATATTTAAGGGGATCGAATATATGTTTTCGTTTCTGAAAAATCGCAAAGAAAAAATAGCCGCAGGTAAGGCTATCGATACAGCCGAAGCAATTATAGATTGTTTCTCCACAATCCTCTCTCTTTCCTCAGACCAAAAATCAATGCTTAAAGAGTTTACATATCCATTTATGAAGAAAGTGTATGTAACACAATCTTTGGCAATTAAGGATATTGATATTTATATTGATTTTATATATTTATCGGGATATATCAATCCAAGCTTTTCACAATTTAAGAAGCACGGAATGTCGACCATATTGAAACGACGGATTTTTGTTCCTGTAGACGTTATGGCACAATTTGATGACTGGGATGGATTTAGGCAATCAGCTCTTTGCGATGGATTGATGCTTACATCTGATGCAAGTGCCCCCACCATCGCAGATTGGAATAAGGAATTGTCGCTGTTTTTATATCCGCTATTTGATTCATCGAATTCAACTCCAGCCAAGGACATTCTCGAACGAATTGTGCAAATTACTAATGAAGCAAGATATGAGGCTTCGAGCATCCCTGAATACATTGCTCTGCTCGCAGATTTAGACTACAAACGCGAACTACCATATCTAAGCAAATTGGACGCAAAAATAGAAGAACTGTTATGTAATTATGTTAGGGATTTAGAAATCATCCCTGAGCAGCCACCAAGTGATTTAGTCGGTACATTAAAGCGAAAATCTGGTCATATTAACAGATGGGACTTTGTGCGGAGGCTTCGTATTCAGCATCTAATTGATGAGGAAATAGAATTCCAGAAACAGTTCTTCAGACAGGCAATAAAAGACCACCAGTAATCATTTTCAATCTATTCAACAATAAAACCGCCCCGGTGGATTAACACCGGGGCAGCTTAGAAGAAAGGAGCTGGTCAGTCATGTGGCAGCTTCCCAGATTATCAACGCAGGACATCCTCATATACCTCAGAAAATCCCGAACCGATGACCCGATGCTGACGGTGGAAGAAGTCCTATCCAAGCATGAACAGATGCTGAATGAATGGGTGGAGCGGAACCTTCCCGGCTGTGCGCCGGTGCCGGAGGAGAACCGCTACCGCGAGGTAGTATCCGGCGAGACCATCGAGAGCCGTCCGAAGGTGCAGGAGCTGCTGCGCCGTATCGAGTCTCCCAGAGTCAAGGCCGTCCTGATTGTCGAGCCCCAGCGTCTCAGCCGTGGCGATTTGGAGGACATCGGCCGGCTGGTCAAGATTCTCCGCTATACCAACACCCTCGCCATCACCCTCCAGTATTCCTATGACCTGAACGATGAGCGTGACCGGGATATCTTTGAACGGGAGCTGAAACGGGGAAACGAGTTTCTGGAATACCAGAAGCGCATCATGGGCAACGGCCGCATCCTGTCTGTCCAGAACGGTAACTTCATCGGCCAGCATCCACCCTACGGCTACCGGAAGATTCAAATCAAAGAAGGGAAACGCAAATGCCATACGCTGGAGCCAATTCCGGAGGAGGCCGAAATTGTCAAACTGGTTTTCCAGCTCTACGCCCAGGGCACCAATGCCCATGCCATCGCCCGAACATTAAACGGAATGGGTGTCGCAGCCCCAGCCGGCGGAGCATGGTCGGCGGCCAGCGTCAAGCCTATGGTCACCAACGACCATTATATCGGTATGGTCCATTGGAACCGGCGAAAGACGGTCAAGGTAATTGAACAGGGCGAGCTAATCGCCACCCGACCTCGCCACAAGGAATATCTGGTCTACCCCGGCAAACATCCGGCCATCATCGATCAGGATCTTTGGGATGCGGTACAGGACATTCGTGGCAAAATGCCGCCGGTCAAAGATAAAGTCAAATATTCCAACGTGTTTTCCGGCCTGATTTATTGCAAATGCGGCGCTGCCATGAGCCGACGGCAATATAAGCGTGATGGCGTAGAACGCTCCGCCCCTCGGCTCCTTTGCCTGAATCAAACATCCTGCTGTACCGCCTCCTGCACCGTAGAGGAAATGACTGCCGAAGTGATAAAGATTCTCAGAGCTGCTATTGCTGATATCGATCTCCAAATCCAGCGAGGACCGTCCGACGCTGCGCTGATGCAGCGCCAACTCATCGCCCAACTAGAAAAGCATCTCGACGATTTGGAGCAGCAAGAGTACACCCTCTGGGATAAATACACCCAGGAAGCTATGCCCCAGCACATCTTCGCAAAGTTGAAAGACAAAATCTATCAGGAACGTCAGCAGACCCAGCAGGCCCTCGCCACTGCCCGGGAGAACGCTCCGGAGCAGGTGGATTATGAGCAACGCCGTGCTACTTTCCACGCTGCATTGGAACTTTTGCAAAGTCCGGACGCATCCGTCCGAGAAACCAATCTTATGCTCAAAAAGTGCATTAAGAAAATCACCTATAACCGAAAAATGAAAAACAACAATAATCGCCGCTTCGGGACTCCGGAACCCATCGAGCTGGAAGTCAGCCTAAACATCTGACCCCACTCCCCCGGCCCCGAAAATACTTAGACCCACCATGTCCAACATGGTGGGTCTAGTTCTTCGGTTCCAATATCAGTCAATAATCCCTTCAATTCATCAAAGGGCATAGAGTAGCGCTGGGACAGATAACGCAGGGATGCGCCCAGTTCTCCGTCTGGGCCACCGTACTGGGAGATAATGATGGATGCCAGACGGGGGTTCGGACGTGCGATTTTTACCGGATACTGAAGCTTCTTATTATAGACAAACATCCTTTACCCCTCCTTATTTGCGCAGTATTCCCAAGGCCACGGATCATCCAGCCAACGGTATTCCCCTTCCGTCGGTGTCCCATGGTTAATGGGGCGGCACCCTTCGGAGTATTCCATCATGCAATTATGATATAGTTTTTGATAAGTGCGGTACATATCCAGTGCCACCGAATCATCCCGATGGGTATCCAAATACAGTGCAAGCTCCTGAAGGGCAAAGCCCAGCGTTTGCAGACGGGTCTTTGGGGTATCCGCTTTTTCCTGCTTATTGGCCATCCCTTTGAAGGGCAAATCCAGTCCGGGATACATGGTGCCCCGAATCAGACCCTTTGGCGGCTCATACATGGGCGGATCATCCGGCTGAAACGGAACGTAGGGATTGGCCAGCGGTGCCTTTTCTGGCAGGATGCCATATGCGCCGTTTGAATCCATTCTTTTACGCTGCAAAAGTCATTCCTCCAATCACATAATCATTAGAGCTGTCGCTCCGGCTCATACTATGCAATCATTTGTCGATGTGTTCATTTCGCAGCGACGACAACATAATAATAAATGAGGTGATTGCAAATGAAAGTGTGGAAGCTGATACCATTATATGTAATTGTAGTGGTGGGAGCGCTGGCCCTCGTCTTTGGAGGGAGCGAGGCTGTAACAGTGATGGTTTCCCGAACGCCGATTGCTGGACGTACCTGTGTCGTGATAGATGCAGGACACGGAGGTATTGACGGCGGTGCCACCTCCTGCACTGGGGTTCTGGAGAGTCATATTAATTTAGAGATTGCCCTCCGTCTGAATGATTTGATGCGTTTTTTGGGCTATGATACTATGATGATTCGCACCTCTGATACATCTATATATACCGAAGGAAACACCATTGCTTCCCAAAAAGTTTCCGATTTGAAGAACCGTGTCAAACTTGTAAATCAGCAGGAAGATGCGTTGCTGGTGAGCATCCATCAAAATACATTTTCCGATAGCCAGTATTCCGGCGCACAGGTTTTTTACGCCAAGGATGAGGCAAGCCGCACTCTGGCGCAGAAAATGCAATCCGCTTTCATCGCCACGATAAACCCATCCAGCAAACGAAAATGCAAGGCATCCGATGGAATATACCTGATGCAGAACATCAACAAGCCGGGAATCCTCATCGAGTGCGGCTTTCTAACGAATCCTCAGGAGGAAGCCCTGCTCCGCTCCCCTACCCATCAGCAAAAAATCGCCTGCGTCATTGCTACCTGCTTGAGTAATCACATAAATACGCCAAAAGCCTCCGGCTGATCCGGAGGCTTTTAATGGTTATTTACAGCAGCCGAATACCGGCCTTTTCACAGGCATCGATGGTGGTCTGATCCCAAACGCTGGACTGCACCTCACCGATGTGGGCGCAGCCCATCATCAGCATACTCAGTCGGGACTGGCCGATACCGCCGCCGATGGTCAGGGGCAACTCACCGTTGAGAAGCGCCTTATGGAAAGGCAAATCTCTGCGGTAATCGCAGCCGGAAAGGGTCAGCTGACGATCCAGCGCCTCCGGATCCACACGGATACCCATAGAGGAAATCTCCAGGGATCTTCCCAGCACATCATCCCAGAAGAAGATATCGCAGTTCAGATTCCAATCATCATAGTCCGGCGCACGACCATCATGGGGCTTGCCGGATTTCAGCTTGCCGCCAATCTGCATAATGCAAGCGGTCTGGTTCTCCCGAACGAAGGCATCCTCCCGCTCATGACCGCTCAAATCCGGATACATATACTCCAGCTCCTGAGTGGTCACAAAGGCCACTTCCCGCTTCAGCTCCACACGAAGCTGGGGATAGCGCACGTGCAGCCGGTCGTTGGTGTTGCAGATAGCGCTGACGATAGCCCGCACAATCAGCTTCAGGTAGTCCAGATTCCGGTTTTCCTTGGTGATGACCTTTTCCCAGTCCCACTGATCGACGTAGATGGAGTGAACGTTGTCCAGCTCCTCGTCACGGCGAATAGCGTTCATATCCGTATACAGGCCATTGCCGATGCCGAAGCCGTAACGCTTCAGCGCCAGCCGCTTCCACTTGGCCAGAGAATGAACCACCTGCGCATCGTTTCCAACCGCAGGAATATCGAAGGAAACGGGCCGCTCATAGCCGTTCAGGTTATCGTTCAGGCCGGAATCCGCCGTAACAAACAGCGGTGCGGAAACACGTTTCAGATTCAGCGCACCGGAAAACTCATCCTGAAAGGTGGCCTTAATGTAGGCAATGGCTCGCTGGGTATCATATTCATCCAAAACGGGCTTGTAGCCCTCGGGAATGTAAATCTTGTTCATAAAATCGCCGTCCTTTCTAACAGCCTATATCGTACCATATTTTCAAAAAAAATCAAGAATCTTATACGGTACGGCTGGTCAGACTTTGAGCCAGCGAAATCATGTAATCGGTATCTTCAAATACAGCCAGGGCCTCGATGGCGATATTCGTGTATTTATCCACCAATTCCTCGCACTTTCCAAGGCCGTAAAGCCGCACAAAGGTGTTTTTTCCTTCGTCTACGCCCACAGCCTTGCCAAGTTCCTGAGCATTTCCAATCACGTCCAGCATATCGTCACGAATCTGGAACGCAAGGCCCAGCGCACCTGCAAATCTTCCGGCGGCGGCAACCTGTTCCTCCGAAGCGCCGCCGGCCATGGCACCGGTAACGCAAGCCGCATTGATCAGCGCACCGGTTTTACGGGTCTGGATGTCAATGACCTCCTGCTCCGTCAACAATCGCTCTTCGCTCATGATATCCAGCACCTGACCGCCTACCATCCCCAGAGAGCCGGCACATTCCGCCAGCACGGCAATGGCATCAACAATCCCTGCGGTGGACGCCACTGCGAATGCATCGGTCAACAATGCGTCACCGGCCAAAATGGCCATCGCTTCGCCGTAAACCTTGTGATTGGTCAGTCTGCCCCGCCGATAATCGTCATTATCCATGCAGGGAAGATCATCGTGGATTAGGCTGTAAGTATGAATCATCTCGATGGCGGCGGCAAAGGGCGCAGCCTTTTTCCAGTCCGCACCACACATCCGGCAAAACTCGAAGGCAAACACCGGACGCAGCCGCTTGCCACCGGCCTGTAGGCTATACTCCATGGCTTCAAACAGCTTCGATTGGGGTTCGCTGCTGAACCTGCCGTACCAATCCTTCAAATACTGTTCGATATATGCTTTATATTCACCCGTTCTGTCATTCATTTGGCATATCCTCCAGTACCGGACTGCCATCAGGGGCAGTCATCACCTTTTGCACCTGCAGCTGAGCATCATCCAGCAGCTTACCGCAGCTGCGCACCAGCTCGGTTCCCTCCTGAAAGAGCTTCAAAGACTCCTCCAGCGCCACATCGCCCCGCTCCATGGCACGGACAATTTGCTCCAGACGCTGCATATTGGATTCAAAAGTTGCATTTTGCTGATTCATAAGGCATCCTCCTCAATATGAGTGACCACGGCAGAAATACTGCCGTCTGCCAACGAAAGGCGAAGGGCATCTCCCGCGGCCACCTGCCGTACAGAGCGCAGAACGGTTCCATCGTCCTTGCGAGCCATGGCATAGCCCCGTGTTAATACCTTCAAAGGGCTCATGGCATCCAGCTTTGCAGTTAGGCCGATATAGCCCTGTTTTTTTCTATCAATCAAGCGAATTTCCGCCGCTGTCAGTCGTTCCTGCAGCGCAGAAAGATCCTTGCGTCGCCGCTCCAGATAACCCGTAGGCGAGCAGAGCGCCGGACTGGAGGACAGGATTTTCAAATGTTGACGGGCAGATTTCAGCTGTCTGGACAGTGCAGCTGCCATGGCAGCGGAGTGAGCATCCAGTCCTTGCCGTAGCGCATCCTGATCCGGCACCGCCAATTCAGCAGCGTTGGACGGGGTCGCCGCCCGCAAATCCGCCACATAGTCAGAAATGGTCACGTCCGGCTCATGTCCAACGGCGGAGATAATTGGAATCTGGGAATCAAAAATGGCATGGGCAACCAACTCGTCATTGAAAGCCCAGAGATCCTCGATGGAGCCACCGCCCCGACCCACAATCAGCAAGTCCGCAAGACGATAGTGGTTTGCGTAACGAATCGCCCCAGCGATTTCTGCCGGAGCTTCCGCCCCCTGCACCCGCACCGGTAACAAACGAACCTGCGTCAGCGGATAGCGCTTACGAAGAATACGCAGCATATCATGCAGCGCCGCACCGGCGGAGCTGGTCACGATGCCAATCACGCCGGGATAGCGGGGAATAGGCTTTTTATGGGCGGGATCGAATAATCCCTGCGCCGCCAGCTTTGCCTTTAGCTGCTCAAAGGCGGCGTGCAAATCGCCCACTCCGTCCACTGCCATCGCCGTGCAATAGAGCTGGTAGGCGCCATCCCGTGGATAAACGGAAATCTTACCCATGGCGATGACCTTCATGCCGTTCTCGGGCCGAAAACGCAGGCGCATAGCGTTACCCTTAAACATAACCGCCTTCAATGCGCCGCCCTCGTCTTTCAGCGTAAAATAGTGATGGCCCGAGGGATACTGCTTGTAGTTGCTGATTTCGCCACGCACCGCCACCTGCGTCAGTAATGGATCTGCATCCATGCGGGAGCGGATGTATTCATTGATTTGCGAAATGGACAGAATATTCTGCGCCATCATCATCCCTCCTGCATCCGATGGGCCAAAATGGCCACTCCCATGGCATTGTCGGTAGAATACTGGGGTTGGGCAAAAATGCCGCCCACGGGCTGCATCACGCTACGCAGCATGGAATTAGAGGCTACACCGCCGGAGAAAATCACAGGCAGACCCGGGTACGCCTTCAAGGCGTTTCGGGTTGCAGTCTGAACCGCTGTGGCCACACACCGCAGCGCATAGGCAGCGGTTTCGGCAGCATCACCGCTCTTTTCATAAAACTGCAGCACCTTATTTTGCACGCCGGAGAGAGAAAACTCCATTTCCGGACATTTTACCTTAAAGACTTCCCCGCCCTTTGCCGCCTGACTAAGCTGATCCAGATGCTCTCCGGAGGGAAAGGGCAGCTTCAGCAACTGCCCAGTTCTGTCAATCAACTGACCGGCAGAAATATCCGAGGTGCCGCCAATACGCCGACAGGCGACATTTTTACCTTCTGGTTCGATAAAGAGCAGCTCGGTGGTGCCGCCGGAAAGATGCCATCCCAGATGGGGCTGATCCAATAAATCCAGCCGACCGGCGCTCCATGCTGCAGCGGCAATATGTCCTTGCTGGTGAGAAACTTCAATTAAGGGCACGTTCAGCGCCTCTGCCAGCATTTTTCCGTGGGAATAGCCCACCATAAAGCAAGGCATATAGCTGCCCTCAACCGCTCTAGGGCGGGTGCTGACGCCTACCGCCCGAATGCTCGAAGGCTGGGCATTGGAAAACAGCCTGCCGGACAGCTCCGGCAGGCTTTTAATATGACTAAATACCGCATCGGATTGACGCAGACCAAGTTCCCCTTCCTTAACGGGCAAAAGCTTGGAAACGTTTACACCATCAGAGCCATCAAAAATAGCGATGGAAGTAGTGTAATTGCTGGTATCGAACCCGATGACGCTCATTGGACTTCCTCAGCAGGCAGGCTACGGGCAAAGGAACCCAGAATACCATTGACAAAGGAGCCGGTGTCATCACCGTCGTACTTCTTTGCCAGCCGGACAGCCTCGGATACTGCCACGCCCGTGGGCACATCCTCTACATACAGAATCTCAAAGATTGCAAGCTGCATGATAGCACGGGTCAGGCGTGAAATACGACTGACATCCCAATCGATAGAAAACTTCTGAATCTCAGAATTCAAATCCTCGGCACGATTTGCCACGCCGGAAACCACCTTATCCAGATATGCCATCTGGGCACGGCTGGGGCGCTCGGCGTAGACATCATTCTCCTGAGAAAGCTGGGCATAGTATTCCTTGGCCAGCCGAACAGCCACCACCTGCTCCGGCTCCTCACCGGTGAAGTCACGTCCGTAAATCAAATGAACCGCCAGCTCTCTGGCATTTGCTCTGGTCATGGGCATTACTTGCGAACGATGCCGCAGACGTTGACATTGACATCCACAACAGAGATGCCAGTCATAGAATCCAGAGCAGAAACGGCAGCCTCCTGAATTGCCTTGGCAACGGAGATAACGCTGGTGCCGTAGGTGACAATCACATTGCAATCGATGGTAATCTCGTCGTTTTCAGAGATGACCACCTTAATACCCTTGCCCCAGTTCTTCTTACCCACGATATCGGCATAATCGGCACCGGGCTTGTTGCTCAAGGTCACAAAGCCTTCGATTTCGGTCAGGGACTGGGCGACGATGGTAGCAATGACCTCCTCGGAAATCAGCACGCGGCCGTTATCCTGCACCTGCGTGATGTACTGCTTATTATCGGCCATGGAAAAACCTCCTGTATCATCGCTGCGCATACTACGCAGCATATTTTTACTCATTATACCACAGCCAAGCAAGAATTACAACAGATTTTTCACACAGTTATTTCACTTCTACCACACGAATTTGTTCATAGGTCTGGCCGGACTGGGTCATAACGATATCCGCAATCAGCGCCACATCCTGCTGTTGCAGTCCCCCTTCCGGCGATGCCACTGCCACAGAGATTCCCTCCTCGTTCATATAGGCCACGCAATCCGTATATCCCTTGGCAATGACCAGGCTTTCGATCTGCGCTTCACATAGAGCCGTCTGAACGATTTCCTCCAACTGATTATTGGACGTAGACACCTCTGCGTCCGTGCCGGAGGCCATGGTTTCCTGCAAAAGCGTCACAGCGCTGTCCCGTGCTTGCTGTCTGGACAGCCGCACAGCGGAGAAATAGTCCGTAGCGGTATCCAATTGCGTCCCCACTTCAACGGTACCGTCCAGAATCAGCATATCATCGGACATAACTTTTTGGGCATCGAGAGTATCATTCAAATCCTTCGCCTCGCCTCCACTGTAAAGCCAGTTCAGATAAATACCAGCACATACCGTCACCAGCACGCCGGCGGCAATGAGGTTTTTCTTCCAATTCTTCGATTTCATAATGATTCCTCCACTCATTTCATTTTTAATACCGAAATATGGTCAGTGCTTAAGCCTGTGGCATCTGATACTGCTTCCACCACCGCCAGTCGTACCGAGGCATCTCCGGCCCCCTGACATATGACGATTGCTCCACGGTATTGGGGTGCCAGCACCTGTTGTACCATTCCTGATTGGTTTCTGTCCGAATCGGTGATTATCACCGTTTCGGTATCCATCGATCCGTCCGCAGCTACCTTTTGATTGGATTGATATACAGTCTGCTCCCCGCTGTGGAGCGTCAAAAGGATGCGTACCCTGCCGACCCCCTGAATGGATGACAGGATATCTGCCAAATCCTTTGTAGGGTCAACGAAATCTGTCGATTGTATCTGAGGGGATGAAGATTCTTTTTTGCTAAAATCCGGCATCAGCATCAATCCAATGCCAATGAGCAGCACAATCACAACATAGCGATATTTCTTTGCTAATTCCCCTGCTTTGCTGCCTATTTTTTCAGATCCACGACTGTTCCTCCTTTGAAACCCCCAGATCCTTTTCAATCAAATCGCTGAGCTTTGTTTTTGCATTTGGTGAAACACGCCCTCGCAGCCGCACCGAAACAGGAATCGGAATCGGGTCATCTGATACGGTCACCTCCACTTCCAGTGCAACATCCAGCCCTCGGGCTTTGTCCAAGATATATGCTTCGCAGCTTTGTTTTATGCTTTGCTGCAAGGCCGATTTGGTTTGCGCCTCCCCTGCTGCTACGGCTTCCTGTGCAGCAACAGTGTAAGAATCCGGTAAATTCGTCCAGTCATCAATCGAAACAGCCCGAATGGGTGAGATTACAGTAAATGTCAAAAACAAACCCACAACCAGCTTCCCCACTGCCCCACGGCTCCCTTTGTCGCCCATTAGCTTTAGCACAACGGCGCTGATGATTGCCGCTGACAGCACACTGAGTAAATACTGCTTCAATCACCCCACTCCCTTCAGGAAGCACACCGTACTAATCATTAAAAGCAGACACATAGTTCCAGTCATGGCCAGCAGCAATCCCATGGCGCCGGATACATCGCTGACCAGACCGGTGATGCGCTTGGAACCGAAAATCTCACAAACTGAGGCTGTAATCTTTAGCATCAAGTATTGGATGCCGATTCGCAAGAAGGGACCGATGGCCACAGCTATCAACGCCAGCAGGCCATAAATTCCAACTGCATTTTTGACCGTTCCTGCACTGATCAGAATCGTTTCAGAAGCGTCCGAAAGCATACCGCCCACCACCGGCACCATGCCGGAAATCGTCATCTTTGTGGCCTTCAGCGTTGCTTGATCTGCAGTGCCACTGATCACGCCGGTAACAGTCATGTAGCCTGTAAATATGTATATGATGATTTTCAACCCCCAGGATGTTAACCACTTGAGAAATTTCTGCATTTTCCCCAGCAAATCGATTTCCAAAGCCGCTGCCGCAACAGAAAGCACCAAATAAGCATAAATAACCGGAAGCAAAAGCCATGAAATCAGGGAGCCGAGAATGGTGTCAAAAAATGCCGTACCTGTGTATAGAGCTGTGGCGCTGGTCAAACCGCCCTGCGCTGCCACAGCAGTGGTCATTGCCGGCAACAGAAGTTTTCCGTAGTCGCTGAGCTGCTGAACCGTCTCCGCTGCGGCGGAAATTGACCCGTAGGCAGATCCCAGAAGCAGACAGGCTACCGCAACCGCTCCGGCCAGCTCCGTAACCGATTTTGACTTGCCTGGAAAGCTGCCCAAAATAGAGATCATCATTACCGTTCCAATCACGCACAGACAGATTCCACTGCATTGAGCAATATCCGGCTCCAGTGCTTCAACGGCGCTGCAAATCACATGCCAAAGATCCTCCCCAAAGGTTTTTTGTTCCACAGGCATCAAAGCCGCTGCGGAATCCGGAGCCTCCGGCGCGGTAATTTCCGTGGCATATACCGGCTGCGCCATGGTTACGATTAGAATTGCCACCAAAATCCACTTCTTCATATTTCCCCCAGAATACTTTGGATCAACTCCAACAGACTGGTGAGCAGCGGGAGCGACAGCCATAGAATTGCAGAAGTGGTCAGCATTTGAATTGCCTTTCCCAAAGCCCCGTTGCCGGCATCCGAGCATATCAAGGATGCGATTTCTCCGACCATGCCGATTCCAACCGCTTTCAGTAAGATGCGTAGCATCTCATTGTCCAGCTGTCCCACGTCCTGCAGCTGCCGCACAAAGGATATCACCGGCTTCAGATACCACATCGCCCCGCAGGCCACCATACAGCAAACCGTAACGCCCAAAAGAACCCTTGTTTCACCGCCGTTTTTACGAAGGGTTGACCCCAATATCACCGCAAGCAGCACTGCCGCTGCTCCTTGCCAGAATACCTCCATCAGAAATCAAACAGCCCCTTGACCAAATCAAACAGCTCAGCAATCTTTTGCGCCAGCATCATCAGCACCACAACCAAACCGGCCAGTGTGGTCATGGTGGCCTGCTCCTCCCGACCGGAACGGGAAAGCACCTGATTCAAAATGGAAACGATGATACCAATTGCGGCGATTTTGAATATTAAATCAATATCCATAAGCGTTACAAAAACAGGATGGCCAAAGCGCATCCAGCGCAGAGTCCAAGGGTCTGATAGCTGCGAATCCGTGCATCCCGATTCAAAGTCAGTGCCTCTAAATCCGTCCGGCATTGGATGCGAACCGCCTCAATTCCACGCATCTGGCCTTGCAGATCATATCGTCCAAGAGAGGTCCCAAGCACCAGCAAATTTTTCCGCACACTGGTCGGAAGCTTTCCTACCTTATCCACCGCCGCACGCATACAACTGGCGGCATCCGGAGCCACCTGCGACTCCAGCTCCTCCGTCAGCCGCAGTAGTACCTGTCCAACCACATCACGGGTATCCTCACAGGCCGTGCGACACAGCTCCGGCAAGGGTGTCAGCCGATATTGCAGCTCGCAGCCCATATGATCCAAAACCTGAATCAGATGACGTAATGCGGACTCTTCTTTCCGATGGGCTGCAGCCATAGAGAATCCCATACCGCCGCAGGCACAAATAATGCAAACAGCACCCAACAATTTTATGCTCATTGTCCCATCCTTTCCGTCCGCCAGGACCTATCCGCTTGTAAAACAACCGCCGTTTCAAACAATCCGCAGCGAATCAGCGGCTGATATACCGGCCTTTTTTTTAAATCTGAAACCGATGCCGCATGAGCAGTGGCCAGCAGCGTCACACCGCACCAGCCTGTCCGAATCAAAGCATCACAATCTGCCTGGGAGGTGATTTCATCTACTGCGATGGTGTCCGGTCCCATAACTCGCAGCAGCATTTCGATTCCTTGCGGCTTCGGACAGCCACTCAAAACATCAATCCGTGCCCCCATATGAAACGCCCCCTGAGGAAACAGCTCCCCACGCTCGTCCACCACGGCCACCGTTTCACGCCTCCCCCGCAAGCGAATCAAATCCCGTAAAAGCGTGGTTTTCCCTGCTCCTGGTCTTCCAATAATCAGCATGGAGCCGGTAAAGGAGCGTAAATCATCTCCAATTCCAACAAAATCCCTTGCCACCCGAATACACAGAGAATCAACACGACGAACCCCTTTCATCGCTCCCTCGTGTACTACCGCTTCGCCGCAAAGGCCGATACGGTGTCCACCCTGCGCCGTGATGTAACCATGGCGAACCGTTTCTGCCGCCCAAGGAGAATACTGAGAGGCTGTATTGACGATATAGCGCAAGTCCTCCTCCGAAACCACCCGTTTCAAATGAACGCAGTTCTCCTGACGTTTCAGCTCCGGCGGATATCCCGCCCGCAAGCGCAGCTCCAGAAGCGTCTGCCGGCCAAGCTCGTCCACCGATTGCCGCATCCATACTGGCAGTATATTCAGCAATTCATTCCACGCACACTTCATTTGCATCAACTCCTGTGCAAGTCTATGCTCCGGATGCCGATACATTCCTGCACCGCAAAAAAAGACAGCCGTCAAACGACGACTGTCCAATGGTTACTTCTTATTCTTTTTGTAGATGATGTTCAGCCCCTTCAGCAGCAAATCCTTTTCCAGAATGATTTCATGACTGCAAAGGGGAATGATAAATTGTGCCAAGCCGCCAGTGGCGATAATGGTAGAACTGTGTCCCAGCTCCTGCCCGATTTTGTCAATCAGGCCATCAATCATGGCGGCAGTGCCATACATCATACCGCTGCGCATACAATCCACGGTGTTTTTTCCAATAACCTGTTTCGGCTGATCCAGGCTGATACCGGGCAGCTGCGCCGCACGACTGGTCAGAGCATCCAGAGAAAGCCGCACACCAGGGAAAATGACACCGCCCAAATAACGATTCTCCGGCTCCACCACCTCAATGGTGGTAGCAGTGCCCATATCCATCAAAATCAGCGGCGCTTTGTATTCCGCCAGCGCAGCCACAGCAATCACGATTCGGTCACTGCCCACCTGCGATGGCACATCCATGTGGATATTCAGGCCGGTTTTCAGTCCGGGGCCAACCACCATAGGCTGTTTTCCGATGATTTTGATGACACCTGTCTTGACTGAGTTAAAAACCGGCGGCACCACCGACGAAATAATGCAGTCGGAAATGTCCCCCACCGATACGCCAAAGGCTTCAATCATGTTTTTGATTTCCACACCGTATTGGTCGGAGGTGCGGGTTCGGTCCGTTGCAATGCGTGCCTTAAATAGAATTTTATCATCCTTCAGGCAACCAATCACCAGATTGGTATTACCAATGTCGATAGCTAGCAGCATTTTATCTCCTCCGTTTTTGGGTGTGCGCGATCAAAGTAAGCAGCGCCTTTCCCACAGCCGTCACAATGATAATTGCGGCGATGGCCTCCGGTATGCCGGAAGTGGCGACCACACCCATAGCAACTGCGAAAACGGTATCCATGGGGATGCCCTTCGCCTGTGCGAACTGTCCGCTGAACAGCAGGCCAATGCTACCCATCACCAGCAGTGAATGCATGATGGTGGACACGCCGGCGGCCACAGGCAGCGCTGCCACATCCGTCACCTTGACCTTTTTCAGCAACTTCCACAGCCATCCAGCAATGACGCCCAGCAAAATCCGGCATCCCAACGCCGTCCAAACGGCGCTGACCGCACCACCGGCACCGCACATTTCCCCCGCCAAAACCGGCGAAAAAGCAAACGCCAACACACTGCTGGAAGAAGTGGTGTTTGTCCAGATGGAGAACAATCCAAACTCCGCACCCAGAATACCTCCGGCGGTGGGTCCTAATAGTATAGCCCCGAGAATCACCGGAATATGCATGGTGGTTGCATTGATGAACGGAAGAGGCACCAAACCGATTCCCGTCATCTGCAGCACCAGCATAATGGCGCAAAGCATGGCAAGTATAACGAAATATCGTGTATCAAACCCTTTTTTCTTCATATTCAATTACCTCCTGCTGCCGTTCCTCCCCAGAGGATACAGCGCAAATTTAGCCATAGGCTGTCCCGATTATAGCACGAACGGAATAAAAAAACAAGCACTTTACATCATTGAGATTTCAAGCTATAATAACTACACGAATTAAGGAGGCGATTTTATGCTGCAAGGAAAGACGATTCTGCTGGGCGTGTCCGGCGGCATCGCTGCATATAAGGCTGCATCGCTGGCATCGTTGCTGGTAAAGCAAGGGGCTACGGTAGAAGTTGTCATGACCGAAAACGCCACAAAATTTATCACACCCCTGACCTTCGAGCAGTTGACCGGCCGCCGGGTCATGGTGGATACCTTCGACCGGAACTATACTCATCAGGTGGAGCATATCTCTCTGGCGGAGCGGACGGATTTGATTATCATCGCACCAGCTACCGCCAATGTTTGCGCCAAGCTGGCACATGGTTTGGCGGACGATATGCTAACAACCACCGTTTTGGCCTGCAAGTGCCCAAAGCTGATTGCCCCCTCCATGAACACCAACATGTATGAAAATCCAGTAACGCAGGATAATCTTCAAATTCTCCGCCGTTATGGTTGGGAAATCATCGAACCGGCCAGCGGACGACTGGCCTGCGGTGCAGTGGGCAAGGGAAAGCTTCCGGAGCCGGAGCAAATTCTGGAGCATATTCTGTACCAAATTGCCTGCGATAAGGATTTTGCCGGCAAAAAGGTTCTGGTCACCGCCGGCCCGACGCAGGAAGCGCTGGATCCGGTGCGATACCTGACCAACCACTCTACCGGCAAGATGGGCTACGCCATTGCCAAAGCCGCCATGCTCCGTGGTGCGCAGGTCACGCTGATTTCCGGCCCCACCGACATCCAGCCTCCACCCTTTGTCAGGGTGATTAACGTAGTGTCCGCTCGGGATATGTTTGATACTGTTGCCCGCTGCGCCCCCGAGGCGGATTTCATATTCAAAGCGGCTGCGGTTGCTGACTACACCCCTACAGCGTATCAGGACAACAAGATGAAGAAATCCGATGGTGCCCTGTCTATTCCCCTCTCCCGCACGCAGGATATTTTGAAGTATCTTGGCACTACCCGAAAAAAAGGACAAATCATCTGTGGTTTCTCTATGGAAACGGAGAACATGGTGGAAAACAGTCGCGAAAAGTTGCTGAAAAAGAATATTGACATGATATGTGCTAACAATTTAAAACAACCGGGAGCAGGCTTCGGCGTAGATACCAACGTCATCACCATCATCACCCCCACAGATACGCAGCAGCTCCCCCTCCAAAGCAAAGATGCCGTAGCCTCGGCCATTCTTGACAAAGCAATCTCTCTGATATAAATAATACAGGCGGTTCAAAAGCGAACCGCCTGTATATTATTTATCACTGTTTTTTCTTAATAATCACAAATGCAACCGCACCAGCCGCAACAACAACCACGGCGACAATGATCCAAACAATGGGGCTGATTCCATCAGGCTCATTCTTACCTGTATTCTTTTCAGTTTCGGTGGTGCTGTCGGATTTGGTATCTTCCGTGGGCTGGGTATTCACCGTACCCTCATCCTCAGGCTTTTCGGTATCTGGCTTCTCTGTATCATCGGGCGTATCGGGAGTCACGGGCTCATCTGGCTTCTCGATTTCGCCGTAGGTGCTCCACTCACCGGTAGCATAATCATACAGATTCTGACCGGTAGACTCTGCGGGCAGGGACAAATCATCGGTCTGAGTGCCGTTGGTGTCATTAAAGATAATATTGGGGATGTCAACAGGCACCACGCAGGAATAAATATCACCCTCCACATGAGTCATGGGATTGCCAGGCCAGGCGTTGGTGTAGATATCCACGGCATCATACCAAGAATAGAAGTTGACGGTGTTCCACTTTCCGGTATTGGCAAAGTACACCGTTCTCTCAGAGGTCAGCACAGCGCCGCAAGCGCAGGTACGATTGTCGTCGTAGCTATGGCCCACATTGGCACGGCAGGCGGTGCAATAGCCATCCGCATCATGCTGGGCATGGGCACAGCTCTCGCACTGGTAAACCACAGCGATACCGGTGCTGCCGATGGAGCCGGAAATCTTGCCGTTGGCAACGGTGAAGGTGTTGCCGGTAATCTGGTCGGTGTAGGTACCATCAGCCATTGCATGAGCAGTTACATTGACCTCAGCCTCTGCGCCCTTGCAGTTGACCAGTACCACACCAGCGTTGCCACGCTCCACATAAGCGATATCGCCCTCGTTAGCAACATACTCCGGCTGGCCGATGAAGCTGGTATGGAACTTGTTGGCCGCAGCTACCTCAGGATAGCCCCAAGCCGTATCGGAGGCTGCACCAAGTAGCTGGGAGATATTGGCCGGACGAGCCAGATACAGGCTCATCGCATCCGCACGGGCAGCAATCAGCGCCCAAGTCTTGTTGATATTATTCTCGGAAACATCGGCAGTGGAGCCATCCGCATAGGTATCGTGGGACTCTGCCCACAGCACCAGCTGGGATGCGTCATCGCTCTTGCGATAATTTGCAAAGAACCCGCTGGCAGAGCCGCCGGAAATGGCACCCAGAGCGCTGGCGCTCCAGATATTGTCGGTGACGCTCATGTACTTGGTGTAAGCACCAACACCGCCGTTACCGGCAGTATCATCCAGCAGCTCACCGTAGCAGTACAGCTCAATGCCACGGCTGGACTGGGCATACTCGGTGGCACCGTTGATAACGGTGGGCCAGAAATCGCTGGCCAAATCTCCATCTTCAGGGGTTTCGATGTGCTTGGCAGCGTCAAAACGGAAGCCATCGGCACCGGCATCAATACACTCCTTCAGATACTCCAGTACATAATTCTGAACCTTCTTATTGGCAGTGTTCAAATCTGGCAGACCGGCCATGCAATACTGGGTCACTTCCAGCCGGCTGCTGTAATTGGAGGTGTTTTTATTCACATCATGCCAGCAGCTGGCATCATCCCGCAGGTCGGCAACAATAGTGGAAGCCAGACCATTCGTACCGGTTTCGGTGTTACCCATGTGGTTTGCGACAACGTCAACAATAACCTTGATGCCATACTCATGTGCAGTCTTGCACATACTCTGGAACTCAGTTTTGGTACCCAGAGCGCTGCTTTCGCTGTTTTCAATACGAAAATCCGCCGGCTGATAGTACACCCACCAGTCGTTGGAGGGGTAGCCCGCAGTGGCCTGTTTCGCCTTCTGGATGGGCGAGGTCTGGATGGAAGTGTAGCCAAGACTGGCGATAATCTCCATATTGGCCTCGATTTCTTCGAAAGACCAGTTCCAGCAATGCAAGGTCACGCCATCCTGAATACTGATATCTAAAGTATCCTCAGCTTCTGGGGCTGCGAACACCTGCGCAGTAGGCAGGAAAACCAGCACCGTAGCCAGCAAGGAAAGCATCAAAAGCAATGCGATAGGTTTGCGTAATCTCATTTTCATAATCGTCCTCCTTATTTTGATTATACGCTTGTCATTATAGCAGAGTTTTCCTGATTTGTCCAGAAAATATGTAAAACAGGGGCACAACACCGCCCCTGTTCATCATATCATATTCAATGCATTTTCCAGTGCGACCACTGCAGACTCATCCGGCGTACAAGCAAGGAAAAAAACCGGTATATTTTCAACAATGGCACTGACAGTATCGGTGCTAAGCGTCACATCTTCCCGATTCCAGACATTGATACTGCACCCTTCCCAGATACGCCGGAATGCATTCACGCCCATCAGCGGCTGAATTTCCGTAACCGGATTCTGATTTAAGTACACGATAGCAGCCAACGGCAGAGTTTGATCCTTGCATACACCGGAGCTGCCGGAAAAGGGCACCCCCATCGCCTGAATGCCCCGCTCAGTCACCATAATCGCAGAGCGATCTCCATTAATCAGCTCTGCCCCACGATATCGGCACCACAGCTCCGCCTGCGTAGACTTTCCCGTACCGGAAGGAGCGGTAAATAAGATGGCCTTACTGCCATAGCGAATATAGGAGGCATGAAGTAAGATGCCTCGATTGGTGGCAATGATGTGCTCAGCCTCCATGGCATTGAGTACCAGTCTGGCCGTGATAGATTCCCGAATAGAATCCTCCCGAATCTGAACATGACTGTAATTTCCCTTGCGGGCAATCCGAATATAGGCACCATCCAGCGAATCGGACACCGTTCCCTCGTAACGAACGCTGGTATCCCCCGAAACATAAATTTTCTTGGTCTGCTCAGAATAAACCAGCTCGCCGTCAGCATTTGACAATCGGGGTACAATGGCAAATTCCAATGTAATATCCCACGGCGAGGGATTCACCGCATACATCCTCAATGCACTGTCATTGCAGTCCATCCGGTTTTTCGGCCCGATGACCCTTATGATTCGACCGGCCAGCCGGTAAAACAATTCCGTCATATCACTCACCCGTAGTTAATCATCAAGAGGCGGCTTCCTTTTTCGTGGTAGTGGGAGGCAGGAAGTGACTTGGACTCCCCTGCTTTCAAGCCTCCCTCCACCTTGATTCGATAAGTAATGCCACCATAAAACAAATCAGAGGAGCAATTCTTGTAATAGATATAAATATCTCCGGTAATATCCTTGTCAGTAATGTTCTTGATGGTGATTGTATTCGTAACACTGGTAACGCTAAAAATATCCGGACGCATACTCATAGGCTCATCAAAGAAAACTACATCTTTCATTTCAATGGACTGATATTTTTCTTCCGGCAAGGGCTTTTTATTCTGTTCCAGCAGTACAACCGATCCACCCGCCGGCAGATTGGTAATCTGGAATTGGGCGGTAAAGTCCTTATAGGCCACATGGATACGGGCAAGTTGAATATCCTGCACGTTGGTGTTCTTGACAATCAGCATCATCACGTCGGAAATCTGCGAATTGGATCCATCCTCCATGTACTTACCGGAGTAGGAACGCATATCCGTAATGATAAGGCCCTGATTGAGCACGATTTCATCAAAATCATCTGGCTGTGTCACATAATCAGAGTTGCTAAGAGTATTGGCTGTGGGGGTAGTGGTATTACCGGCATCCTCACTGCGGAGAATCTCAATGCTGAGATAAACAATGCCGGCAATCACAGCCGCAGCGATAAAAAAGATTACCACCCAGACCCAGGGCTTGCGCAACAAATCCGGTGATTTTTTCTTTTGTTTTTTAGCCATGATATATTCTCCATGTAAAAAAGTAATGCGTTAATTATATAAACTTTACACAGGATTTTCAAGCAAAATTTTCGTTGGATATGATTGAACTGCCCTGCAGATGCAGGGCAGTTCACGAAACTCATTTTTGCAGGGATGCGAAATAGGCTTTTGCGTAGTAGCCATAAACGGCTGTGCGGGCCGCAAGGCTGTTCGGATCGTTGGATTCCTTAGCAGCAGCTTGCTTGCAATATTGCCCCAAAGAATAGCAAATAACTCCGGTGCAATAGTTTACGCCACCGCTTTGATATACAACGGAAATAAACACCGGCTGATCCACTTGTTTGGCAGCGATTCCGGTGATTTCGGTGGTAAAGATGTCATCTCCATCATCAGCCATGATAACGATTTTAGAAGCATTGTGCTTAGAAAGCTGCGACGCATTGTTATACCGATCCAGACTCCAGCAATACAGGGTCACATCGCCATCCGGCAAGTGGGTTGGATCAACATAGAAATTGATAGCAAACGCGCCTTCAAAGGAAACGGTCGGATAGAATTGGTCAAATCCGCCTTTTTTCGGGAAATTATAGCCCTTGAACGAATCCACAGTGACAAGAGGCGCAACCATCGAAGCGTCATACGCATCCACAAAGCCTCGCTGCTCTGCGGTTAAACCGCTGTTCATTAAATCATATGGCTTATAGTTGAAGTATGTCTGCGCAGCCGCACCATAATCCAGCATTGCTACACACAGAGCACGAATTTCCGGAGAAGCGGTTTCATTTTTAGCGATGCTAAGAGCATAAGACTTGGGACTGGTGGAGTACATACTGCTGTAAACCACCGTTCCATCGCTCAGCTTGGCATAGATTTTGAAGTAAACCAAATCACCCAGCTTCTTTGCGGGAATTCCCTGGGTGTGGACCATATATTTCCCGCCTTCGTAAGCAGCTCCGGGAATTACCGTTTCGGCGGTTTCAAGGGTTCCTTCAGACCGCGGGGATGACCACGTAAGCAATCCCATCTGCGCAAGGGTGACCTCACTGCTATCAGATACGGTGAAATAGATGTTCATCTGAACTTGTCCCTCAAAGGATACCGTCGGGTAGCTGGGAGCGATGGTGGGCGTAGGCAGTGTTTTTCCACAAACAATACAAACGCGATTGACGTAGCTGTGCTCCACCTGTTCTGCACATTTTTCACAAACGCCATCGGTGTTATGGCTTGTGTGCATACAGATATCCGTTTCTCCACAAATAGAACACACGCCGTCTATAAAGCTGTGATTCCCCAGCAGTGCCCCGTTGTTTCGATAAACGGTTCTGGATTCAACCTGTCTGGAAGCGGAGGATGTCGCCGGCTCTGCAGACCAATCGGTCCAAGGTGTCCAACCCTCATAGGAATAGGATGCCCGATAGGTGGTATAATCCTGTGCATAAACCGGGATATAGTACCACCACCAGCTATCTTTGCAGGCAGAACCATAGCTGTGCGTGATGCTACCGTCGGAGGCAGGCGTCAGAGCGGTGGGATCTAAGGTCTGCGAATCCAGATAGTAGCCATGGAATGTGTTATGGGTGCTGTCCTTGGTGGCAGAGGTGGTGCGGTTTATGGGGCCTGCTGTATAGGAGTTGCGGCACCAGTGATAATACACATATCCAACAAGGCGACTCTCCCCTGCCACGGTTTTCTCGGAAGTAGTCTCGACAGAGCTTTTGGGCGCTTGATTGTACTTGCTGTACAGGCTGTTGGAGGTGTCAAAGCCTGTGGGCCAATTCTTGACATATTGAACTGTGCCGGTGCCGATCTGAGCCCATTCCTTTCCGATGGCAGTAAATCCGTCGGGAACGGTGGTCTGGCCTGAAAGGGAAACAAAATCACGGTAGCGATACTCAACCCTCGTTTCCAGCAGCGCCTCGTCTGCATCTTCGGGCTTCGTTTCTGTCCATAAATCATCCGGATCTGTAGCATAAATGCTGTATTTGTCACCACATTGGATGCAGGTATAGCTAATTTTTGCGTAATCCCGACAGTTCGCAGGAATATTGGTGCTAACATAGCTGTGACCCGTGGCCTTGATGACCGTTTGTGCCGTCAAAACCAGCCCGCATTTGGAGCAGTGACTGCCATCGGTCAGGCCATCGGCAGTGCAGGTGGCGTCACGCCCTGGATCCACCACCACGTTGTGGTCACAAGCCACTGTGGCGGGGGGCTCTACCGATGCGTTCCCTACTGTAAACGGCTTCGTCCAAAGCACTACGTTTTCCGTTTTGCTGACAAGTGTGCCATTACTTACATAGTAGTTGGTCGCATCCACGGACAGCTCATAGGTGTAGTAACCCACTGGCAAATTGCTAAAAATCAGATTGTCGCAAACCTTACTGTAATGCAGGCAATACTCCTTGCTGTTAGGCGAGTCGGAGCTGGTCATCAGTGGCGAGGAAAGCGTGTCCTCCTCGGCGTAGACCTTGGCGTTGATCTTACCCAGATTATTGTATTTTGACGCCAACCTGCCGTTGAGAGAATACCCACTCTTCAACGCCAAATCTGCCATAGTCGGATCTATAACAGATATGTCATCAAAGCGGTGGTTGGTAACAGTAACATAGCCAGCATCGATATATCCGGTTGTACCGTTTCGGTCAACCTGATACCAGTAATTGCCGTAGGTATTTTTGTAAACACCGGTCACATGTAGCTGAGTGCCCGCATTCAGCGTTTCCAAAACAGAGTGATTTGTGCTGGGATACTGCCGCAGATTCACGTTGGAATCAAGCGTCACATCCAGATTGGCCGGATAATAATCGCAGCTGCCAAGATAACTTTTGTCCGTATTTTTTCCGGGAAACTCGCCATAATAGTAATTGCAGTCCACATCGCCGCTGATTCCGGAGAAGGAGCCGGTCCAAGAGTATTGCCAAACGGTAAGACCCTTGGCATAGGAACAGCTGTTCACGTTGACATTCGCTACCCACTTAGGCATCGTGCTGTAATAGCTGCCGCCAAAATAGGAATTATACCAGCTCAAGAAAGTATATAGTCCCGGTTCATAGCCTGCATCTCTGATGGTATCGCAAAATGCTTTGACGATATTCTGCAAAGCGGTCGCACCAAGAGATGCCTGTGAGCTATCCTCAATATCGAAGAACACCGGTAAATCCACATCGTAGTTTTTCAAAACGGAAATAACAAATTCCGCCTCTGCCACCGCTTCCGCTTCATTTACGGCATAGGAGTACAGATACACACCAAAAGGCACGCCATTGGCATTACAGCCGGACGCATAGTTCTTGAACTGAGAGTCAATGGATGTGGAGTAGCCAATGCGAAGAATGGCAAAATCAATCTGGGGAGCAACGGCCGCCCAATTGATGTTCCCCTGCCAAAAGCTTACGTCGATTCCCTTGGCAACCACAGGATTAGGAGCGCTGGGGTTGGTGATGATCAGAGGCTTATTGTCCAGCACCACCAGCTGCGTATGGGACTGCAAGCTGCCGGAATCGTCAATGTAGTAGCTGATGGCCTCAACACTCAGCAGAAACGTGTAGGAGCCTGCTGCCAAATCGCTGAATATCAAATTCTCGTCCAGCTTACTGCCGGTAATATTGTAGGATTTCCCGTTAACGGTATCGGAGGAAACAATGGCCGGAGCGGCGGTAATATTGGAGCTGTAATGAACAGCAGCAGTAACCACTCCCAGCTTGTTCACAGAGGAGGAAATCTTGCCGCCCAAAGGGAAACCTGCTTTATAACCCAAAGCCGCCGGAGTCATCAAATCGGAACCGGTCACATCGCCAGTCAGATGCTCGACCATCGTAGCCGCAGTTGCTTCGACGTAAAGGGTCATCCGGTAATAGGAAACCTCATACCAGTAAACTCCCTGCGCATCCAGATGCAAGGCGTTTACAGTCAGCATAGTTCCCTCAGGCAAAGTATACTTCACCTCCGCTGACGAAAGAGGGGTTTGCTTTAAACCGGCTACCCGTGTGGTTTTGACGCGAAGGCTGGACTCATAGCTGGCGACAATGCCGGTGGGGGCTGTGGCGGCGTTAGAATCCGCCACAGGCCCCAAATACATCATCGATGCCAGCATGACCAGCGAAAGCGTTAAAGACAGAATCCGTTTTAGTTGCTTCATGTTGTATCGCCCTTTCTGGAACAGGAATTAGAGGTTTGCGAAATAGGTTTTTGCGTAGTATCCATAGACGGCGGTAGCTGCGCCGAAGGAATTACCATTGGCGGCGATGCCCTCACAGTATTTGCCAATGCTGTAAGGAATCACTTTTGAGGTGTAGGCGGTGCCACCAGACTTGTAAATGGCCACCACATAAATGGTCTTATCCATGTCCTTGGCGGCGATGCCCTTCACTGCTGCGGTCCACTGGCTGCCATCTCTGGTCATGGGCATCATACCGGTGGCATTTGCAGTGGTCAGCTTGTCCACGGTGTTGTAGGTGTCAGCGTCCCAGTAGACGAAGGTAAGGCTGCTGTCCACGGTCTTGCCGGGAGTGAAGTAGTAGTTGATGGAGAATGCGCCCTCAAAAGAAACCGTGGGGAAGATGCCAGTAAAGGAGCCGGACTGCATCACGAAGTGACCGGCCTTGGTGCTGCTGGCAGCCACCACATCGTCCACCATAGATTCGTTATAGGGCTGTACCAGATTCTGTGCCGGTGCCTTCAGGAAGGCGTTCATCAGATCGTCGGTTTTATAACCAAAGTTCAGTTGTGCCTCAGCACCATAGTTCAACATGGCCACCATCAAACGCTTGGCATCCATAGAGGTGGTAGAGCTGCTCAAAATGGTCTTGGCGTATGCAACGGCGTTATAGCCGGCAACATCGGTGTAGATATAGCTACCATCAGTCAGCTTGGCATAGACCTTAAAGTACAAAGCATCGCCAAGATTCTTGGCAGGGATGCCGTGAGTGTGAGCAATATAGCTGGAGCCAGAGGTGGTATAGCCGGGAATCACGTCCACTGCATTCGCAATGGTGCCATTTGTCAGCTTGGATTCAAAGGTAATCAAGCCCATCTCATTCACGTTGGTCATATCGGACAGCGTGAAGTATACATTATATTGAATCTGATCCTCAAAGCTCAAGGTCGGATAGCTCAGGGTGATAGTGGGCTTAGTAATCACATTATAATTAGGATCTGCCACACCGCAAACCGTGCAGGTGCCCTTCGCATAGCTGTGCCCCGTGGCATTGACGACAGCATCATTGTAGCTGATGCCACAAGAAGTACAGGTATATGTGGTATATCCACTGGTGGTGCAGGTTGGAGCTACCACCTTGGAGTTGAAGCTGTGCCCCGTAGCGGAAACACGATTGCTCACATAGGAGTGTCCACAAGCGGTGCAGGTGTAAGTGGTATAGCCATCGTCGTCGCAGGTAGCAGCCTTCACCACGGACCTGTATTGGTGACGGGTGGCCGTCACCAGGCTGCTGGTGTAGCTGTATCCACAAACAGTGCAGGTATTGACGGTGTAGCCGTCGGTGGTACAGGTGGGAGCAAGCGTTTCGCTGCGATAATCGTGACTTACCACTGCACCGCAGGAGCTGCACTTACCGGAAACATCATGGCTCTTATGGGTGCATTTGATAATGGTATAGCTCAGTTGGAAGGTATCGTCGCCGTTATCCTCCAGCGTAAAGATAACCTCAGTGCCTCCGGGCACATAAAGCTTGTCTGCATTGGAAACAACGCTTGTGTTGTAGAGGGTTGCAGATTTAGACTCAAAGCCTTGCCAGCCGTTGGTCATATACCAGTTCTGATTATCACCGGACTTGACAGCCACATAGCTGTCCTGCTCAAAGGCTGCGGTAAGGATACCATCCTCAAACAGGTAAACGCCCATATCCTGATAGTTTTCCTCACAGGCGTAATTGCTGCCGTTGATAAAGCCAAACAGGTAGTAATCGGTCATGGGCTCCACGAATCCACAAATCGTGCAAACGCCATCAACATAGCTATGCTCACAGGCCAAATCACAAATGGTACAGATACCCTCGCTCCAGCTGTGGTCACCCAACTGGGGATTGGCGTAGCGATAGACAGTTCTGGACTCAACTTTACGGGTGCTGGAGGGTGTCAGCACAGAATCCGTCCATGCGGACCAGTCCTTCCAACGCTCATGGGTGTAGACCGCCTCGTAATCCGTGTAGGACTGCTCGTACACGGGGATGTAATACCACCACCAGCTATCCGTACAGGCAGAAGCCACTGCGTAAGTGATACTGCTGTCCGAGGCGGGGGTCAGCGTGGTGGGATCTTGAGTAGAAATGCTCGCATAATGGGCATGGAAGGTACTATGGGTACCATCGTTGGTTTTGGAGGTGGTTCTGTTGATTGGGCCGTAGAGATAGGTACCGTAGCACCAGTGGTAATAGACATAACCAATCAGCTTCTTACCCCCTACTTCCCTTTTGGCGTTGGCTGTTTCGGTGGCACTCGGCGCTCCCTGATTGTACTTGGAATACAGAGAATGGGAACTCTGGAAGCCTTCCGGCCATGAGGACACGAACTGCTTCGAACCAGAACCGCTCTGCTTCCAGCTTTTGCCGATTTGGGTATAGCCCGCCAGAGATGCCTCCTTGGAGGTGATGGTTTCGTAATCGCTGTAGCGGTACTGAGTCTTGGATTCCCACAGGGACGGGTCAACGCCCTCCGGAATCTCCACCGACCACTCGCTCATGAGCTCATCGGCGTACAAGCTGTACTGGTGTCCACAGGTAGTGCAAGTATACTCAACCCGCTCGAATTCTATACAGGTGGCCTCAAAAACTTTTTGGGTATAGGTGTGACCAGTCGCAGGAGTCTTCCGCTCCTCCACATAGCCACAGGCCTTGCAGGTGCGGCTCTCACGGCCTTCGGTGACGCAGTTGGGCTTGGAATGAATCGTCCAGGAACCGAAGGAATGCGCGCCGGTGGTCACATTTTTGGTAACCTTGCCGCAGGTGCTGCAAATGGTAACGCTGGCACCATTGCTGGTGCAGGTGGAGGAAAATAGCTCGTAGGTGGTATTTTTATGGGCACAGGACGATTGATTCACAGCCGAGGGAATGACCGCAAAAATATCCTCCATCAATGTAATTGTGCCTGTATTGCTTTTCAACGTGGTGGCATCAGTGCAGTAGTAATTGGCATAGGAGGCGTACAGGCCGTAGGTGTAGTTGCCAACATCCAGTGCGCCAAGCCAGGTCGCATCATCCACAGCACTGTATTCCAGCGTGTAGGAATTGGTTGCGGGGTCTTCACTAGCACCGGTAACCGGCGTTGCAGAGGTGTCGAAATCATCATAAATATAGCAGGCCACAGAGGTCAGCTCATTGTATTTCGACTTGATGGTGCCGTTCACATAGAAAGTTGCGCCTTTCACATGGCCGTTGGGCACTGTGGCCCCGGTCAACACGATATCAGAGATATCATCATCTATGTATTTAGCGTTTTCGCCATAGATAAAGCCCTGATCACCGTTGGGTGCAATGACCTCATACCAGTAATTGCCGTAGAGGTTTTTGTAGAGGCCGATTGCCTTCAGCTTATCTCCGACCTCCAGGTTATCAATCAACGTAGAGCTGGAGTCAGAGCCGGCGCTACAGGGAGCGCCACGCAGCTCGCACTGATCATAAGTGACCTCCAGTGTGCAATTGGATGCAAATCTCTCACACCGATCCACATAATCCATGGAGAAACCAGCGTTATTCTTTGCGGTGGTAGACTTAGCGGTGATATTATTCAAAGCCGTGGAGGTATACAGCTCAATCAGGGAACCGCTGCCGAAATCCTTGCCGTTAATGTCCATTTTGGCCAGCTGACGGTCCAGAACATAGTATCCTTTGGTGATACCAGAGGAAATGGTATTGAAGGACTTATTGTAGTAATCCAGCCAGACATTATAGTTAATGCCGGCAACCACTTTCATAAACTGATTGAACTCATTGCCAGTGTAAACGCCGGAGCCAATGAGCTGACAGCCCAAAGACCAGGACCAGCCGGCACTGTGACCACCGCAGGCGTTACCGGAGCGGGTGTGAATATTCAAACCGCTGGCGCCCAGAGAATAGCCGTTGGGTGCGGCGTTGGGCGTATAGTAGCCGGTGCCGCAGTTCAGCTGGAAAGCGCCGTAGGGGCCGGTGTGGTTGGTAGTATAGAAGGAGTAAATACCGTCCATAACCGTAGTAGCGCCGGAATAGCCCACATTGTAGGTACACAGCGTGGGATCATCGGGAACGGAAGAACAGTTCTCACAGTTGAAAGCAACATAGGGCAAGCCGTTGGCATCCAGCTTAACAACGATAACCACAGCCTGATTCCGGATATCGCCCTGCACATCATTGTAAACGCTTCCGTTCCAGTAATTGTCCGAGCCGCCTTCAAACATGAACACCACGGAATTGCCCGCACTCAGCGTAGACTGCAGGCTGGAATTGTTGTTGATATAATACTTCATCATGGTGTCGATGTACCTCTGGGCAATGGAATTGGAAATAAAGCCCGAGCAGGTCAGACTGCTGACATCGATAGCAGCCTCGACTTCGACAGTCTGAAACACCGGAATCAACGCAAGTAGCAAACAAACAGTCAAAACCATTGCGATAATTTTTTTACCGTCACACTTTTTCATAGAGTTACCCTCCCTTATGATTTGTATACTTCTTCATATAATAAATATTACAATAACTTCATACAAAAATCAAGCTTTTCTTTGGGAATATTCAACAAATACTGATTAATTTCAATCAGCGAAACTAAAATAATTTACAAACCAACCCCCCGGGGGGCTTGTGAAGCAGATGCCAAGCAGATAAAATATGGTTAGTAAAGCATTGCATAAGGAGGCAATCCATGAAACGTTCATTCTCTGTAAGAAATATTGCTGTTTGCGGCGTATGTATCGCCCTGTGTTACATCCTGCCACTGGCGCTGCATCCCTTTGAATTGGGCACAGCCCTCTCCCCTATGCACATTCCCGTACTACTTTGCGGGCTGGTGTGTGGCGGCGGATACGGACTTGTCTGCGGCATTGCGGGTCCGATTCTGTCATATCTTCTTTCTGGAATGCCCGCCCCACCCTATTTGTTCACCATGATTCCCGAACTGGCGGTGTACGGTCTGGCCTCCGGACTGCTGATGAAGCTGGTCCGCACCCGATTCACCATTGCTGATTTGTACATTTCTCTGCTAAGTGCCATGGTTCTTGGACGCATCGTGGGCGGCGTAGTAAAGGTTCTGTTTTACACCGGCGGACAAGCTTACGGCCTTTCCATGTGGGTCAGCGCCTACTTTATCAGCACCTTACCCGGCATCATCTGCCATATCATCCTTCTGCCCCTTCTGTATCTGACCCTGTCCAAGGCAAAACTGATTCCCTGCCGTTACCCCAAAGGAGCAACCCATGGATAAGAACAAAGTCATTACTTTTTTCGACAATTGCGCCGGTTGGTGGGATGAAGACATGATTCGCAATGAGCCGGTTATCTCCACCATCTTGGACAATGCCGGAGTTCGTGCCGACATCGACGTGCTGGATGTTGCCTGCGGTACCGGCGTTCTGTTCCCAGATTATCTGAGCCGAGGCGTTGCCTCGCTGACCGGAATCGATATTTCCCCGGAAATGGTTCGTATCGCCCAATCCAAATTCCCCGATATCCAAATCATATGTGATGACGTGGAAACCAGACAATTTCCCAACAAATTCGACGTCATTATGGTCTACAATGCGTTCCCCCACTTCCCTGACCCCGCCCATCTGGTAGAGGTTTTGGCACAATGGGTAAAACCCGGTGGAACGCTATCCGTAGCCCATGGCATGAGCCGTGCGGCATTGATTCAGCATCACGAAAGAGCCAGCGAAGTGTCCATCGATTTGCTGGAAGAGAATCAGCTTGCGGCGCTGTTTGCTCCGTGGTTTGATGTAGATGTCATCATATCCAATGACCAAATGTATCAAGTCTGCGGAATCCGTCGATAATAACGAGAGCCGGTGCGATTTGCACCGGCTTTTCCTATAAATTCAGGGCGGTGACATTCATCACCGCCCTGTCGTTCATTTATATTTCTTTTTGCGAATCAGAATCACCGATGCCGCACCACCCATAATAACCAAAATCGTAATAACGATCCAAGCCACCGGTGATTGCTCTTTGTCCGGTGCATAACCGCAAATATCGCAACGTCCGTCCTCATTCTCATCGGCATGAACCTCCAAGCGAGACAGTCCGCAAGCGCTGCAGTCATACCAGTGGCCATCCGAATCTCCTGATTCAGGCTTCTTCCAGTCATGTTCGGACACCGCGCCATCTGCTGCACCGCAAAGGTCGCAGATTTTAGGTGCCGTGCAGTCCGCATTCCTCCATTGATGATTGCAAGGCTCATCCACAGAAATCGCCGCATCAGCGATTGTATAAGGAATATTGTTGTACTCCCCGTCAAAGACATTCTCTGGATCGATTTCAAAGTGAACGACCTTCAAACCGGAGGTATCAGCATCTACCGTACACTGGAATTGCATCAAAACCGTATCAAACTCACTGGAGTATTCGCAGGAACCGACAATCAACACCAGCGTTTCTTCAATAAACTCCGCCTTTGCTGCATTCATCGTTTCAGAAAGTCCCTCAGAAATCTGGCCGGATCCTTCCACATATTTAAGCCCCTCAGGCACGGCGATTTTCAGTTTCATGCCATACAGATTCTCCACCGCCCCTAGGCTTACGGTGTAAGTGACCGTATCGCCGGGGCTAACGTTGGTTATGTCTGCTGTCATCTTAAAGCAGGTAGGCTCGGCCGCAAAGCAAGGGTATGCCCAAAGTGACGCAACAAAAATTATCATCACAATCGCAACAATTCGTTTCACAGCCAAACTCCTTTCTCATTTACCACAGAGGATTCGTTTCGCTGACATGGTCGTACAGTCGATTCCAGTCCTTCATATTCACCTTACCGTCGCTATTGACATCACCACACTCATAGCGATAATCGGTCAGGGGCGTTTTTTCGCTGACGTGCTCGTACATCACATTCCAGTCCTTCATATTTACCTTGCCGTCCCCATTCACATCGCCAATCAGGCAGATTTCAGCATCCTGCGACACATCGGCGCTGGCAACAGTGATTTCATAGGTTCTGGCAATGTGGTTAGCCTTGGACACACGCAGCGTATAGCTGCCATCAGCAACATCCGTAAAGACGTAGGCACCATCCGCAGCAGTGGTGGTGTACACAACGCTGTCACCCAGCAACAGTTCCACGGTCACATCGCCTTCCGTGGCCGCACTTTCAACCGTACCGCTGACATAAGAACCGTCATCGTCATTTTCAAAAACGGTGGTGTAGTAAACCGTACCCGCCGCGCCATCGAGCATATACAGCTGGGGCAGCAACATGCTGGTGTTAGTGTTGGAGGTGTAGGTCAGGAATCTGGGGCTATTGACGTTATACAGGAAACGGCCGTTTGCTGCGGCGGTATTCTGAATGGTAGCGTTAAAGTCCTCATCCACAGTAATGCTCCAAGTAGTGACACCGGTATCCCAATTCACATTCTTCACAGCAACGCCACCCAGTTGCTGGCCAGAAGCGTTGGTCAGAGTCCACTGTCCCGCAGTTCCGCCAAGTGTGAAGATAACTGCATCCTCAGGTAGCGTGGTGATGGTAGAATAATCGTTAGAGAACACTGCTCCGACACTGGTCAGATACTTGCTATTCAGAGAACCAGCCACTGTGCCCTTCACATTGGAGGCCAGAACCAGCTCCGCACCGGAAGTGAGGTCAGCAGCATCTGTAACCAGCTTCCACTCGCCGGAGCCCATGCCCTCAGGGGCATAGCTGTACAGAGCGTAAAGCGTTACGGCCGAATCAGTATTAAAGGTGCTGCCAGCGGAATAGTAATCAGGCTTGCTGTCGCTGTTGTCAACCTGCTGGGTAACCCAACCAACAAAATAATACTCATATTCCCCGGTGGGCACACCCGCGGTGGGCAGTGTAATACCAGCCTTGCCACAATCCATGCCGGTCACAGGGGTAACGCCCCGAGGAACCACAAAGCTAACTCTGAACTGCTCACCCAGTGCGTCCACATAATCGTCCACATAACTGTCACCGCACACGGTGCAGGTGTAGGTAGTATAGCCCTGCTCTGTGGCAGTAGGTTCGGTCACAACACTGTCATAGTCATGGCCAAGAGCAGCCTGCAACTCATGACCGCTGATATAGGACTTGCAGTCCTCGCAGTACACGCCAGCTGAATAGCCATAATTGGTGCAATCCGGCAGCTGCTCAGGAACCTCGGCGGTATGGATATGCTCACAAGTAGCGCAGGAGGTGCTGTAATAAACAGTTCCGTTGGACATTTTGTACAAGGTAATTCCACTACCGGTGCTGGGCGAATAGCAGGCAAAGCCGAAGTTGGAGTTTCTACGCAGCGTATAAGTAACACCCTTCGTCTTGTTGCCATAATTCTCAAAGACCTGATCAGCAGAAATGCTCCATTTTGCGTAATCCGTCACGCTATCCAGTAATTTACCCTTGCTGGCAGCGCCGCTGCCGCCGGCATACATACCAACACCTTCATTATATACCGTGAAGTAGTTTCCGGCAGGCGCGATATGCCAGATGATAGACGCACTGGGGTTCATGATGGTGTTATCGGTGATGATAACATCCTTGTAATCGAAGCGACCCTTGTCAGAAACCACAGCTTCCATAGCACCGCCATCGGACACAATTAGATAATCGCCCTCCACCGGCAGGCCGGTATAGGCTTCGTAGACACTGCTTAGACCGGAGCCGTTGCTGTCCACCCGAGAGTACAGGGCATAGAAGGTAACGTCACCGGTAACGATGTACTGCTGACCGGCACGCAATATGGAAGCAGGCGCTGCGGTGGTTTGATCCACAGGGGCAGTTACCCATCCAAGGAAGGTGTAGCCCGCAGCAGGTGTACCACTGTGCGACGGCATCATGATGCCGTCATCTACATAAACGGTGGAGGTGGACGCTATGGTACCATCTTCGGAGAAACAGACAGTACCAGTGGTTCTGGCAACGAAATTGATTTGAATCTCGCAATCGGAGCTGGCTATGACAGTGAACACGTTACCGTCACGGGTCACAGTGGCGTCACCACTGAGGAGGGTGTATCCAGAAATAATGTAACCGTCCGCCGGAGTAGCGTTGATATTTTTACCGTTGACAGAAACCGTTCCGTGGGCGTTGTTGCTGGAGGTAGCGGTGATGGTGAATCCACCCTTGGCTGCCTCGCCGGAGGGTGTATCCATGACGGGAATCTCCTCCCCAAACAGAACAAACACCAACTCAGGATAATCTACAAACACATTGCGTGTACCGGTGATGGACTCAACGGAGTCGTTTCTTCCCAGCTCCCATGTATCCACAGGGTCTTCCTTCATCCACTTCAGCAGGATTTCCTTATTCTCGATGACGCCATCGGTACCCCACAGGTTGGTATTGCCCCAACGAACATAAACGTACAGCATGGTGCGAGCCACATCGCCCCGCAGGTGATACTTACCGTTGGAATCCGAATCCGGATCAAAATAGCTGGAGCTTTCACCATAGGCCTTGTTGCCACGGGCGCTATTTTCGCTCTTAGATGTGGGACGGAGCATCATGATGTCGTTTTCATCGCTGCCATTCAATCCCTTACTGTTAGGCCAAGTATGTTCCCGATTCCAAGTCGCACCGCCATCCCAGTCAGGGCCAACGCCAATACCGGTGTAGAAGGAGGAGATAGAACCCTTCGCAGTATTGCTGGAATTCTGACAGTCCGTAAAGCGGTACAAATCTCTGGTCTGATTGTAAGTAGTGATGATCTTGTGATTGTCCTTCATCAGCTCAGCCAGTTCCTTATACAGCGGGCTGTTGGGCACACTGCTGGTATTGGAGGAGCCGGACAAGGCAGACAGCTCCGCATAGGAGGTATGGTTGTCCTGATAAAAATCGATTGCATTGGGAGAAAGGAAGGTGGCAAGGGTACCACGGCTGCCCCAATTCAGAATCACATTGCTAAAGCCGTCAGCGTTGCCGGTTTTGTATGTGACCGTTGCGGCCGTGCCGGTAAACACCAGTCCAGACAGCAGACTCACGCACATAACCAAAGCAAGTAGCAATGATAATCCACGTTTTGCACAGGTTCTCATAAAGTCAACTCCGTTTCTACATAATATCACATGGGCATTATACCACAACAACCCCCGAATATCAATCTTGAATTCTGTACATTTCGATGATAAAATGAAGAAAATAGGAGGTGTCGCCATGAAAAAAAGTCCTATCGCCCTCAAATCCGACCATTTCCCCGATGCACTGCGCCCATTTCTGGATGGAGGCACCATTTTTGACAGCAGCAGCTCCCCTGACGCGCGGGTATTTTTTATCGAAAACCAAGGACAATACTTTTTAAAGGTCGCTCCCAAAGGTAGCCTTTCCTCCGAAGCGCAAATGACACGCTACTTTCACACTTTGAGTCTATCCACTCAGGTTCTGTACTATATCAGCACCGACAAGGATTATCTTCTGACCGCCCGACTTCATGGCGAAGATTGCCTTGATGCCAAATACATATCCCAGCCCACCCGCCTGTGCGATATCACAGCACAGCTGCTGCGCCAGCTTCACGACACCCCTCCCCTTCACTGCCCCGCCCCCCATCAAACCGCAATGCGCATCCGCCGTGCCGCCGAAAACTACCACACCAGCTGTTTCGATTCCTCCCTATTCCCTGATAACTGGGGCTATGCCTCCGCCGAGGATGCCTTCCGGGTCATCGAACAGGATGCGCCCTGCCTACACGCCGACACCCTGCTCCACGGCGATTATTGCCTGCCCAATATTATATTGAATGATTGGCGCTTCAGCGGTTTCATCGATTTGGGTGCAGCAGGTATTGGTGACCGTCATATGGATCTGTTTTGGGGTCTGTGGTCATTGGAATTCAACCTGAAAACCAACCGCTACAATGGGCGATTCCTGGATGTTTACGGCCGTGACAAGATTATCATGGATGTATTTCCTGTTATCGCCGCGCTGGAGGTGTTTTCATAACGGACCCAGCCACGAAGAAAGCTTAAAAATTGTGGAAATGATTAATTTTCGGATTGTCAAACCCTTGTGATTATGCTATAATAGATAAAATTCAGCATGCTTTACATTAATTGGCAGAGAGGTTGTGATTACTTGATGTTTGAACGTATATTGTCTGAGATTCAAAAGGCCGATACCATCATCATCCACCGGCATAATCGTCCGGACGGAGATGCTCTGGGAAGCCAGCTTGGCATGAAGCATATTATCCTTGAAAACTTCCCCGGAAAGACAGTCTATACCGTAGGCGACGATGCTCGGTTCTTTTCATTTATGACAGATTCCGCTATGGATGAAATTCCCGATTCTACCTACGAAAATGCGCTGGCAATCATATTGGATACCGCCTCACGGCCCCTTATCAGCGATGACCGCTATGCTCTGGCTCCCCGCTCTGTCCGCATGGATCATCACATTTTCTGCGAAAAGATTGCCGATGAAGAAGTGGTGGATACCAGCTTTGAAAGCTGCTGTGGACTGGTGACCCAGTTTGCGGTGGAGAGCGGCCTGAAAATCAATCCCATCGCAGCCAGAAGCCTGTATACCGGCATGGTCACTGACTCCGGCCGCTTCCGCTATGACGGTACCAGCGCCCGTACCTTCCATCTGGCCTCTGTACTGATGGAAGCCGGCATCGATACCAACGAGCTGTTCCGAAATCTCTACGCAGACGATTTCGCCAGCAAACAACTGAAGGCGAAGTTTATCCTGAAAATCCAGTTCAGCCCGGACAACGTAGCCTATATCTACACCGACAAGGAAGAATTTGATTCCCTTGGGGTGGACGTGTTCACAGTATCCCGAGCCATGACCAATACCATGGCAGATATCAAAGGCGTAGATATCTGGGTCAACTTCACAGAAACAGAAAAGGGTGTTCTGTGCGAGATTCGCTCTAACCGCTATAACATCAACCCCATCGCCGTAAAGTACGGAGGCGGCGGACACGCCAAGGCCAGCGGCGCAACAGTCCCCGACCGTGCCACCGCCATGGCCATGCTGGCCGATTTGGGTGCTATAAAAGGAGAATGATATATGAATCGAGAGATAAAAGAAAAGATTTTGCAGAAGATTAAAGATTACGACCGGATTATGCTGTTCCGTCATATCCGCAACGACGGCGACTGCGTTGGTGCCACCAAGGGCTTCAAACGGATTTTGCAGCTGTCCTTCCCCGAAAAGGAGATTTATCTGATTGACGCGGATACCGCCAAATATCTGGAGTTCATGGGTCCCGAAGACGAGCCTGTTGCGGACGAGCTGTACACCGATGCCCTTGGCATCGTCATCGATACCGCCACCGAAAACCGCATCTCCAACAAAAAGTATACCCTCTGCAAAGAGATTATCAAAATTGACCACCACATCCCCCTGACGGATTATGGTTGTCTTGTCTGGGTAGAAGAGGAGCGCTCCTCCGCCTGTGAGATGATTGTAGACTTCTACAACACCTTCAAGGATGAGCTGAAAATCGACTCCGAGGCGGCCACCCACCTGTATACCGGCATGGTCACCGACTCCGGTCGTTTCAAATATGACGGCGTATCCGGCGATACTCTGCGCAATGCCGCCACCCTGCTGGACGTGGGTGTGGATACCCAGACCCTGTTCGCCCGACTATATCTGGAAGCCTTCGAGTATCTGAAATTCAAGGCCCAAATCTATCAGAGGATGCAGATTACCGAAAATGGCGTTGCCTATATTTATATTGATAAAGCCATGCAGGAGGAGTTCAACCTGACGCTGGAGCAGGCCAGTGCCTGCGTGGGCACACTGGATTCCATCCGTGGATGCATCTGTTGGATGGTATTCATCGATAATAACGACGAAGAAGGCTCAATCCGTGTCCGTCTGCGTTCCCGGTTCGTCCACGTAAATCCCATTGCTGAGAAATACCGTGGCGGCGGTCATGCCTGTGCCTGCGGTGCCACGGTTTACAGTGTGGAAGAAATGAATGCTCTTCTGCGTGATGCCGACGCTCTGGTCAAGGAGTATAAGCAGACCCACGAGGATTGGCTATGAGAATACTGATAACCAATGACGACAGCGTTTCCGCCAGCCAGCTGCTGCCGCTGATTCGCTGGTGTCAGCAGCTGGGAGAAGTAACCACCGTTGTTCCAGCCTTTGAGCAGAGCGGGAAAAGCCACAGCATCGAGCTGCACAAGCCCTTCACGGTTGGTCAGCGGGAGCTTTCCCCCGGCATCACCGTTCACACAGTAGATTCCTCCCCTGCCGATTGCGTTCGCTATGCGCTGTTTGGCTTAGGTCTTGAATTTGACCTAGTCATTTCCGGCATCAACCGTGGCTTCAATATCGGTACGGATGTGATGTACTCCGGTACGGTAGCAGCTATTTTCGAAGCAGCGCTGCTGGGCATACCGGCGGTTGCTTTCTCCACCAGCCCCGGCTATTATGAGCAGGCCGTAACCCATCTGGATCAAATATTGGAATATATCCGCCAAAACCGGCTGATGGATATCCACAGCCTCTACAATATCAATATTCCTCCGGAGCCAAAAAGCATCCTGATTACCCGTCAGGGCGGGGCCTATTACTCCGACGATTTCCATATCAATGACGGGCTTTGCACCCCCTGCGGCAAATGTGTCTTTGTTCCCTCCGGTGATTTGACGCTGGATACGGACGCTGTCATGGAAGGCTATATCTCCATCACACCGCTGACAATCGTCCGCACCCACATGGATATCTTCCGCAAACTCACCGAACAAAAATAAAGGAGTTGCTATGCACAGAAGCTTTCGATTATCCACCGCGCTGGACATCGATGATTTGCTGCTGGAGTGCGTCCCCTACGCCATCCGGCTGGCCAATGAAAAATACAAATTCGACCCACCGCTCAGCATCTACGAGGTAGACCGATGGGGAAAGCTGGGCACTCGTGCGGACGTGATTTTTGAATTCATGAACGACCCCGAATTCTTCAAAAACCAGCCAGCAATCAAGGGAGCAAGAGAATTCGTCCAGAAACTGTCCCAGATGACGGAGGTATTCGTTTCCACCGCCGTCTGGCCCCAGTATATGAGCATCCGGTTCCAGCGAATTCTAGAGCAATTTCCGGAGATTCCGTCGGATCATATTCTGATGGGCTCCCGTAAAGATAAAATCGATGTGGACATCCTATTTGACGATGGAATGCACAACATCCTCAATTCCAATGCCGCCTACCCCATTCTGATGCGCCGCCCGTGGAACCGAGAGGCAACGGGCATTCTGGCGGTGAATACCTACGATGAATTCTTGAAATTAGTTGAAATCATCGCAGACAGCTACAGCATCAAGCCAGAAAAACTGATTCTGTGTGAACCCAGTATCGTAGTACTGGTTGGCCCCTCCGGCAGCGGAAAGAACGACGTGGCCCGTGGCTTGCTGGAAAGAACGGATTGCTTTGAAAAGCTGATTAGCTATACCACCGATAAAAACGCTCCGGCACAGCAGGATGGCTGGTACCATTATGTGCCGGAGGCCGACTTTCACGCCATGTGTGAATCCGGCCAGATGTTCGAGTCAACTACCTATGCCAACCATTCCTACGGCTCGAAGAAAAGCGATGTGGAGCGAATCTTATCCAGCGGAAAACACGTTTTAACTGTCATGGACATCTGTGGTGCCATGGCCATGAAAACCCACTTCGACCATGTGATAACCATATATATCAAGCGGGACAAACGGTCACTGCTGACCTCCATTTTGGAAAAGGATTCGGTAACAGCTGATAAGGTCAATCGCTTGCTTTCCATCGAGGCAGAAACCAAAAACGCCCAGATATGCGATTATGTGATTCGCCATCACAGTCGCAGCCAGACGGTAGAGCAGATATGCAGACGGCTGGACATCAGCTTTTCCCGCATTGCGGAAAATAGCTAATTGGTTAGTACGCCGTATGCAGACAGCTAAAATTGTTCAAAATATAGAATGTTGCCATATCAGATAAATTTTTGTGGAAATTTGACAAAGAATATGCTATAATATCTGGACAGAGATTATGCGCATTGCAAAAAGGAGTGGATGCCGATGATAACAGACATACAAAAGGCAAGCCTTCTCAAGCGAGTCGCCGCCGGAATTTTCGACGGAATCCTGCTATGTATACTAGCCGTAGGCTTTGCATGGTTGCTGACCAGTGCGATGGATTACGATGGCAACAGCGCAAAGCTTTTAGATAGCAAGCGTCAGTACGAACAGGCGTATGGTGTCAGCTTTGATATCACGCAGGAACAGTACGATGCACTTTCCGAAGCGGAGCGTGCGAATTATGATGCCGCCAGTAAGGCTTGCAACGCTGACCCTGCTGTACAGCAGACCTTCAATCTTCTGTACAACATCATTTTGCTGAGCATTACCTTCAGCATACTACTGGCCGTAGCAGTGCTTGAGTTTTTCATCCCGCTCATCCTGAAAAACGGCCAGACCGTCGGCAAGAAGATATTCAGCATCGGTCTTATCCGGGTGGACAGTGTCCAGTTGACCACATTGCAGCTGTTCGTCCGATCCATTCTCGGCAAGTACACCATTGAGTTGATGATTCCGGTGTATCTGATTCTGATGATGTTCGTCGGAATGCCGGTGGGCGCCATTGGTGTGTTTATCATCGGTGCGATTGTACTTGCTCAAATCATTCTGCTCATCGTCACCCCTACAAACTCCATGATTCACGATAAGATGGCCGGAACGGTTGCCGTAGACCTTGCAAGCCAAATGGTATTCCGGACCACCCAAGACCTGATTGCGTATAAAGCAAAAATCCATGCGGAGCAAGCGGCCCGCTCAAATTACAAATAAAAATTTTGGAAGGGAATCAGTATGAAAGTAGTATTGGAAAATCTGACAAAAATTTTTCCCAGCCGGGACAAAAAATCCGGCAAAGAGGTCGTTGCGGTCAACAACTTCACCTTTGAGATTCCGGACGGTAAGCTGATTGGCTTGCTGGGCCCCTCCGGCTGCGGCAAGAGCACTACGCTGTACATGATTAGCGGACTGCAGAAGCCCACCAGCGGCAAAATCTTCTTCGGTGAGGACGATGTCACGGAGCTGTCCACCGAAAATCGCGGCATTGGTCTAGTGTTCCAGAACTATGCGCTGTACCCCCACATGACCGTCAAGCAGAACATCCTGTTCCCTCTGCAAAACCTGAAAGGCAAGGATAAGCTGCCCAAAAACGAAATGCTGGAACGTGCCCACCACGCTGCCGCTCTGGTTCAAATCGACGAGCTGATGGAGCGTAAGCCCAGCGAGCTGTCCGGCGGTCAGCAGCAACGTGTGGCCATTGCCCGCGCGCTGGTTAAGATGCCCCGTGTGTTGCTACTGGACGAGCCTTTGTCCAATCTGGACGCTCGCCTGCGTCTGCAGACCCGTGAGGAGATTCGTCGTATCCAGAAGGAAACCGGTATCACCACCGTTTTTGTTACCCACGATCAGGAAGAGGCCATGTCCATCTCCGATTTGATTGTGGTTATGAAGCTGGGTGTTGTGCAGCAGATTGGCCAGCCTCAGGAGGTTTACGACAACCCCAGCAACCTGTTCGTCGCTAAATTCTTGGGCACTCCCCCCATCAATGTGTTCACCGGCTCCGTCCAAAACGGTAAGCTGTATCTGGGCGAGGAAGCCGTTCTGGATGTCCCCGGCGTTGCCGACCAGCCTGTTATTGTTGGCATCCGTCCCGAGGGCTTTGAGCTTTCCAACAACGGTGCCCTTACCTGCGGTCTGAACAATGTAGAGGTCATGGGGCGTGATGTAAGCATCGTATCCACGCACGCCGCCTCTGTCAACCCCGTTGTCCGCTCCATCATCAATGCAGACAACCGTATCGATACATCCTCCGCTACCGTCCGCTACAACCTCAAGCCTCATAAGGTGTTCCTGTTCAACAGCGAAACCGAGGAACGGATTCAATTCGAGGTGAAATAATTATGGTAGATAGTAAACAGCACTGGAAAGCATGGCTATACTTGGCACCAGCCATCGTATTGCTGCTCATCTTTACCGTATGGCCCATTTTCAATACCGTTGCGATGGCATTCCAGAATGGTTACAGATCTCTTGGCAGTATCGCTCAGGTGGAATACTCTTGGGGCGTTGAAAACTTCCAGAAGGTCATAGAATACAGCGACTTTAAGATTTGTCTTCAGAATACCATTCTGCTCTGTGTCACCACTGTTCCGATTTCTACGATTCTGGCTCTGCTGATTGCCGTGGCTCTGAACTCCATCAAGCCCCTGCAAAAGATTCTGCAGACCATCTTCTTCCTGCCCTATGTTACCAACTCCATCGCCATCGGCATGGTCTTCGCCGCAATGTTTAATATTGTCGGCCTGAAACCCGAGGGTGTGCCAGATACTTGGGGTATCATAAACAACGTTGTCATGTTTTTCGGGGGCGAGCCAATCAACTGGATGAACCCTGGCTCCTCCTACGTAGCAAACATGGCAGTCATGATTATTTATATTGTATGGAACGCCCTCCCCTTCAAGATTTTGATTTTGCTGGGCGGCCTCCAGAGCATCAACAAGCAGTACTATGATGCGGCTAAGGTCGATGGCACCCCCCGCAGAAGAGTATTCACCAAAATCACCGTACCGCTGCTGTCCCCCATGCTGGCCTATGTTATCATCACCGGCTTCATCGGTGGCTTCAAGGAATACTCCAGCATCATCGGTATATTTGGCGACAAAATGGGACCTGCAGACGATGCCGGCCGTTTGAACACCATGGTTGGATACATCTACTCCTCCATGGCCGACAGCAGACAGGGTCTTGCCAGTGCGGCAGCGCTGATTCTGTTCGGTATTATTCTTGTTGTTACCACGATTAATAATCAGGTCATCAAGAAGCGCGTTCATTATTGAGAGGTGACCATGTATGGCTAATAATCAAAATATGAATGTTATGCAGGCCCGTGATATCCAAAAGATATCCACCGGTCAAAAGATTGGTCAGTTTCTTGTAAAGGCGGGCACCTATCTGTTCCTGTGCATCATGGCGCTGATTGTTCTGTTCCCCTTCTATTGGATGATTATCTCCTCCCTGAAGACCCTAGCGGAATACCGTCAGGCTGTCCCCACCTTCTGGCCCAAGCAGTTGATGTTTGAAAACTACGCCACCGCTTTCGACACCGCAAGCCTTGGCACACTGTTTATGAACACCCTGTACGTTGGCGTAGTATCCACCCTTCTGAGTCTGGTCATTACCGTCCTGAGCGCCTTTGCCTTTGCCCGTCTGGAGTTCAAGGGTAAAAATCTGCTCTTTGGTGCCCTGATGGCCACCATGATGCTCCCCGGCGAAATGTTCACCATCACCAACTACATCACCGTCACCAGTTTGATGGAGCCTTGGCAGATGGACATTGGCGGGAATATCATTGAATTCGCCCCCATGGACATCTGGGGTGCGTTGATTATCCCCTTCCTTGTAAGCATTTTCTATATCTACCTTCTGCGTCAGAATTTCATGCAGATTCCCAACGAGCTATATCTGGCCGCCAAGGTCGATGGTACGTCAGATTTGAAGTATCTGTGGAAGGTTATGATTCCTCTGTCCATGCCCACGTTGATTTCCATCACCATTCTGAAGATGATGGGCGCATGGAACTCCTATATCTGGCCCAACCTGATCACCAAGTCCCATAAGGAATACCAGCTGATTACCAACGGTCTGCGTAATGCCTTCTCGGACACCAGCGGACAGGTTAACTTCCCTGTGCAGATGGCTGCGGTTGCAATCGTTTCCGCTCCCCTGTTCATGGTGTTCCTGTTCCTGAGAAAGTATATCATGTCCGGCGTCAGCCGTAGCGGCATCAAGGGATAACTGGCGAACCATCGCCTGATATATCAAAAACAAGAAAGGACGAAATCGTTATGAGCAAGAAAATCATTTCCCTCCTGCTGGTTCTGGTAATGCTGCTGAGCGTCGTCGCGATGACTGGCTGCTCTAAGAAGCAAACCGGTAATACCACCAACGTAATTGCAAAAGAGGACATTACTTTTAGCATGGATGAAGAGGTAAACATCACCTTCACCCATACCATGGGCGCCAAGCTGCAGGGCATCCTTGACACCTATATCAAGGAGTTCAACAAAATTTACCCCAATATCCACATCACCCACCAGTCCGCTGGTGGCTGGGCTGATATCAACGGCCAGATTAACACTGAGATTGCCGGCGGCAAGCAGCCCAACATCGCTTACTGCTACCCCGACCACGTTGCTACCTACAACATTGCTAAGTCCGTCATCGTGCTGGACACCCTGATTGAAAGCGACGTTGCCATCGGCGACACCGGTATGATTATCGGCCTGACCAACGAAGAGAAGGCCGACTTCATCGAGAGCTACTACAACGAAGGCACCGTATATGGCGATGGCAAGATGTACACCATGCCTCTGAGCAAATCCACCGAGGTTCTGTACTACGACAAGACCTTCTTCGAAGCCAATAACCTGACCGTCCCCACCACTTGGGACGAGATGTGGGATGTCTGCGCCAAGATTAAAGCCATTGATTCCGAGTGCTATCCTCTGGGCTACGATGCTGAGGACAACTGGTTCATCACCCTGTGTGAGCAGAACCAGACCGGCTTCACCAGCGCTGAGGACGGCGGCAAATTCCTGTTCAACAACGATGCCAACAAGGCAATGGTGAAGGAACTGCGCGAGTACTACCAGAAGGGTTACTTCACCACCCAGGAGCTGTACGGCAGCTATACCTCCAACCTGTTCGTCGAGACCACCGATACCCGCTGCTATATGTGTGTCGGCTCCTCCGGCGGTGCATCCTACCAGATGTCCAACAACGATACCAGCGACGGCAGCTTTGCCTTCGAAGTCGGTGTTGCTCCTATCCCTCAGGCCGATGCCAACAATCAGAAAACCATTTCTCAAGGTCCCAGCCTGTGTATCCTGCAGGGCGCTGACACCACTAATCAGGAAATCGTTGCATCCTGGCTGTTCGTCAAGTTCCTGTGCACCAATGTTGATTTCCAGGCCGAGTTCTCCATGGAGTCCGGCTATATGCCCGTGCTGAAGTCCGTCACCGAAAACGAAGCCTACGCCAAGTGGCTGGCAAAGGGCAACGGTTACGAGTATCTGGTCGCCAAGTGCGTACAGATTGGTATCGAGGGTCGTGACAACTACTTTGTTTCCCCTGCTTTCGATGGCTCCTCCACCGCCCGTTCCGAGGCTGGCTCTCTGCTGCTGAAGTGTCTGAGTGGTAAGCCCTCCGGTTCTCTGGATGACTTCATCGATCAGGCTTTCAAGGAAGCAATTGAAGAGTGTGAATATTAATGCCATGAAAATTAAAAGAATTTTTGCTCTAATTTTAGTCCTCTGTCTGGCAGCCGGTTGTTTTACCGGCTGCCAGCAGGAGGAAACTCCTGACGCTACTACTGCGTCCGGCAATGGCGACAAGAATACAATTCCTGAAAACGTTGACTATGTGGCCCAGACCAAGCTGGACATGAACTCCGACACTCTGAAGCTGGAGGTTACCGTCCGCAGCTACATCGACGGAGATACCACCCACTTCAACGTTCCCCACGATGTCAGCGATAACGGCGTTTTGAAGGCCCGTTACCTGTGCGTCAACACCCCCGAGTCCACCGGCAAGATTGAGGAGTGGGGCAAAAAAGCCTCCAACTTCACCAAGGAAAAGCTGAAAAGCGCCAGCTCCATCATCATCGAATCCAACGATGGCAAGTGGAATGCTGACTCCACCGGCGGTCGTTATCTGGTCTGGGTTTGGTATAAGCCCGCCGACGGCAACGATTATCGTTGCCTGAATCTGGAGTTGATTCAGAACGGTCTTTCCATCTCTTGTGGCACGGTTGCTGAGCGCTATGGCCAAGTGGCCACCGACGCTTTCCAGCAGGCCAAGGCTCAGAAGCTCCATGTGTTCTCCAACGAGGACGACCCGGACTTCTACTACGGCGATGCCTACGAAATCGACCTAAAAGGTCTGCGCACCAACATCGCTCTCTATGAAAATACCACCGTTGCCTTCGAAGGCGTTGTGACCAACAACTTCAACAACTCCGTTTACGTAGAAAGCTATGATGCAGAAACCGATATGTACTATGGCGTTTCTGTGTACTATGGCTTTGAGACAGGCGAACTGCTGAACAACCTGAAGGTTGGTAATATGGTTCGTGTGGTCGGCTCCGTCCAGTATTACGAAGCCGGCGGTACATGGCAGATTTCCGATGTCAGCTACCGTGAATTCAAGCCTGACGACCCCACCAATACCGTTATGCTCAGCTCTGGTCACGAGGCCGGTAACCGTCTGACTGCCCCTGACCTCTTTGCCAATGGCACTGTGGAAGTGGAAGTACTGTCGGACATTTCCGGCGAAGAAACCGAAACCAAGACCTTTAAGTATGCAGATCTTTGCATGAGCACCACCATTTCCATGGAGAATCTGTACGTCAGCGAAATCTACACTACCAACAACGGCGGCGACAGCGATGGCGCTATGACCCTGACCTGTATTGCCGAAGGCGGTGTAGAAATCGATGTGCGTACCGCCGTGCTTTATGACGAAAACGGTGAAATGATTTCCGCTGCCGACTACCGCTATAAGACCATCAACGTCACCGGCGTAGTGGATTATTTCAGCGGCAGCTATCAGATTAAGGTGTTCAATGCCGACGCAATCACCGTTCAGGAATAATTAGAAAGGAAGTATGATATGAAAAGAATAATTTCCCTTCTGTTGCTGCTGGCTATTTGTTTGTCCGTCTTTGTCGGATGTAATAACGAAGAAGCCAAGGATAGTGGTAAGGAAACCACCAAGCCCACCTCCGGCAACACCTCCGACGATAATACCGCAGAAGAAAGCGACATCCCCAGCGCCATTGCTTTCTTGGAGAATCAGTACCCCGAAGCCAGCAAGGGTAAAGTGCAGGTCCTTTCCAACGACATCGACCTGCTGTCCGTGGTTGTTGTTGGCCGTGTCAGCTACACCGTCGAATGGACTGTGTCCGTCACCGAGGGCTCCTCTGACGCCGCCAAGATTGGCGAATCCTCCAAGGAAAATCACGTCCTGCTGGACATCAACGAAACCCCCGAGACCGATGTTACGTTCATTGCTACCGCTACCGTGAAGGATCCCGCCGGCGATTCCAAGACCGCCGCTTTCAACTTCCAGATTGTTGCCTCCGCTACTGCTGGCATGACCGACGAAGAAATCGTCGAGTTGGCCTACCAGCTAGCCGAGGGCGAGATTATGAACGGCAGCTCCACCCTGACTGGTGTCATCAAGATGATTAAGTCCCCCTGGGACCCCGACTTCCAGAACATCACTGTTGTCATTCAGATTGGTGATTTGGCCGACAAGCGCATTGAGTGCTACCGCATGACCGGCGAAGGCGCTAAAGATTTGGCCATCGGTGACACCATCACCGTCACCGGCGTTCTGAAAAACTACAACGGCACCATCGAATTCGATGCTGGCTGTGTTGTTTCCAACATTGTCAAGGGTGAAACTGTTGAAGTGCCCACCGATCCCAAGGCCATTGTAGATGCCGCCTATGCTCTGCCCGCTGGCGAAGCACTGCCCTACTCCGCAACCCTGACCGGCATGATTTATGCCATCAACTCCCCCTACGATGAGGGCTATCAGAACATCACCGTCACCATTGTTGTGGATGGCTACGAAGCAAAGCCCATCCTGGTCTACCGCTTGAAGGGCGAAGGCGCTGATAAGCTGGAGCTGGGCGACACCATCACTGTCACCGGCTACATCGTCAACTACAACGGCACCATCGAGTACACCTCCGGCTGCACTCTGGATAGCTTCAAGAAGGGTGACGGCGCTCCCGACAATATTCCCGATAAGGAAGTTGACATTGTGGATGCCGCCTACAAGCTGGCAGAAGGCAACGCCCTTCCCTACAGCGCTACCCTGACCGGTAAGGTCACCGAGGTTAACGATGCATATAGTGCCGAGTACGGCAACATCACCGTTACCATTACCATCCCCGGTCGTGAGAAGAAGCCCATCAAGTGTTACCGTCTGAAGGGCCCCGGCGTTGACAAGGTAGCCATTGGTGATACCCTGACTGTTAGTGGCATTCTGAAGAACTTCTATGGTGAAATTGAGTTTGACGCAGGTTGCACTTTGATTAAGCGCGACGCAGGCGGTAACGCCCCCATTAAGCAGGAAACTGATCCTCTGAAGATTGTTGACGCTGCTTATAAACTGAAGGAAAACACTGATCTGGGCTACGATGTCACCCTGACCGGTAAGGTCGTGGAAGTCGTTGATGCCTACGATTCCGAGTACAAGAACATCACTGTAACCATTCAGATTTCCGGTCGTGAGAAGAAGCCCATTATCTGCTACCGTCTGAAAGGCGAAGGCGTTGAGAAGGTTGCTAAGGGTGATACCATCACCGTTACCGGTCGTCTGAAGAACTACTATGGCGATATCGAATTTGACAACGGCTGCAAAATGACCAAGCGTGTTTCCGGTGGTGGCGAGGTTGTTAAGGTAGAAACCGACCCCAAGAAGATTGTTGATGCTGCTTTCAAGCTGAAGGACGGCGAGCAGCTGGCCTACGACGCAACCCTGACCGGCAAGGTCACCTCTATTAAGACTCCCTATGATGCCGAGCACAGCAACATTAGTGTAATTATCACTGTTGAGGGTAAGTCCATCGTCTGTTTCCGCATGAAGGGTACCGGCGTTGATAAGATTACGGTGGATGATACCATCACTGTAAAGGGTCGTCTGAAGAATTACGGCGGTACGGTGGAGTTTGATGCCAACTGCGAAATGACCAAGCGCGTTTCCGGCGGCGTTGAAACCCAGACCGACTTTAAGAAAATCGTTGAAGAGGCATACGCCCTGAAAGATGGCGAGCAGCTGAAGTACACCGCCACCCTCACCGGCAAGGTCGTCAAGCTGGATGTTCCCTACGACGAATCCTTCAAGAACATGAATCTGACGATTGCTGTTGCTGGCTGCGAGGATAAGCCCATCCTGTGCTACCGTCTGAAGGGCGACGGTCTGAGCAACAATATCTGTGTTGGAGATACCATCACCGTCAAGGGTACTATCAAGAATTACAAAGGCACCATCGAGTTTGATACCGGTTGCACTGCCAGCAACATTAAGTCCGGCGGCGTGAAGAAGCCCACCGATCCCAAAAAGATTGTTGATGCGGCGTTTGCACTGGCTGGCGGCGATTCTTTGAAGTACTTCGCCACTCTGACCGGTAAGGTTACAGAGATTAATACCGCCTACGACAGCTCGTACAAGAACATCACCATCACCATTGAGGTCGAGGGTTCCGATGGCATGAAGGAGCTGAAGTGCTACCGCCTGAAGGGCGAAGGCGCTGATAAGATTAAGGTTGGCGATACCGTCACTGTCACTGGTGTTATCAAGAACTATGTACATAGCTCTTCCGGCGATTCTGAAATTGAATTCGACGCAGGTTGTGTCCTCGGATAATTCCCATATCTAGCAAACAGGAGCGGGTCCCCCGCTCCTGTTTTATCGAAATACGCCCCAACCATTTCGGTCGGGGCGTATCTATTAACTAAGCATACATCTGGCAACGTGAATACCGCTGGCAGAAGCGTGAGAAAGAGAATGTGTGATGCCGCTGCCGTCACCGATAATATATAGTCCACTCAGGCAACTCTGCAAGGATGCATCCACCGCAACTTCCATGTTGTAAAATTTCACCTCAACGCCATAAAGCAGCGTATCGTCATTGGCTGTACCGGGCGCAATCTTATCCAGTGCATAAATCATCTCGATGATTCCGTCCAGCAGCCGCTTGGGCAGCACCAGACTCAAATCGCCAGGCGTAGCATTCATGGTCGGGGTTGTGAAGGACTCCTCAATGCGTTTTGCAGTGCTACGCTGACCGCGAATCAGGTCGCCAAACCGCTGCACCATAACGCCGCCGCCCAGCATATTGCTCAGACGTGCAATGGACTCCGCATAACCGGTAGAATCCTTAAAGGGTTCTGAGAAATGTTTAGATACCAAGAGCGCAAAATTGGTGTTCTGGGTTTGCTTTTCCGGATCCTCGTAGCTGTGACCATTCACCGTAACAATACCATTGGTATTTTCGCTAACCACAGAGCCTTTGGGGTTCATGCAGAAGGTACGCACCCGATCACCATATTTGGGAGTTCGGTAAACAATTTTGCTTTCGTACAGCTCATCGGTCAAATGAGAAAATACCTCCGCCGGAAGCTCAACACGAACGCCAATGTCCACTCTGTTAGACTGGGTGGGGATATTCAGCTCCTTGCATATTTTCTCCATCCATTTGCTGCCGCTACGTCCCACGGAAACGATGCACTTTTCACTGGTGTAAATTCCACAGGCGCAGTGTACAGCATATCCACCTTCAATCACCGAAATGGATTCCACCGGTGTGTCAAAGAAAAACGTCACCTTGTCCTTCAGGTTCTCATACAAATTCCCAAGCACAACATAGTTGATGTCGGTTCCCAAATGCCGAACCGACGCATCCAGCAGATGCAAATCATTTTGCATACAAATCTTCTTGAACTTACTGCCAGCAGTGGAATAGAGTTTCGTACCCTCACCGCCAAAGCGCATATTGATGTCATCCACATAACGCATCAGCTCCAGCGCCCGCTGTTTACCGATGTATTCATACAGCGTTCCGCCGAAATCATTGGTGATGTTGTATTTTCCATCGGAAAAGGCACCGGCTCCGCCAAATCCGCTCATAATAGAGCAGCTTTTACAGCCAATGCAGTGCTTGACCTTTTCGCCGTCAATGGGACAACGACGCTTTTCCAGCGGATGTCCCGCCTCAAAAACACCAATCTTCAGCGATGAATCCAGATTAATCAATTCATAAGCAGAAAAAATACCACCCGGACCAGCACCAATAATAATCACATCAAAATCCATTATCAACACTCCTCCCTCACACCTTGATCATCAACCCAAACGCGAGGATCAAATAATTGCACAAATAGCTCTGCGCATTTTGTATATTGTAACACATAGCACTAAAAGTCGCAAGCACCAAAATATGTTTTTGTGCATTTTGTGTAACGCCTCAGAAATTTGGAACCAATATTTCCTGTTGAATTATTGACTTACATGATGTATAATTAGTTAAATAAAATACATTTATAGAAGGTGTAAACCATGCTGAAAGCAATCTTCGCTCTGCTGCTGATAATATCTCTCTTGATAAGTGGATGCGGAAATGCTCCTACTCCCGATTCCCCTGCCGATTCACCAACAAAGCCTACCACCGGATCGTCTACCACTCCACAGGTGCCAAACCACCCCAGTAACCCCGGTACATGCTCACAGCACGTCGATGACGACAATAATACCGTCTGTGATTTGTGTTCCAGTACGGTATTTGTTTATTTTGATTTTTACGCCATCAACGACCTTCATGGCAAGCTTGCCGATGGCAGCAACCACCCCGGTGTAGACGAGCTGACTACTTACTTAAAAAACGCCAAAAAGAATGACGAAAACGCCATTTTCATTTCCTCCGGCGATATGTGGCAGGGTGCTTCCGAATCCAATTTGACCAGCGGCAAGATTGTGACAGATTGGATGAATGAAATGGACTTCGCCGGCATGGCTCTTGGCAACCACGAGTTCGACTGGGGCACCGATGCAATCAAAGAAAATCACAAGATTGCCGACTTTCCCTTCTTGGCCATCAACATCTACGACCGAGACACCAATAAGCGTGTTGATTACTGTGCCCCCTCTGTTGTGGTGGAGGGCGATGGCCTCCAAATCGGAATCATCGGTGCCATTGGCGATTGCTATTCCTCTATCGCCGTGGATAAATGTCAGGACGTGTACTTTAAAACCGGCAGAGAATTGACAAATCTGGTCAAAGCAGAGGCCCAGCGGCTTCGTGACGATGGTGTAGATTTCATCGTCTACACCATCCATGACGGCTACGGGCAGACCCGAAACGGTCCTGTGGTTCCAGTCACCGGCTCTCAAATCTCCTCTTATTACGACACTTCCCTGTCCGATGGCTACATCGACCTAGTATTTGAAGGTCATACCCATCAGGGCTACCGCCTTCAGGACGAGTACGGTGTCTACCACCTGCAACACCGTGGCGACAATAAGGGCGGCATATCTCATGTGGAAGTCGCAATCAATACCGTAACCAATACTCCCTCCGTGCGCCTTGCGGAGCTGGTTACCACCAGCGAATACGATGACTTGGACGACGACCCCATTGTAGAATCGCTTCTGGAAAAATACGAGGACCAGATTTCGATTGCTAATCAGGTGGTGGGCTTCAATGGCAAACGCCGTTCCGGCGATGAAATGCGTCAGTTGGTGGCCGATATGTATTACCAAACCGGTATCGAGCGCTGGGGGCAGGAATATGATATCGTCCTTGGCGGTGGATTCATTTCCGTTCGTAGCCCTGGATATCTTGCCTATGGCGATGTGACCTATGGAATGCTCCAAGCCCTGTTCCCCTTTGACAATCAATTGACACTCTGTTCTGTTAAGGGGCGGGATTTATGGAAGAAATTCCTGAATACGGACAACGATAACTATTTCATCAGCTATGGTGACTATGGTGCTGAAGTCTATAATAATATCGACATGAACGCCACCTACTATATCATCACCGACACCTATTCCGCCTACTACGCTTCCAACAAGTTGACCGTCGTTGCGGAGTATGATGCAGGTGTATATGCCCGGGATTTGCTCGCCGATTATATGACTGCCGGCGGATTGGAGTAAAAATTTACATCTGTTTTCAATAATTGTAATAGCTTTATCTTGGTTTTTATGTTATAATTAGGAATAGCGGTCAGTTGGGGATGCCGTAGCATCCCCAACATTTTTACGAAATCAGGAGGAAGAATCATGCAGAAAAACATCCAAAGATTGCTTGGATGGATCCTGGCCATTGCGATTATCGCAGCGCAAGTGCTGGTATCTGTCCCCGTAAAAGCGGATGCTGTTGAAATCAACATCAACACCGCATCTACACTCACCCCCGCAGCCACCGATATCCAGAATGGTGTCACCCTCCATTGCTGGAATTGGAGCTACAACAACATCATCGAAAACCTTCCCAGAATTGCCGCTCAGGGCTATACCGCCATTCAGGTATCTCCCATCCAAAAGGCCAAGCAGCCCACCATGGGCGCACCCGGTACCGACTGGTGGGTGGCCTATCAGCCTGCTGATTTTGCCATTGACAACACCGGCGTAAACTTTCTGGGTACCAAGGCTGAATTCATGAATTTGTGTGAGACTGCCCATGAGTACGGCATTTACGTCATCGTGGACGTGGTGGCCAACCACATGGCTCAGCTCAACGGCACCACCCGTTCTCCTGAGATTATTGCGGATATTCTCAATGACAATTCCTGCTGGCACAACAAGAATCAGAGTATCGGCTCCAATTACTCCAGCCGTGAGCGGATTACCCAGTACGATTTGGATTCCGTTCTTGACCTGAACACTGGTAGCAAGAAGGTGCAGAACTATGTTCTGAACTACCTGAAGGAGCTGATTGATGCCGGTGTCGACGGCTTCCGCTTCGATGCCGTCAAGCACATCGAAACGCCTGACGATGCCGCCTCCTTCGCCAGCGATTTCTGGCCCACAGTTATCTTTGGTGCAGAGGATTACGCCGAGAGCAAGGGGCTAGATCTGTACTGCTACGGCGAACTGTTAGATCATCCCGATGAATCCGGCACTCTGCCTGACAGCGCTTACACCAAGTATTTCAGCATCACCGACAACTCCTGGGGCAACACCGTGCGCTCCAATGTTGTTGCAGGCGGCAACGCCAGCGCCTTCAGCTCCGGCTACCATAAGAATGCCAGTGGTAATCAGCTCGTTCTGTGGGCTGAATCCCACGACACCTATACCAACAAATCTTCCAGCGGTGTCTCCGTTGAAAATATCAACAAGACCTGGGCCCTGGTTGCTTCCCGTGCCGATGCCATGAGCCTGTATCTGGCCCGTATGGAGGGCTTCACGCCACCCTATGGTCTAGGTGTCGCCTATGACATTGGCTGGCATGAAGCCTCTGTTGCGGCGGTCAACAAGTTCCATAACACCTTCGTGGGCCAGAGTGAGTACCTGGCCAGCTCCGGCAGCATCGCTTATGTGGAGCGCGGCACCTCCGGTGTCGTTCTGGTCAATGTGGGCGGCAACGGTGCCAGCGTCAATGTGCCTGCCAATACCATTAAGAACGGCACCTATAAGGATCAGATTTCTGGCAACACCTTCACCGTCTCCGGCGGCAAGATTAAGGGCACCATCGGCAGCACGGGCATCGCCGTTGTTTACAATGTGGCTTCCTGCTCTCACAGCAGCCACTACATTGCAGGGCTGTGTGCTACCTGCGGTGCCACCGTCAGCCATAAATATGTCAGCGGCGTCTGTGCCTGCGGTAAGACCCAGCCTGTCACCGGCACCTGCACCCATACCGAGCATCGATATAACGGTGTCTGCCGTGGCTGTGGCACCAACGTGGGCCACAACTATGAAAAAGGCATCTGCACAATCTGTGGCGTTGAGCAGCCTGTGGATACCTTCGCCTACTATCTGACCGGCTTCATCAACGGCTCCAACGTCAACGAGGTCAACGAGAACTACCGCTTCAAAGACGGTAAGCTGGTACTCCAGTCCAGCAGTGATGCCTGGATTAGTGTCCGCACCTACAACGGCATCTACTATCAGACCACTTCCGACCAGCAGTACAAAGATACCGTCACGCTGCACAATGCTTCCATGGGAGGCGGCAACAACGCTCAGATGCGTGTTCCCGGCGGTCAGACCGTGACCCTGTACCTGCAGAGTAACTACAATGGCACCTACACCCTGAGCTACGCCGAGGGCGGCATTGTCACTCCTGAGACTCCAGCCGGTAGTCCCAATGACTACTATCTGGTGGGCTACATCAACGGTGCCAACTACGGCTGCGAGGAAGATTACCAAAATTTGGGTAGCTACAAGTTCGTAGACGGCAAGCTGACGGCCACTTTTGCTCAGGACAGTTATGTGTTCGTCAAGAACGGCGATAACAGCAAGTGGCTGCTGGCAGACAGCTACTGCACCGATACCACCTGCACCTTCTCCGAGGGAAAGGATGAGAAGATGTTCGTCCCCGGCGGCGTGGAACTGACCTTCGCCCTGACCCAGAATGCCAACGGTTCCGTCACTGTCAGCTACACCACCGGCGGTTCCGGCGGCGATGTTGGCGAAACCAAAACCCAGACCATCTATTATGATAACTCTGGCACCAAATGGAGTAAAGTAAATGTCTACACATGGGATGTCAATAATACCAACTATACCGGTCAGTGGCCCGGCTCTGCCATGACTCTGGTCAGCGGTAGCATCTATTCCTTTGAGGTCCCCACCGGCGCTGCCAGCATCATCTTTAACGACGGCACTAATCAGTCGAAAGATTTGACCATCCCCACTAACGGCAATAACCTGTATAACTCTTCCACCAACACTTGGAGCGTATATACCGCTCCTTGCAGCCACAGCTACACCTCCAAGGTGACTGCCCCCACCTGCACCGCTGGCGGCTACACCACCTATACCTGCTCTGCCTGTGGCGACAGCTACACCGACAACAATACTGCTGCCGCCGGCCATAAGTTCTCCAACG
>SVME01000077.1 GCA_015067605.1 Oscillospiraceae bacterium
GGGAGAGGTGCCCCAGTGCGCACACTGGGGCGGAGAGGGTATATAAAGCATCGAAAACCCTCTCAGTCACCGCCTTCGGCGGTGACAGCTCTCCCAGAGGGAGAGCCAAGGCGGCTTCGCCACTAGTGCGCTAAACGATAATTTACAGGTGCAGGCGGCGATGATTTATTTAGAAATATCAGAAGGAGGGGAGAATATGGTGGATGCATTGCAGCGGCTGAAGGAGCTGTGTCAGGAGCGGAAGCTGTCTTACTACGAGCTGGCGAAGCGCACTGGTATACCCTATTCGACACTCAATACGCTGCTGCTGAAGGGCTCTCAGCCGTCGCTGCCCACTCTGTACCGACTGTGTGAGGGACTGGGCATCACGCTTCAGCAGTTCTTCGGGGATGTGACGGATAGCTCCCATTTTACTCCGGCTCAACAGGAATGTCTGTCCCTTTTCAATGTCCTCAGTCCTGAGGATCAGGCGTTGGCCATCGCTTATATGAAGGGACTTGCCCGTCGCCTGTGATCGATAAATAATCAGCGCCCACCGGTGAAAACCGGTGGGCGTAATTGTTGATGACACCTGTTAAAGAACGCTAAATTATCGTTTAGCGAAGTAGCGTCCAATCCCTTGCCTCTCCCTCTGGGAGAGGTGCCCCAGTGCGCACACTGGGGCGGAGAGGGTATATAAAGCATCGAAAACCCTCTCAGTCACCGCCTTCGGCGGTGACAGCTCTCCCAGAGGGAGAGCCAAGGCGGCTTCGCCACTAGTACGCTAAACGATAATTTGCGTCAATACGTCACGTTTTTGTCATTGAATATCTCTACCGGAGAAGTATTTCTTCATGGGCACGAACAGGACGCCGGCGATGACCAGCGCGATCAAGGTGTTGGGCACCATGTACACTCCGTTATATACCAGCGAGTACAGTGCGGGACTGCTGAATACGCCAAAGCCCTCCACCGCCGTGGGGACGATGATTTTGTAGATGGTCACGCCGCTGAAGAAGTGGACGGCGAACCGGCCCAGACAGCCCACTACAATGCCGGGGAAAATGCCCCATGCACGGCCTTTAAACAGGCCGCCCAGACCCAGTGCCATATAGGCCAGCAGGTAGTCCAGCAGAATCGACTGCCAGCCCCATGCGTAGCCTCCGTCGAAGAGCATATCCAGCAGGCCGTAGGCTAGACCCATCAGCAAGCCACGGCCCAGACCCCAGCGGTGGGCGTAGAACAGGATGGGGAACATGGCCAGCGACACGGAGCCGCCGTTGGGCATATTGGCGAAGATGATTTTCGACAGGTAGTTGACCACAAGGGCCAGCGCCAGCATGATGGCACCTTCGCACAGGGCACGGATACGCAGATGGGATTTGCTTTTGGTTGACATAACATTACCTCCTCGGAACCGTCCGCCTAGTTCTGTCGTAAATTATCGTTTAGCGGTGCAGCCGCAATCCCTTCTCCCGGGGAGAAGGTGCCCCCGAAGGGGGCGGAAGTGGAAAGCGGGCGGAAACGTTATGGTTTCCTCTCTGTATCAGGCTTATTACCAGCTTTCAGATTTCGCCATTCCCCTTCCGACCTCGCTTGCGCTCGGCCACCTTCCCCCCGGGGGAAGGTATAGCGCCTGCGGCGCTTAAGCCGCTAAACGATAATTTGTGAGCGTACTGTGGCGGTGGTTCCTGAAAAAATTATCGCATTGCAAACCCGTCCAAGGTGCGCAATGCGATAAAATATCCCATCTATGCATCTTTCCCTACGACGGTACTGACCGTATCAGGTTCGCGGGTCAGGGCACGATTTTGCCCAATCTCAGCCGGATCGTCCGGCACCCCGAAGATTGATTTGTTTTGCGATTTGACGCTATTATAGCGCAAAAATCCGATTTGTCAAGCCATTTCCAAGGACAATTTCTTGCCGCCTAGAATGTGGAAGTGCAGGTGGTGGACGCTTTGGCCCGCATCGTCGCCGCAGTTGGATACCACACGGTAGCCGTTTTCCAGCCCCTCAGCCTTGGCAATCTGGGGAATCACCTCAAAAATATGGGCCACCACGGCGCTATTCTCGGCAGAAATCTCCGCAACAGAGCCAATGTGGGTCTTGGGAATCACGAGAATGTGGGTGGGAGCCATGGGCGCGATATCCCGAAAAGCCAGCACGGATTCATCCTCGTAAACCTTGGTAGAGGGGATGTCCCCGGCGATAATCTTACAAAACAGACAGTTGTTCATAATTGTGCCTCCTTATAGACCGATGACGGCAAGCACACCGGTACTTGCCAGTCCCATAATGATGCCGGCGATGATGACGCCCAGCGATACCGCCAAAGCGGTGGATTTTGCGCCCATGTTCAAAAAGCTGGCGGCGAGAGTGCCGGTCCATGCACCGGTACCGGGCAGGGGAATGCCCACGAACAGCATCAACGCCACGAACAGTCCGCCACGACCGGCGGTTTTTACCAGCTTCTGTCCGCCACGCTCACCCTTATCAATGCAAAAACGGAAAAACTTGCCAATGAATTTCTTATCAGAACCCCAAACCAGAACCTTTCGGGCGAACAGGTAGATAATCGGCACTGGCAGCATATTGCCGATGACGCAGATGATATAAGAGGTCACCATGGGCATATCGAAGCCTGCGGCGTAAACCAAAGCGCCACGCAGCTCCACAATGGGCACCATGGAGATAAAAAACACAATCAGGTAGTGAGTCAGCATATCGTCACCTTTCAAAAATGTATTCTGAAAAACATCATATCACAAAGAATTGTTGTTTGCAATGGTTTTTGTGGTATTTGCACTATTTTGCCCTTCTCCTGGGGGAAATTGTTGATTCCTCCAGTTGACTCCGTTAAGATAATTTTGGAATTTGTGTAAAATAACGGAAAGATGACCAAACTTTTATTTATTTTGACGCTTTCCTAATTGGCAAAAATGTGGTATGGTATGCATGGAGAAAAATGATCTCTTGAACTCCACCAAAGAAAGGATTTGAGACCAATGAATGAAGAACTTTCCACCTTCCTGTACTACTACCACACCGGTACCAGCACCCAGTGCTACGAGTTTTTGGGCTGCCATCCCGAAAACAGAGATGGCGTAGACGGCTTCGTGTTCCGTGTTTGGGCACCCAATGCTCAGGCGGTCAGCGTGGTCGGCGATTTCAACTACTGGAACGGCGAGGACCTGTACATGACCAAGATCTCTCAGGGCATCTGGGAGGCATGGTCCCCCAACGCACAGGAGGGTCAGGCTTATAAATATCTGATCCACCACTGGAATGGCCGCCGTGTTCACAAGATGGACCCCGTTGGCTTCCGCTCCTGCAAGGCTCCCGACACCTCCAGCATCATCTGCCGGCTGGACAGCTACAAGTGGCATGACAGCCTCTGGATGACCAACATGGGCCGTCGGGCACCGCTGGAATCCCCCATCAACATTTATGAGATGCACCTTGGCTCCTGGCGTCGCCGCTGGGACGGCGGCGGCTACCTGAGCTACGCCGAAATGGCAGAGCAGCTGCCCGGCTACCTGAAGGACATGGGCTATACCCACGTTGAGATGATGCCTCTGTCCGAGTACCCCTACGATCCCAGCTGGGGCTATCAGGTTTCCAACTACTATTCTCCCACCAGCCGCTACGGCAACCCCGACGAGCTGAAAATGCTGATTGATAAGCTCCATCAGGCCGGCATCGGCGTGATTCTGGACTGGGTGCCCGCCCACTTCCCCAAGGACGAGTACGGCCTGTACGAGTTCGACGGCGGCTGCACCTACGAGTATCAGGATCCCATGATGAACGAGCACGCCGAGTGGACCACCCGTATTTTCGACTGGGGTCGCCCCGAGGTCAAGAGCTTCCTGATTTCCAATGCTGTGTACTGGCTTCGTGAGTTCCACGTGGACGGCATCCGTGTGGACGCAGTCAGCTCCATGCTGTATCTGGACTACGCCCGCCCCCACTTCCGCCCCAACCGCTACGGTGGCCGTGAGAATCTGGAGGCCATCGACTTCCTGCGTGAGCTGAACAAGGCCTGCTTCAACGTCCGTAAGGGCATCATCACCTGCGCCGAGGAATCCACCGCATTCCCCATGGTCACCCGTCCCGACTTCGACGGTGGTCTGGGCTTCCTGCTGAAGTGGAACATGGGCTGGATGAACGATACCCTGAAGTACATGAAGGAGGATCCCATCTACCGCAAGTATAAGCACAATCAGCTGACCTTCTCCATGACCTATGCCTTCTCCGAGAACTATATCCTGCCCCTGTCCCATGACGAGGTGGTGCATCTGAAGGGCAGCCTGCTGAACAAGATGCCCGGTGACTACTTCTGGAAGTTCGCCGGTGCACGTGTGCTGCGTGGCTACCAGATTGCCCATCCCGGCAAGAAGCTGAGCTTCATGGGCGCAGAGCTGGGTCAGTTCACCGAGTGGAACTTCAACAAGGACATCGACTGGACTGTGCTGGACTACGAAATGCACCAGAAGATCAACCTGTTCTACAAGGAGCTGAACCACTTCTATAAGGAGCACTCCGAACTGTGGGCAGATGACCTGAGCTGGAACGGCTACCAGTGGATTCAGCCTGACGATGGTGACAGCAGCGTGCTGGCCTTCCGCCGAATCGATCCCAAGAAGAACAAAGAGCTGATTTGCGTTCTCAGCTTCACCCCTGTGTGCCGTGACGATTATCGTTTGGGTTTACCCAAGGCCGGTACCTACGAGCCGATTTTCTGCTCCGACGACTGGCGCTACGGCGGCACCAACCAGCTGCCTCACGAGGTCACCTCTGAGGAAATCGGCTATCGGGAGTATCAGCATTCCGGCCTGTTCCGGATTCCGCCTATGTCCATCACCTTCTACGCCCGGAAGCCCGACCGCCGTGGCCGCAAGAAGGCCGAGGCTGTCGAGGAAGCTGCCGAGTAATAAACATCGTAAGGGAGGGGCATCGCCCCTCCCTATCTGTTATTGTGACGAAAATTATCGTTTAGCAGAGTAACGCACAATCCCTTGCCTCTCCCTCTGGGAGAGGTGCCCAGTGCGCACACTGGGCGGAGAGGGTGTCCTATCATTGTTTTGACACCCTTTCAGTCAAAAATCAGAGATTTTTGCCAGCTCTCCCAGAGGGAGAGCCAAGGTTGGTACGGTGCAAACTTGCGCCGCTAAACGATAATTTACCAAGCGGATATGGGATATCTCATATTTCATATCTTATATCTCAACCAAAGGGAGCTGTGACCATGTACTTTCAGAAAAAACGCTGCATCGCTATGCTTCTGGCCGGCGGTCAGGGCAGCCGCCTGAAGGTTCTGACCGAAAAGACTGCCAAGCCTGCCGTGCCCTTTGGGGGCAAATACCGCATCATCGATTTTCCCCTTTCCAACTGCGTCAACTCCGGCATCGATACCGTGGGCATCCTGACCCAGTATCAGCCGCTTGAGTTGAATGAATATATCGGCAACGGCCAGCCCTGGGGCCTGAACAAGACCCACTCCCGGGCGCAGGTGTTGCCGCCCTATGAGCGCTACGATAAGAAGTCCGGCTGGTACAAGGGCACCGCCAACGCCATCTACCAGAACATCGACTTCATCGACCGCTACGACCCCAACTACGTGGTCATCCTCTCCGGCGACCATATCTATAAGATGGACTACGCCGCCATGGTGGCCTATCACGAAAAAAATAACGCCTCCTGCACCATCGCCGTGCGGAATGTCCCTCTGTCCGAGGCCTCCCGTTTCGGCATCCTGAACACCAACCCCGACAACTCCATCTATGAGTTCGAGGAAAAACCCAAGCAGCCCAAGTCCACCAACGCTTCCATGGGCATCTACGTGTTCAACTGGCCGGTGCTGCGTGAGGCGCTGATTGCCGACGAGGAGGACAGCGCATCCTCCAACGACTTTGGCAAAAACATCATTCCCAGATTGCTGAACGCAGGTCACAAAATGATGGCCTACCCCTTCGACGGCTACTGGAAGGACGTGGGCACCATCGACTCTCTGTGGGAGGCCAACATGGAGCTTCTTGGCAAGGAGCCGGAATTCAACATCCGTGGCGACGAGCGTTCCAAGATTTACGCCCGCAATTCCGCGCTGCCCTCTAGCTATATTGACCAGTCGGCTGTGATTTCCAATTCCTTCGTGGCTGAGGGCTCTGAGGTTTACGGCACTGTGCGCCACAGCGTGATTTCCATTGGCTGTATCATCGGCAAGGACGCTCTGGTGGAGGACAGCGTGGTGATGCCCGGCGTGTTCATCGCCCCCGGTGCCATCGTCCGCCATGCCATTCTGGGCGAGAACAGCCGCATCGAGCGCAATGCCGTTGTGGGCGGCGCCTACGGCCCTCAGGACAAGAAAAAAATCAGCGTCACCTCCAAGGGCGCTGTTGTTGCTGAAAACACCGTGCTTGCGCCCGGTGATATGCTGTAAGGAGGGGTTACCATGAACGTAATGGGCATTATTTTCGCCAACGACGCCACCATGGGTGACCTGACCAGCAAGCGCACCATGGCCAGCCTTCCTTTCGGCGGCCGCTACCGTCAAATTGACTTTCATCTTTCCAATATGGCCTGTGCCGGCATCCGGCACATCGGCATCATCTCCCGCCACAACTACCAATCCCTGATGAACCACGTGGGTGACGCAGAGGAGTGGGGTCTGGAGCTGGGAGAGGGGGGACTGGAATTTTTGACTCCCTACGCCATGTCTACCACCGACCGCTACCGTGGCAAGCTGGAGAATCTCTACTCCGCTATGGATTTTCTGGAGTACGGTTCCGATGACGAATATGTGGTCATGGCGGACTCCGCCATCCTCAGCAGCATGGATTTGAACGATGTTCTTGCCGCCCATGTTGAAAGCGGCAAGGACATCACCGTGGTCACCAAATCCGGCATCGCCAACGGCGAAAAACAGCTGGATTTGGCCCTGAAGCTGGATGCCAAAGGCGAGATTCTGGATATGGCGGTGGACTATGCCGCTCCGGCGGATTATCTGGCCTCCATGGACACCTTCGTGCTGTCCAAGAGCTTCCTGAAGCACCAAATCAAGGAGTTGGTGGCACGGGATCGGTTCCACATGGATCGGGATTTGGTGATGGGTCTGTGGCAGAAGGGCTTCGCTACCGTTAACGTCTACCAGTTTGGCGGCATCGCCCTGTTCAATGAGTCCGTGGAGGAGTACTTTGTCAATTCTCTGGCACTGACCAATCCGCTGGTGCGGGGAGATTTGTTCCACTTCCACCATCCGGTGTTTACCAAGGTTCGGGATCGGGTGCCCAGCTACTACGGCGAAAACTGCGAAATCGAAAACTGCATCGTGGCCGACGGCTGTATGCTGGACGGTCAGGCGAAGAATTCCGTTTTGTTCCGTCAGGTGACCATCTGCGAGGGGGCAGAGGTGGAAAACTGCGTCATCATGAACGATACCGTGGTGGGTGAAAACTGCCTGCTGGAGTATGTGATTCTGGACAAGAACGTGACCGTCCGTCCCGGCTCCAAGCTGATTGGCACACCCCAGACGCCCATCATCATCAAACGGGGGGAAACCGTATGAAAATAGCCATTTTGGCCTCCGAAGGCGCACCCTACTGCAAATCCGGCGGTCTGGGCGACGTGATGGAGGCATTGCCCTCCGCACTGGCCAAAATCAAGGGCAATCAGGTGCTTCTGATTTTGCCCTACTATAAGAAAATCAAGGAAAACCCCAACTACGAGGTTGAGGATTTGGGCAATTTCGAGGTGGGTGTTGGCTGGCGGCAGGCCTATGCCGGCATCATGCGGCTGAAAGGTCGCACCGATGGGGTAGAGGTCTGGTTCGTGGATAGCGAATACTACTTCGGTGCCCGCCCCGGTGCCATCTACGGCGATATCGACGATGGCGAGCGCTTCGCTTTCTTCTCCAAGGCCTGTCTGGATGCCATGGCCATCCATGGCTGGATTCCGGACGTGATCCAGTGCAACGACTGGCAGACGGCTCTGGTGCCCACTTACCTCAAAGCTATGTACGGCCACCTGTTCCCCACCACCCGTTGTATGTTCACCATCCACAACATCGAGTATCAGGGCTGGGCTGGCTCCAACTTCTTTGACGACGTGCTGTACCTGCCTTGGGAGTGGCGTGGCTGTCTGGACATGAACGGTGCGGTGAACATGATGAAGGCCGCCATCGAAACGGCGGATATGGTCACCACCGTGTCCGAAACCTACGCACGGGAGCTGATGTACCCCTACTACGCCCACGGGCTGGACAGCGTGATTGCCAATGCGGCGTGGAAGCTCACCGGCATCACCAACGGCATCGATGTCAAGACCTTCAATCCTGCCACAGATCCGGCGCTGCCGGCGAATTACGACAAGGAAACCTTCATCGAGGGTAAGGCCGCCTGCAAGGCGGCGCTGCAGAAGGAAGTGGGACTGCCGGTGGAGCCGGACATCCCCCTGTGTGTCATGGTCACTCGACTGGCCGGACACAAGGGACTGGATCTGCTGTGCTATATTGCCCGCCGACTTCTGTGGGAGGAGGATGTGCAGCTGCTGATTCTGGGCACCGGCGAGCCCCATTTCGAGGCATTCTTCCGTCAGCTGGCGGAGGAATTTCCGGATCGGGTGGCGGCGAAGATTACCTTCGATTTGGGTCTGGCGGCACGGATTTACGCCGGCGGTGATATCTATTTGATGCCTTCCAAGAGTGAGCCTTGCGGCCTGAGCCAGATGAATGCCATGCGATATGGCACCGTGCCCGTGGTCCACGCTACCGGCGGCCTGCGAGATACGGTTCCTCCTGCCGACGAGCACGGCGAGGGCGGTCTGGGCTTCACCTTCCAGAGCTACAACGGCGATGATTTCCTGGCATCTCTGAAACGGGCGCTGCACCTTTATAATGAGGAGCGGGAGAATTTCCGTGCCCTTCAGCGTCGGGCAATGGAGCAGGACTTCAGTTGGAACAAGCCTGCTAAGCGGTATATGGAGCTGTTCAAGCAAATGCTGGAGAACTAAGAACAAGGGCGTGTTGCATTCCGCAACACGCCCTTCAGACTGCCAAAGAACTATAAATTATCGTTTACGTTACAAAAACGCTGTCATTGCGAGGGCCGTAGGCCCGCGGCAATCTCCTGCTGAAATGCTGCATCAATAATGAGCGTTGAGGAATGAAAATGACGTTTTGACGCTGTTTTC
>SVME01000078.1 GCA_015067605.1 Oscillospiraceae bacterium
CCGCCCCTTCATTATCGCCACCGATGAGTTTTTGGGCGTTGCTCCCTCCAAGACCTACCTGTTCATGGTCATCCTGTCCCCCAGCGGCGCCTACTACGAAAGCGGTCTGGCTCCCGTGGGCATCTGGATCGAGGACGAGTACGTTCGTGCGGTTCGTGGCGGCATGGGCTTTGCCAAGACCGGCGGCAACTACGCTGCCAGCCTGATTGCCCAGCAGAAGGCTCACGACGCAGGCTTCTCTCAGGTTCTGTGGCTGGACGGCGTGGACCGGAAATACATCGAGGAAGTTGGCGCTATGAATATCTTCTTCAAGATTGCCGGCAAGGTGGTTACGCCCGCTCTGAACGGCTCCATTCTGCCCGGTATCACTCGTAACTCCGTCATTCAGGTCTGCAAGAGCTGGGGCTACGAGGTGGAGGAACGGAAGGTGTCCGTGGACGAGCTGCTGGAGGCCCAGAAGAACGGCACTCTGGAGGAATGCTTCGGCACCGGTACCGCTGCGGTCATCTCTCCTGTTGGCAAGCTGCGCTATCAGGACGAGGTCATGACCATTCAGGACGGCAACACCGGCGAGCTGAGCCTGAAGCTGTACGATACCATCACCGGTATCCAGCTGGGCCGCCTGCCCGATACCTTTGGCTGGCGCATCAAGGTCGGCGAATAAGATGATTATGGGACTGTCTTTCGACAGTCCCATTTGTCATATGCGAAACGACCGCTGCCATGCAGCGGTCGTTGTCACTGGTTATCGGATTCTTCTTCGGTCAAGGTTTCCAAAGGAACCTCAGAAGGGGAGGTATCCCGTAGGTCAATAAACATCTCGGGCGGCACATTTAGCGCAATGCATATGGCCCGAAGGTCGTCGGCGTATAGTTTTCGTTTGCCATTGAGGATTGCGTTAAAGGTCACATTGGAAATGCCTGCCTTTTTTGCTACGGCATTTTGTTTGATTCCGTAATATTCAATGTAAAAGCGAACCTTTTCATACACATACATTTTTATTCCACCTTCAAGAAATTCTGAATAATGAATATCATAATCCAGAAACCCTATAAAGTCAATAGAAATTTACAGATTAACTTGATTTTCTTGTTGCAATTTCAGAATAAATCGGTATAATTCTATTTGAGGTGATGTGACATGAAATATGAAATTGGAAGCAGAATCCGTAAGTATCGTGAAGGACGAGGAATCAACCAAAAACAACTGGCGCAGATGATTGGCGTCAGCAACAGCCGCATCTCCAATTGGGAACAGGGGCTTAATCGGCCTGACGCGGACATACTGGCCAGTATTTGTCGTGCGTTGGAGGTATCGCCCAGTCAACTGCTGGATGTCAATCTTGCACCCAATGAACTCAGCGAGCAGGAGCAGAAGGTTCTTCAGGCCTATCGCGACAAGCCTGAGCTGCATTCGGCAATCCACATTCTGCTGGGCTTGCAATCGGAAAATTGACGGGCACCTGCTCGAAATTGAGTTTTTAGAGGTGCCCTGACATAAAACGGAGGGTTCTTTCGGGAACCCTCCGTTTTTATCAATATAGAGCAAATATAAAACGCCAAAGGAGTCGTTGATACCAGCGGCCTTTCCGCAGAAGGCTGTGGCAACGAAGATAAGCATCATTGGCAGTAGCCAGCTCCTCTTTGGTCAGGGCGTGCTGGCTGAAAGCGGCCTTTTTGGCCAGTGTTTGCAAATCCTCCGGTATATCAGCATGGAGTATCTTGCAAATCTGCTTTGCTTCCCGGTGAAGGGCAAGGACTCGCTGATTGGTATTGCCATGGCGCAGTTGCCGTATGCGGTGCAATCTCCGGAAGAACCATTGTCCCATCACGGCGCTTAGCGTCACAACCAAAATCGCCAGCCCAATCAAGATCCATACAAGAAACGTAGGTACCGGCTCCGGTTCAGAGGGAATCGTGCCGGCGCTATTGCGGATGGGGAAGGAGCCTGTGCCGGTTCCGGAAGGGGTGTTGTCGCTTCCGGAGGGGGGCTGGGTGGCAGTGGAGTCGGAGGGCTTGGGCTGGGCCGGTTTTGTGGTGGATGTAGGGGGATTGGTTTCCGTTGGCGCAGGGGGATCTGTAGGTTTTGGGGGACGGGAGGTGGGCCGACTGGTGGAGGGCTGTGTGGGCTTTTCGGGACGTTCAAAATCCTGTCCCAGACCCGGTGTGGGATCCAGAACCACCCAGCCAACGCCCTCAACATAGTATTCCACCCATGCATGAGATGCGCTTTGGGGGATTTTGTTGATTTGGCCTGCGTCTACGTCCAGCGCATAGCCTTCCACATAACGGGCGGGGATACCCTGCGCCCGCAGCAGTACGGTGGCCGCTGTGGCGAAGTGTACGCAGTAGCCTTGCGTTGCATGGCGCAAAAACCAGATGGCAAAATCATCCTCACCGGAGGGCATTCGATCCACCCGCAAGGAGTAGTTGGCGCTCCAGCTCACATAGCCGCCAATGGCTTCCGCTGCCGCAACGGTGTCGGCACCGTTCAGCTTTGGAATTTCCGCCAGAATGCTCTGGGCGCTGCTGAACGTATCAGCGGGAAGGGACAGGTAGCGGTCGTCCGGAGCGTCAGCGTTCTGAGATTTATTGGCACGCCATTGCTGTACCCAGTCGTCATCAAGAGGGGCTACGTCAAACTCGTAGCTTCGAGCATTGCTGGCTACGGTGCCGTCTTTCATTGTCAGCGTTTCGCCGGTGTAGTAGGGTACCAGCTTCTGCCGCCGATTGCCAAAGACCTGAACTCGCAGATAGTAGGGCTGGCCGGTCTGCGTTGGCGTTGAGAAGGTTTCTGTGCGGTCGGTAGCTTCCCAGCCGGTGCCGGTGTAGCTGTCGTAGTCCCGTCCACGAAGATAGAGCTTTCCGCCCCGTTCGGATTCCACCTCCGCTACCACGGAGCCGCTGAGATTCCGGTCATCCAGTGTGGACAAATCCATATGGTCGCTCCGGTCGCCGCCGAAGTTGATGACCAGCGTACCGTCGGAGGTTTGCCCCACGAAGGGCAGGTGCTGCAAAGCCCACTCGGTGATACCTTGCAATTGAGCCTGCTCCACCGGTGGCTGGAAGCCACGCTCCGGAACAAGGGAAAATAAAAGGCTCAGCACCAAAAGCAGAGGAACGGTTATCAATCCGGTGAGCCGGTTGGCGGCGTGGGGGTCACGGATTCGGCAGGACTGGCTCAGCACCAGCAGCGCCATGCCAAATAGCCAAATGCCCAGCGCCCAGATTGTAGGTACGGTATCCGTGACCACAAAGCAACTGGCCACCGGAAGAATCGCCACGAAGATGGCCAGCGCACTGGGGAAACGGTGGAGCATGATCCATGCGGTGACCAGATTGACCAGTCCCGCAACCACCAGCAGCGCCAGCAGAGGCGAGGTGCCGTTGCTGTCTTCCAGAATCTGCGGCACCTGAATGCCGTAAGCGCGGCTGTAAATTCTGGTGGCATCACGGCATAGGGTCAGTATGCCGTCAAAAAAATCGGTGTAAATCAGGATTCCCAGCAGATACAGGGCGCTGGCACCCAGCAGAATGCGTCCGCCATAGCGCACGGAATAGGCGGCCGCAGCCACCAGCGCACCCAGCAGGCATCCGATGCAGAGCAGTGACAGGTCAATATGCAGTCCCAAACCGGTGGCAACGCAGGCTACCGCACCGAAGCTCATGCAAAAGCATATTGCCGATGAAATCAGGCAGGAGGCGATTTTTTCACCCTTCATGGTGCTCACCTCCGATGAAGTATTGCCAATGGGCGTGAACCGGCTGATCCAGCAGGGAGCCGGTGGTGGTTTTGGGTTGGCACAGCACACCGTTTAGCGCTTTGTCTAGAGTGTCCTGTGAGGAAACTGGCCAGTGGTGAACGCCTTCGCCGGTCAGGCAGTGGATCTCAAAATGAATATCCTGCGCCAGCAGCTTTTGCCCCAGCCAGAGCAGCTGCCCCAGCTTGGTATCCAGCTGTGCGGCATCGCCCTTCAAATCCATCCGCAGCAGCACCTTTCCCCGCACCGGCTCCATTGGTTCGCGAAGGATGAGAGAACCGGTCTTGGCAGATAGCTTCCAGTGGATCTGCTGGATATTGTCGCCGGGGCGGTAGAGCCGCAGCTCGTGGTTTTCCGCAAAGCCACCGCCGGCCTTGGGCTTCCATATATGCCGCAGGGTCTGATTGATGGTCGGCAGATTGGGAATCGGCACCGGCACCGGTCTGACGAACAATCGGTGATTGCGGCGCTTCAGCCGCAGAGGAAGGCGAATCAGCCCCAGATAATCAAAAATGCCGGCTCTGCGAACGGTGATATCCAGCGCACCGCAATGCTCCGTGGGCAGCAGGTTGCCGTCCTTGTATCTCAGGTGCTGTCCGGTCATGGGTAGCGCCACCTGATATTTGCATCGCCACAGGGGCACTGGCACAGGACATTTTTGTTCCAGTTGCAGTTCTACCGGCTGCCCACGCTGCACGCCATTGGGCAGCGCCAGCCGGAACTTGGCCCATATCATAGCCGGAAGGCTAATCAGCAACGAAAATACCGGCAACGCCAGCAAGGCGTACAATAAAAACCACGCTAGCCACCGCTGATAGGCGATGCAGAGGCAGAAGGTGCCCGTCAGCAGCAGGGTGTAAAAGATTCGACGACTGACCATATCAGCTTGCGATGGGGGGGCGTACGCTGGACAGAATGTCCTGCAGCACAGCCTCTGCTCCAATGCCCTTTGCCTCTGCGGCGGGGGAGAGCTGGAGCCGGTGGGCGATGGTGGTAGTAAACACCGTCTGCACATCCTCCGGCACCACATAGTCCCGTCCTTGAATGCGGGCAATGGACTTGGCCATGGCGGTAACGGACAAGGTCGCGCGGGGGCTGGCACCCCGCTGAATATCAGGATGGTTCCGTGTGGCGTGGATCAGGTTTACCACATAGCGCACCACGGAGCTTTTCACATAGGTGTCCGCCACCTGCTGCTGCATGGCCATCAGTACTTCCCGACTGACGATGGGCTTGAGCTGGTGCAGCGGATCGCCCTCACGCCGGTTCAGTACCATAGCCACCTCGTCCTGTGCGGAGGGGTAGCCCATGGAAAGGCGAATGGTAAACCGGTCCATCTGGCTGTCCGGTAGCAGCTGAGTGCCGGCGGCACCGGTGGGGTTCTGGGTGGCGATGACTGTGAAGGGCTGGGGGATGGGGTGGCTGACACCGTCCACAGTCACTTGCCCCTCTTCCATGGCTTCCAGCAGTGCGGACTGGGTGCGGGAGGTGGCTCGGTTCAGCTCGTCAGCAAGAAATAGATTGCACAGCACCGCACCGGGCTGATAGACCATCCTGCCGGTGGCCTGCTGCAGTACGGAGTAACCGGTCACATCGGAGGGTAGCACATCGGGGGTGAACTGGACACGGTTGCAGTCCAGCCCCAGCGTTTTGGAGAAGGAAAGCGCCATGGTGGTCTTGCCTACACCGGGGATGTCCTCCAGCAGGATGTGACCCCTGGCCAAAATGGCAGCTAGCGTCCAAATCAGCACCTGATCCTTGCCCACCACTACCCGCCGTAGCTGAGCCAGAATCTGCTGGGATGCTCCCGCAATATCGTAATGATTTGTCTGCATAAGCATTCACTCCTATGGTTTAAATCTGGTATCCAGTATACACTGATGTTATGTAAATTGCAAGCGCTTTTCGTTACGACGTGTGATCGCAACGCTACTGGTCGTGGTAATGATTTGGAAGCATTTGGATATTTTTGTGTTCGCAACAAAAGGCAATGCCACGCTACCATTGGACAATATCTACCACGTTCTGTACAACGACAGAAAAGTAATGCGGTGTCGTAAATTGTCGTTCATATTCATATGCGGGAAAGGGACATTATGCCGGAAAAAGGACGAGCAGCGGTGAATAGAGTAGGGTGGAGGTGAGGCGTATATGCTTGCCAGCCTATGGCTGATGCTCAGCGGTATTTTGTACTCATTGCAGTTGACAACCGGTAGCTTCCCACGGCCTCTGACGGCAGAGGAAGAACGATATTACCTTCAGCAAAGCGCCCAAGGTGACCTCAACGCTCGAAATATCCTCATCGAACATAACCTGCGACTCGTGGCCCATATCATGAAGAAATACTACGCCCAGACAGCGGATCAGGAGGATTTGATTTCCATTGGCACCATTGGACTAATCAAGGGCATCAGCACCTTCGACGGCTCCAAAGGGGCTCGTCTGGCCACCTACGCCGCCCGGTGTGTGGAGAATGAAATCCTCATGCACTTTCGGAGTCAGCGCAAGTCCAGTCAGGACGTTTCACTGTCGGACTACATCGAAACCGGAGCGGATGGGGCGGCGCTGTCGCTGATGGATGTGGTCAGCGATGACGAGGATTTGTTAGAAACCATCAGCCGGCGGGAGTCGGTGGGGGCGCTGATGCGTGCGGTGGAGAGTTGTCTGACGAATCAGGAGCGACAGGTGATTCGGCTTCGCTATGGACTGGGTGGGCACGCCCCCTGCCGCCAGCGGGAGGTGGCTGCTATGACCGGCATCAGCCGCAGCTATGTATCCCGTATTGAAAAAAGGGCGCTGGAGAAGTTGCGAAAGGCGCTGGAAACGTGATATATTGCTACCAATAAGGTGATGGTGGATAGGTTTTGTACTCTACCGTCATGAGATGTTTGGCAATGGATTGTGCATCCAGAGAGTCGGTTTTCGTATTTCCGAGTGATTTGCCGCTAACAAATCTGGAAATCAGAAGAGGGCTGAACTCCATGAATAAGTCTGCCCTCCCTGAAAAGGGTGTCCTGTTCCTCGGCGGCCACCCAAATATGACTAAGAAACTTCGCCACAAGTTCCCAAAATGGTCTTTCATCACCGACGACTAGTTCAAACGATTTCCTGTCATCAATGAAACCATCGTTTTCTACTGGACCGGCCACTCATCCCATAAACTCATGCGAAATATCTATAGCAAACTCCCTGATGATGTTACCATCCTCTACGTCAGCGCAACCAACTTGCCACTGCTGATTACCGAAATGGAGCGTACTTATCAGTCTATCATCACCTAACTTCTATCCCAGACGGTAATTTACCGTCTGGGATATCTAATTTAGTCATTTACAAGAAAATGACTAAATTAGATTGACGAACGACAATATTATACATATAATAAATACATACTTCTAAAGTGGGGTAATTTTATGCGTAATTATAACTACGAGAAAATATATCATAAGCTCCTGACGCCGGAGATTGTGCAGCTGCTGGCGCAGATTCATGAACACAAGGGTGAACACGCAAAGGTGCAGGAGGATGAGCTGACACATCTGATTGAGATTGCTCGAATTCAAAGCACGGAAGCCTCCAACCGGATCGAGGGCATCTACACCTCCGATGAGCGTTTAAGAAATATCGTCAAAGATAAGACCACACCCCGTAACCGTAGCGAAAAAGAAATTGCTGGTTATCGTGATGTTTTGTCAACCATTCATGAGAGCTTTCAGTTCATCCCAGTGAAACCTGGTATGATTCTGCAGCTCCATCGGGATTTGTATAAATTTAGCGGCATGAGCATTGGTGGCAATTACAAATCGGCAGATAACGCAATCACCGAAGAAGATGCTGTGGGAAACAAAAACATTCGATTCAATCCGGTTCATGCATGGGAAACTGCGGAGTCCATGGATAGGCTGTGTCAGGCATATACAGATTTGTGTAATGATGCACAGTATGATCCGTTACTGATGATTCCGGTCTTCATTTTAGATTTCCTTTGTATTCACCCTTTCGATGATGGTAATGGTCGCATGAGTCGCCTTTTGACATTACTTCTGTTATACCGAGCCGGATACAATGTAGGTAAATACATCAGTATTGAAAAGCTGATCGAGCGCACGAAGGGTGCCTATTACGATGACCTGCAAGCAAGTTCTGTCCAGTGGCACGAAGAGGAAAATGACTATATACCATTCGTAACATATCTGCTGGGTGTGATTTTGGCGGCTTATCGTGAATTCTCCGACCGTGTGAAAATTGTTTCAGAAAATACAAGAAAGCCCAACCGTGTCCGGGACATCATCCACGACCATCTCGGAAAGATTACAAAATCGGAGATTATGGCACAGTGCCCGGACATCAGCCAGACTACTGTCCAGAGAGCTTTGAACGACTTGGTCAAGAGCGGCGAGGTCATCAAGATTGGCGGCGGCCGGTACACTTCTTACACTTGGAATAGGGAGATTGATTAATATGATTACAGGCGAACTGAAAAACAGAATTGACGGCTTGTGGGATGTGTTTGCCGCAGGAGGCTTGGTAAATCCCTTGGATGTGATCGAGCAAATCACTTACCTGATGTTCATCCACGATTTGGACACTACCGACAACCTTCGTGCTAAAGAAAGTGCTATGCTAGGGCTGCCCTATAAGAGCATTTTTGCCGACGAGGTACAAGTTGGGGATAGAAAGATTGACGGCAAGCAGCTAAAATGGTCTGTGTTCCATGATTTGGACGCCGGCAGAATGTATGCCATCATACAGGAATGGGTGTTCCCCTTCATCAAAAACTTGGGCGGCGGCAAGGACAGCGCCTACTCCAAGTATATGAGCGATGCCATTTTCAAGTTGCCAACCCCCCTGCTGCTGAGCAAAGTGGTGGACAGCCTTGACCAAATCTATGACCAGATGGAGAAAGTGAAGGACAGCGATATCCGCGGCGATGTCTACGAATATCTGCTTTCTAAGATCGCCCAGTCCGGTCTGAATGGCCAGTTCCGTACGCCCCGGCACATCATCAAGATGATGGTGGAACTGATGCAGCCGAAGCCCAATTTCACCATCTGCGACCCGGCTTGCGGTACGGCAGGCTTCCTTGTGGCATCGGAAGAATACCTGATGGATAACCACAAGAAGGAGATATTCTTCGACCGGGTGAAGAAAGACCATTTC
>SVME01000079.1 GCA_015067605.1 Oscillospiraceae bacterium
TGTAAATTATCGTTTATAGCACCAGCGGCGAAGCCGCCATCCCTTCTCCCGGGGAGAAGGTGCCCGAAGGGCGGATGTGGAATGCGGGCGGAAACGTTATGTTTTCCGCTCTGTATCAGACCTGTTGCCAGTTTTCAGGTTTCGCCATTCCCCTTCCGACCTCGCTTGCGCTCGGCCACCTAATAGTAGTGGTATGATTGCCACTGGCAATCATTTTAATTCTAATTCGCTGCGCGAAGCACCACCCTCGGGGGAAGGTATAGCGCCTGCGGCGCTTAGTACGCTAAACGATAATTTACGGCGGTAGGAACACTTTTCATCCCGCTGAGATATATCTCAGCGGGGGGGTAAAAAGTTATGCAGCCTGCGGTTGGATATATCCAATCGTCCCCAAAAAGATATGCAGCCGAAGCATTGCCCCCGAAAAGTTTGTACTTTTTTTCCATTCCAAGGTAATACCCCAAAGCAAATGAATCTGCTATACTTTTATCAGACCGATAAAGTATGGCAGATTTTTTATAGGGAAAGGAGAATAAGATGTCTACGACCCCATTAGAACAGCCTTCTGCGCCGAGGGAAGGCGACCTTTTTAAGGTGATTCAGTGCCACGGCAACACATTTGAAATCAGATACGGATTTTATGAAGAATGTGACCGGCACGCCCTGTTTGCCGAGCCGATGGAAATCTATCCGAACTTTATCAAAGAGCCCCAGTACACTGATGATGGGATTCCCTTTGTCACCGCAATTCAACTCCCATGCGAGAAATTCAGCGGCGAAGTAGACGATAACAGCACCTGCGAGGATTGCTCCCACTATCAGCATTGCGAGGAGCTGCTGGGGATTTGCACCTGCCCAGATAACCAGAAAGAATAAAGTGGCTGGATAGATTACGAAATGTAATAACCGATTGAGGAGGACTAAAAATGAAAAACATCAAGAGATTTCTGAGCCTGTTTCTTTGTATGGCACTGCTGGTGAGCTATCTGCCGCTGATTGCAAAGGCTGCCACGCCGGAAGCCAGATCTGCGTTGGCGGAAACGGCGGTCATCAGGACAGTCGCAGACCCCAGCACAGCCCATAGCTGGGAAACTATGATGGGAAACGGAAGCGACGGTAACCGCTACGCCGGCCGAGTTTGGGTAGACAAATCCGTTTACAAGGACGGGGACGTTGCCATCCTCAACAGCAAGGGAGATGCCGGATCCTCTTTTGAGGTAGCCCTTGCGGAAGATGAGGCGTTCCAAATCATCTTCTCCGCCCTTGGCTCTACCATGACCATCAAGGAGTCCATCAGCTCCACCGGCCCCATGGATGTGGTGCTGGTGCTGGACAGCTCCACCTCCATGGATGACGTGGACAGCAACGGCGTCACCCGACTGGAGCGGACCATTGCGGCAGCGAACGGACTGCTGGATGACCTGCTCACCATCCCTAACGTCCGCATCGCCATCGTCACCTACAACGTTGACAGCGAAACGGTACTGCCGCTGGCCACATACACCAACGGCATCGATCTGGTGGTTACCGACTACTATCACAACGGCTCCGATGACGCAGGTGTTGTGACGGCGTATGACAACGACCGGAAGGTGCTGGGCAAGGACAATGGCTATGTCAAAGGCACAAATCTGCAGTCGGGCATTGACAGGGGCTTCAACATTCTGGCCAACGCCACGGATATCGAGGGCCGTGTGCCCGTGGCCATCGTCCTCACTGACGGACAGGCCAACCGGGCAAGCAGCGAAGGCTTCTACGAGATTGCAACCCACAAGGACAAGGACGGCATCAGCGCAAGCGACAGAAACCTGTATCTCAGCACGCTGCTCAATGCCGCTTACACAAAGACAAAGATTGAGAATCATTACGGCCAGGATGCCACCGTATATACCGTCGGCGTTGACATCACGAACAACGTGGTAGCACGGCTAATCATGAATCCGGCGGATAGTACCAACGGCTTCAACGCCAGCAACGCCAACACCGAAGTCAAGAAAGCCTATGAAAATTTCCAGAAATGGGCTAAGGGCGAAAACGTAACCTACAGCAGTTGGACCTTTGACCATAATTATCCGAAGCTTGGCGGTGCGATCACCGATGCCAAAATCGCAGCCAACATCCATTATGCCGATACATACTACGATGTTTCCAATGCGCGGCTAAGCGAAACCTTCCAGCAGATCTACAAGGAGCTGGCTTCCGGTGTCTTTAACCCCATCTCCAGCAGCACCTCCGTAGAGGGCGGCACCGGCGTGGATGACACGCCCCTGTTTTACGTTGACTTTATTGGCCAGCATATGCAGATCAAGGAGATCCAGGCAGTGACCCTGTTCGGCAACTCCTACGGCGTAGTTAAGCACGCCAACGGCAGCTACACCGTCACCGAGGCCACCGGCATCAACCCCACCACCAACGAACGCTGGAACACCGCCGAGGACATTCTGATTTCCGTCACCGAAGAGGAGGGCGTTCAGAAGCTGGAAATCCGAATCAATCAGGAAATCCTGCCAATCATTATTGAGCAGGCTATTTCTGAAACCGTAGGCGATGTGACCACATCCACCATAACTGAGCTGATGCAATCGCCCCTGCGTGTGTACTACACGGTGGGTGTCGATTCCGATATCCTACTGCCCAACGGAGAGGTGGACATTTCCAAGCTTCAGGGCTATCCCTATATTGATGATAGCGCCGGAATGGTTTCCTTCTATAGCAATCAGTTCGGCGTGATGAACGATGGCACCGCCAAGGGCGATGCTCACGTGGGCTTCAAGCCCTCCGACGCCAACAGATTCTACTACCATCAGACCAATCAAGGCATCTTTACAAAAATCACCAATAAGTCCAATGGCAGCACCGTCACCGTCCCTGAGAATGACGAGTACGGCATCCTTTGGGACGCGGACAAGTACGATTTGACATGGATGACCTATGAGGACTATCTGGCTGCGGCAGATACAGACAAGGTCTACACCTACGTCTCCTACTTCCGCCCCATCGCCGGCGCTGAAAACGCAGCCGAGGAAGTCACCTATCTGGTATACACCGACTGGAAATACCTGAAAGAATCCGTGGCCTTCTACGATGCCACCGCCAAAACCTATCTGAACGACGGCGTGGCCATCGCCCAGAATCAGGTGGCGGACGCCATCGCCGCCTACACCCGCGGCAATCCCGATGCGCAGCTTTATGCGGTGCTTGGCGTTGGTTCTCTGCGCACCAGCCGTCTGCACAACATGACTGTTGAAAAAACCCAGAACGCCACCGACACCGCATCCATTCGTTACGCCCCCGAGTACACCTACGAAACCGCCACGAAGCACAACGACAACGACGTGGTGGTCTGGCTGGGCAACAACGGCAAGCTTACAGTTGAAATCGACACCGGCATCGCCCTGACCAAGACCGTCACCGAAGCCATCGGTGACGCAAACGATACCTATGCGCTGACGGTTACCGTCCCCAACGGCGTTGCCGCTGACCCCGTGGTGGTGGATGCACAGGGCCACACCGTCGAGAGTGCTTATCGCAACAATGTTCTGACTGTGAATGTTAAGGCCGGTCAGACGGTGTACGTCAGCGGCATCCCCGGCGGCACCGAATGTGAGATCGGCGAAATCATTAACGGCGACTACTACATTGCCAGCCAGACCCACAAGGTCAGAGTTCCTTTGGTCAGCGAGGCCCTGAACGGCATGGCACAGTTCGCCCACGCCACGGTGACCAACGCCCCCAACAAGTACGGTAACCTCTTCATCACCAAGGAAATCACCAGTGCCCATGCCGTTCCCGACAGTGTGCTGGCCACCGCCTTTGAAATCACTGTGAACGTGGGCACCGCTCTGGCGGGCGAAAGCTTCACCGTAGAGGACAGCGAACACGCTGCGCCTTACGATGTAACCGTGGACGCTTCCGGCAATATGGTATTCCAGATCAAGGCCAGACAGACTGTGGAAATCCTCCGTCTGCCGGAGGGCACTGCCGTTACCGTTACCGAAACTGTTCCCGATGACCACTTCGCCGTCACCTACCGCACCCGAAACCACTCCGGCGAGGCTGCGGATACCGACAACGCACTGGTAATTCCGGCAGAGGGCAGCGCAACGGCGGTGGTCATGAACCACTACACCCCTTCCGCTGTTTCCGTGGCGCTGGACATTGCAGGCACCAAAATCTTCACCGCAGAGGGCAGCCACGACGGCGGCAGCTTCTTCTACGAAGTCCAGAAGTGGAACGGCTCCGCATGGGAAACCATCAACGGAAAGACCGCTGAAACTGCCTATGCAGCCGACGAATCCGGCACCAAGACCTTTACCATCGAGGATGTGCTGGCGGGCATCACCTACACCGAGGTGGGCAGCCACGCCTATCAGGTCATCGAGATCAAGGGCGATGTTGCCAACGTGACCTACGACCGAACCCTCTACACTTTTAATGTGACCGTCACCGACAATGGCGGAGCGCTGGTGGCAGCCGTTACAGATCTGAACAACAGCCCCATCACCGACGGTTCCTATGAGGTCACCTTCCACAACACCTACCATACCGCACCTGTCAGCGTTGACATTGTCAAGGAGCTTGTCAACAAGTCCGGCGATGCCACCGTTTCCAAGGCAGGCTTCGAATTCAAGGCCGTCCAGACCGATGCTGACTGGAATGCTCTGGAGAACACGGACGCATCCCAGCTTTCCGTTTTCTCCGATGCGGCAGGCGAGGCACGGCTCACCGCCACCTATAATACCGCCGGCATCTACCGCTATGTGTTGACGGAAGTCAACCAGAACGCCCCCGGCTGGGGCTATTCCGATGCCGAATACCGCATCACCGTGACCGTCACCGAGGACAATGGTGAGCTGACAGCCGCTCTGGACATTGAAAAGCGCAATTCCCAGAATGTCGACGAAATGGCAAGTGTGGACGCTGAGGATGCCACCAAGGGCACGGTATCCTTCGTGAATACCTACGACCCCGATGACGTTTCCGTAAATCTGGACGGCTCGGTTTCCAAGGAACTGACCGGCATGACGCTGGAGGCAAATCAGTTTGCCTTCTATGTATACAATGACGGCGACCGAACCATCCCGATCCTCACCGGCGGAAATGATCTGAACGGCGATGTCCGCTTCGTTCACTTTAACAATGCGCTGACCTTCGATACCGAAGGAAAATATCAGTACGATATCGTCGAGCATATCCCCGCCGGCGCTAATTACGATCCGGTAACTGGAAAATACATGCTCAACGGTATGTACTACGACTCCACCGTTTACGATCTGGTGGTGGAAGTGATCAACGATATGGCCTCCGGCAAGCTGGTGGCAAGCTACTACTTCGAAGACGCGGTTGCGGATATCGTTACCTTCCACAACATCTACAAGGCGACCCCCACCGAATACACACTGGGCGGCACCAAAATCCTCCACGGCCGTGCCCCCAAGGAGGGAGAGTTCACCTTTGAACTGTACGAAGGCAGCGAATGGAGGCAAACCGTTACCAACAGGGCAGACGGCAGCTTTAGCTTCCTGCCCATCATCTACACCGAAGCCGGCATCCATACCTACACCATCAAAGAGGTGGCCGGCGGTGTGTCCGGTGTCCGTTATGACGGTGTCGAAAGCCCCATTACCGTTCGGGTTGCTGTTGTCGATACAAACGGCGTGCTGAGCGCCTTCGCCAATATCAGCAACGAGGATATTCAGTTTGAAAACACCTACATTGCCACCCCCGCACAGATCACCTTCAACGGCACCAAGACGCTGGCGGGCGGCACTCCGGAAGACAATGCCTTTGCGTTCCAGCTTTACAGCACGGATAATTCCTTCGACACAACGGGCAGCTCCGCCGCACTGCTTGCAACCACCCGTAATGTGGATGGCGCATTCGCTTTTGAAAAAGCCTTCAGCACCGCCGGCACATACTACTTCGTCATTGCGGAAGATGTGGAGAATCCCGTGGAGAATGTGGTATACGACCGCACACAGCACCGATTTGCGGTGACGGTCAGCGACATCGGTGACGGTCAGCTCCGAGCGGCAATCACCAATATCACCACCGGCGTTTCCTCCGGTTTCGGAGCTTCCGTATCCACCGCCGTTGCCTTTACCAATGCGACCTTTGATGAAGTGACAGAAAAGGAAGTGTATCTTGCAGGCAATGTTACCACCGAAATAGACGGCCAGAAGGTCAACGCTGGAGATATCCTGACCTACTTCATCACCTACACCAATTACACCGGTGAAAATGTGGTGGCAGATATCATGGATACCATCCCCAACCACACCTCCTATGTGGACGGTTCTGCTTCCCATAATGGCACTTACGCAGGCACCCACCTCAACTGGATCGTAAATGTCGCAAAGGGCGAAAGCGTCACCGTTTCCTTCGATGTTCGTGTGGATCAGACGGAGGCCATCGTTGCCAATACGGCAATCGTGCGTGACGGCGTGAACACCTACCACACCAACGAGGTGGTCAACCACACCGTTGAAAATCCCCTTGAAAAGGATGTATTCTGCCCTGCCGATGTGACCGTCAGCATTGATGGCCAGAAGGTCTATGAGGGCGACCAGCTTCTTTACAAAATCAGCTTCACCAACAGCTCCAGCCAGACTGGTGACATCCAAATCACCGATGTCATCCCCGAAAACACCACCTATGTGGAGGGCTCTGCCGACAACGGCGGTGTGTATGAAAACGGCGCTGTGGTATGGAACATCACCGGCATTCCCGCATGGTCTACCGTGACGGTTGCGTTCAAGGTAACCGTCAACAGGGGCATCGGCGCTGCCACCATCGACAATCAGGCTACCGCCACTGACGGCACCAACCACTACGAAACCCAGTGGGTTTCCAACTACACCGAACCGCCGCAGATTCCCCCCATCCCTCAGACCGGTGACACCACCAATCTGCAGACGTGGTTCACCATCCTGTTCCTGAGCTGCGGCGCACTGCTCACTATCATGCTCCGCACAGGAAAGCGCGAAGAAGCCGAAAACCGTTAATCCCATCAACTGAAAAACCTGGGCAGTGACGTTTTCCCGTCACTGCCCACTTTTCGTCCCCGTTTCCCTCCGTCCCAGTGCGGGAGCTGAAAATGCTGCGGGCTTTGGCCTGTAATGCTTTCGTCATGTGAATTATGGCCAAATTTCGTAAAATTTATTGGTAAGGAGTGCAATAGACTTTTATTTATGCCTGTGATATAATAATTAATCATGAAAATATTGGCACTCCAGCTATATTTTTCAACATTTTTTAATTAATTAAGGAGGAAATCATGGCAACAAAATTCACTAAATTGCTGAGCATGATGCTGGCGATCTGCATGGTCATCAGCATGCTCCCCGTGGTCGCCTTTGCGGCCACGCCAGATGTCGTGTACCTGAAGCCAAACAGCGAATGGTTGGCTGACGGTGCCCGTTTTGCCGCTTACTTCTATGGTAACGGCGATGCGTGGGTCGATTGTACCGACGCTGACGGCGACGGCATTTATGAGGCCGCCGTCCCCGAGGGCTTCACCTCGGTCATCTTCTGCAGAATGAATCCTGCGGATGGTTCCAACAACTGGGACAACAAGTGGAACCAGACCTCAGATTTGGCTCTGCCCACCGATGGCAATAACTGCTACAACGTGGAGGGCTGGGATTTTGGCAACGGTTACTGGAGTACCTATACGCCCAAATCCGAAACCGTTGACTACTATCTGGTGGGCTTCATCAATGGCGCCAACTACGGCTGCGAGGAAGACCACCAGAACATGGGCGATTACAAATTCGTCGATGGCAAGCTGGTGGTCACTTTCTCCTCTGACAGCTATGTGTTTGTAAAAACCACCGACAACGCCAAGTGGTATATGGCAGAAAGCTACTGCGCTGATACCTCCTGCAAGCTGGTCACCAGCGGCAACGAGAAGATGTTCGTTCCCGGTAACGCCGAGGTCACCTTCAAGCTGGTGGTCAACGAGGATGATTCTGTCACCCTGAGCTACACGGCGAATTATCTGGAGTGCAGCCATGACTACAGCTCCAAAATCACCACCGAGGCTACCTGCACTGACACGGGTGTGAAGACCTTCACCTGCTCCAAGTGTGGCGACAGCTACACCGAGGCGATTCCCGCAACGGGTCACAGCTTCGACAAGGGCGAATGTACCATCTGCGGCGCCGCTGACCCCGACTATATCGTAGACTACTATCTGGTTGGCTTCATCAACGGCGCCAACTACGGCTGCGAAGAGGATTATCTGAACATGGGTCAGTACAAGTTTGCCAAGGGCAAGCTGGTGGTCACCTTCGCCTCCGACAGCTATGTGTTTGTAAAAACCACCGACAACGCCAAGTGGTATATGGCTGAAAGCTACTGCGACGATACCTCCTGCAAACTGGTCACCAACGGTACCGAGAAGATGTTCGTCCCCGGCAACGCCGAGGTCACCTTCACGCTGGTGGTCAACGAGGACGGCACGCTGACCCTGAGCTACACCGCTGAGTATCTGGAGTGCCAGCACAGCTACAGCTCTCAGGTCACCACCGAGGCCACCTGCACCAGCACGGGCGTAATGACCTACACCTGCTCCAAGTGCGCAGACACTTACACCGAGGAGATCCCCATGACCTCCCACAGCTACGTGGGCGGCACCTG
>SVME01000080.1 GCA_015067605.1 Oscillospiraceae bacterium
GGCGGTGAAGCGCAGGGTGTAGCCGTTCAGAACCAGATCGATGTTGTTCTGGACGGTGACCGAGGCGCTTTCGGTGGCGTCCCCCAGCAGCTTGACCTTGGTCAGCTGACCGGCGGAGGTGATGACGACCGCCTTGGCGTTTTCCGCCGTGACGGTTTCCGCAGCGCCGCCATTGACGGCAGTGATGGCTGCGGACAGTGAATCATAATAGGTATGCATTTTTGCATCCCCCTTTCAAAAATTTGAAGGAAGTACTCCCTCACCCGTAGTGAAAAATCGAGAAATAGTTGCACCGGAATGTGCAACAAATTGAGAAAAATTTAAAAAATTTTTTAAAAATAGTGTTATGTTAACAATGGAGGAAAATATGGTTGTAGAAAAAATGGATATCCGGTCAGTTTCCGCACCCAAATTTAGCGAGAAGCTGTACCGCTCTTGGTTTATGCGGAAGCTGGTCGGGCTGTCATGGTGGTTCATGAACAGGTTGGACGGACGGCGGGATAAGAAAATTTGCGGCTTCTCGTTGGCGAAATATGTGCCGTCCAAATTCCGCCAGTCCATGGGCGCTACCGGCAGCCAGGCTACCCGCTACTGGATTCTGGAGGATATCTTTCAGGGGGCGCAATTTAGTGAGGATGACAGAGTTATCGATATCGGCTGCGGCAAGGCCAGAGTTTTTGCCTATCTGACAGAGCAAGGTGTTCGTTGCCATATGCATGGGGTGGAGCTGAACGAGGAAGTGGCGAGCATCGCCCAAAAATGGTGCGGCAAGTACCCCAATATCTCTATTTCTTCCGGTGACGCATTTCAAATCGACTACAATGACTACTCCGTCCTGCTGCTGGGCAGACCCTTTGAGTTACCGATGCTGGGGCGTTTCATCAAAAAGCTGGAGCAGGAGCTGACCCGTCCGGTGACGATTTTTATCTGGTCGGATCAGGAGACCGGCGAAACGTTGGATGGCAGAGCCGGATGGACTTTAAACCGTCGGGGCTGGGTGTTCCGCAAACGTGGATTGTGGGTATCCCGCTCGCCCCAACGTTATTCCGTTTGGAGATATGATCCTACATAAGACATAAAACCTGTCATTGCGAGGCCGTAAGGCCGTGGCAATCCGTAAACTATTTTGATAGAATTGTGGCACATTTTCCGTCAAATAGGACGGATTCCCACGCCAGCGTGCGCACTGGCTCGGAATGACACTTCTTGTTTGACAGTTTGAAAAAATCAACGCTGCACCCGCGGCGTTGATTTTTTTATGTAAGATTTCCGAATCGGACGGTGTCTATATAGATAGGAGGGATTCTTATACTATGAAATAATAAGGAGTGTTGAATATGAGGAAATTGTGGACGATGCTGCTTTCATTGGCGGCAATTCTTCTGGTGGCCTGTGCGCTGGAGGCTCCGGCACAGGCTGCGGAAATTGTAGATTCCGGAACCACCGACGGCGGACGTGTGACTTGGACACTGGATTCTGACGGCGTGCTGACGTTCAGCGGCGATGGGCAGATTCCTGCTGATAATCCGTGGGAGTGGGAGGATTCGAGCAATGATGCACGAAACTATCCCGCAATAGGTGTTCGTCATATTGTTGTGGAGGATGGAATCATCGATATCGGCTCGGATGCTTTCACAGGTTTTGAGGAGCTGGAGACGGTTACCATCGGCAAGGGCGTGACGTGGTTGAGCGCATCCTTCAGCGACAGCAAGAAGTTGAGAGAAGTGTATCTGTCCGAGGGCCTGCAGACCATTGGCGGCTTTGTGTTTGATGGCTGTACCGGTCTTGAGCAGGTGCATATGCCTGACAGCTTGAGAGATATCGGAGAACGTGCGTTCAGAGACTGCACAAGTCTGGGTCACATTGTTATCCCTGCGCAGGTTCGGGAAATCGGTGCGTACGCTTTTATGGAGTCTCAGATACTGAGCATCACGTTTTTGGGTGAGGAACCCAGATTTGGTGATTACTGCTTCTACAGGGTGTATACCACTGCCTACTATCCACATGGTTGCGGCTATTCCAGATGGCAGTGTGTGGGTGGAGAACTGGAATGGGTCGATATACACGTTTTTGGGGAGTATCAGTCCAATCAGGATGCTACCTGCACTGCTGATGGCACCAAGACTGCGAAGTGCCTGTATTGCGATTATACCGATACGGTGATGGATGTGGGCTCTAAACTGCCCCACACCTATGAGGTGGGTATTGATGGAGGGCGTGGAGAGGCGTGGCATATTTGTACCGTCTGCACTGCCTGTGAGCCGGTGGAGGTGATCGGAGCCGGTAGCGCTGGCAATGGGGTGCAATGGATGCTGGAGCCTGATGGAGTTTTGACCATTCTGGGCGATGGCAGTTTGAGCTTTTACACTGAGTCAACGCTGGATCAGCGGCCGTGGCATCCTTATCGGGAGCAGATTCAGGAAATCCGGCTGGAAATCGGCGGAAATCAGGTGAATAATTACTGCTTTGCCGGATGTGTTAATTTGAAAAAGGTGACGATTCCAGAGGGGATTGTACGCATTGCCAACGGCGCTTTCGCAGACTGCGGTCTGACGGAGCTGGTGTTTCCTTCTACATTAACGAATATTTCCCAGTATGCATTTAGTGGCTGCACGGCGCTGGAGGAAGTCACATTTACCACCGGTGTCACTTATTTGGGGGAATATGCCTTTGCTGATTGCACCGGGCTGCGCAAGTTGACATTCATGGGGTCGAAGCCTACGTTGTCTGATATGTGTTTGGGCAATGTGTCGGCGACGCTGGATTACATCTGCGAGGATGGTTCATGGGCTGCCGCATGGGAGGAACCTCACGGTGGCGATATCGTTTGGAATCCCACTCATCATTTTGAGGGATATACATATAATCAGGATGCCACCTGCACATCTGACGGTACCCAAACCGGTGTGTGTGCCAAATGCGGCGCTGAGGATACGATTGATGCGACGGGCACTGCGCTGGGACATGACTACCGGTTGCAGATTCGGGAGGTGTGTAACACCTGTGACCGTTGCGGACATACTGAGCCACTGGAGGCCTTAGGAAATGGTCGATGCGGTGCGGATATTTGGTGGATTGTGGACAGAAACGGAAAGCTGACCATTGCCGGAATCGGAGAGATGTATGATTATACGGAAAGGGAGAAGGCACCATGGAGCCCTATCCTCTCGTCTATTAAGACAATCGAGATTTCCGAGGGCGTGACTGCCATTGGCGACATGGCGTTTTCCGGCTGCGCGATGAAGGAAATCCGAATCCCTGAGGGTGTGACACGAATCGGTGAGGATGCCTTTGCCAACTGCACCAGACTGGCTACGGTGTTTATGCCCAAGAGCATCAGCTATTTGAACTTCGGCGCATTCTACAACTGCTATAACTTGCAGGCATTACATATCAGCAGTCTTCGGGATTGGCTGCGTGTAGAGATTGACGGCTACAGTGCTGCACCTTTCAACAGAAGCGCCGGTGACATCTACTGTAACGGTTCGCCGCTGACCCAGATTATTCAGACGGGAATGTCTATACCGGACTACGCTTTCCTAGGGTGCAGGAATCTGGAATATGTGTATTGCTCCGGCGATAGTGTTGGTTCCGGTGCGTTTTGGAAATGCGACGGCATTGAAAAGATATATTTTGATGGCGTTCAAAGCATAGGCTCCGCTGCCTTTATCGGGTGCAAGGGTTTGAAGGAAGTAAAGCTGGATGAAGTAGAGTGCATCGGCGCAAATGCCTTTAGCGATTGCGTGTCGCTGACGACGCTTTATCTTCCGGAGACGCTAACGAACATGGATTCGGGAGCGTTCAATAGATGCACCAATTTGCGCAGTGTCAACCTGCCCGATAATCTGGAAGTTATCAGCAGTGGCTGCTTTGAGGACTGTACATCACTGCAGAAAATCTACATTCCGAAAAGCGTTAACCGAATCGAGGAGAGCGCTTTTGCCAGATGTTCCGGATTGCGTCAGGTGTGGTTCTATGGATCGCTGCCTGAGTTGGGCGTCAACTGCTTCAGTCAGCTTGAAACGGAGATTTATTATTCCTGTCTGGATTCCTCCTGGACGGAGGAGGCTCGGCAGGCCTACGGCGGTAAGGATGTTCGCTGGTATGCCAATCACAGTTATAATGGTACCACCTGCAGTTTGTGTAACAAACAGGCACCTCTGTGGGTCGAGCTGGAATTTGAGGGAGGAGATTACGGGTACAGCAACAATTACTTAACGATTTATGGTGATGGGCAGCTGCTGCAGGAAATCAAAATGACCGTGCCGAATAAGATGCGGTGGGAGATTCCTTACAATCCGTGTGTGAGCTATCGCTTTTGTTGGTCCGGAACCAGTGGCAGCGTCGTGTCCATTGGGCATGGTAGCCATTATTATTTGCAGTACGAGGATCCGGCGTATCTGTGGTGGCCGGTTCTGGAGCTACCCGCCGCTTCTGCCCACAGCTTTGAGCGGGGGGTGTGTACTATGTGCGGTACGGAGAGTGCGGATTATTTGCCGATGCTCAACCTGAAATATCCTACACTGTCATTCGAGGACGAAATCTTCTACAATGTGTATTTTGAAGCGGGAAACACAAAAAATGTGGTGGAGATGGGCTTGATTACCTTCAACGAACGGTTGGAGGACGGCACTGTGGTAGAGGCTGTGGACGTGATTGCCAGCTATGAGGAGGCAAAGGGACAGTACATGGTTCGCTCCAACGGGATTTCTGCCAAGAAGCTGGGTGATACCCTGTATTTTAAGGTATACGCAAAGCTCAGCGACGGCAGCTATGTTTACAGCGAGATAGCTGGTTATCATGCGGTGGCCTATGCCAGCACCATTCTCAATGGTAGCTACGGACAGGAGGCGAAGGCGTTGGTGGTTGCGATGCTCAACTACGGCGCTGCGGCACAGCTTCAGTTTGGCTATCGCACGGACTGCCTGATGAATGCCCATTTGACACCGGAGCAGAGGGCGCTGGTACGGGATTACGATGCGTCCATGCTGGATGCGGTGATTCCGGCGGATATTAACAAGGTTGGAGAGTTTACCTCAAACAATGGCTATTTGGAGATTCGGCCTTCTGTATCCTTTGAGGGAGCGTTTGCTATCAACTTCTACTTTACACCTACCCAGAATACGAGTTTGTGTGGGATGATGTACTATTGGGATGCTGATACCTATGCTCGTGTGGATGAGCTGACCTCCAAAAATGCAACAGGGAAAATGTGGATGAACTATGATGGCACTGCGTGGATTGGTGAGGTGAGGGGCTTGGCCGCCAAGGATATTGATAAAACCATCTATATTGCGGGAATTTATATTGATGATGCGGGCACGTATTCTTCGGGCGTGATTTCTTACAGCTTGGGACGTTACTGCGAAAACGTGGCTAATCAGGGGATAGCCCTTGGTGAAGCTACGGCTGTCTATGGGCACTATGCCAAAGCGTACTTTGCGTAAATAATATGAACGCCACGGGCTCGCCCCGTGGCGTTTCGGCGTGTCGAAAAGGTATTATCCTGCGACAAATTATACAATCAATGGCTGGATTTGTTGGCCGGTGAGGGCCAACTCCAGTGTGGGGAGCAGCTGGTGAAAGTCTGCCACCATGGATGTGGGCTTCTGGATGGGGTCATCCTGTCCGAAAGGAACGAAATAGTAGTGGCGGCGATTCAGGAGCCTGCCGATATTTTCCGCCGCACCGGACAGGGCGTCGTTGGTGGACACTGCCAGAACCATCGGCCGCCCGTTCCGCAGGTGGCTCTTGGCTGCCATGGTCACGGGGCCATCCGCAATGGAATGGGCCAGCTTCGCCAGCGTGTTGCCGGTGCAAGGAGCGATGATCAGTGCATCCAGCAGACCCTTGGGGCCGATGGGTTCTACATCAGGAATGGTGTGCAGCGGGGCACGGCCGCATATCTCCGTGGCTGAGGCGATATGCTCGGCGGCAGTACCGAAGCGGCTGTCGATGGTATAGGCGGCGTTAGAGAATATGGGCGTGACGGTGTGGATGCTGGCAACGGCCTCCATGGCCGCGAACACCTTAGAATATGTACAGAAGGAGCCGCAGAGGGCAAAACCTATGTTCATCGAGAAACCTCCGTTTCTGCCAGCAGGCGAAGGATGGTTTGGCCTATCAGTCGGCCGGAGCTTTCCGGCGCGTATTTTCCGGGGAGTCCACGGGCTTGGATGGCATCGCCTTCGATGCCCGGGGTGGATGCCAGCTCCAGCTTCACGCAGTCCGGTCGGCAGTGGGTCTGCTGTGCTAAAGACAGCACAGGGTAGGGAACGGTGTTCATAATAATGCGGTATCGACACAAAATATGGCTGAGTTCCTGGATGTTTACGGCGCCGTATCCCAGCGCCTGCGCCATGGCTCGGTCTTGGATTTTTCGTGCGGCGACGGTAACGCAGGCTCCTGTGGCTTGCAGTAACCTGGCAAGGCATTTTCCAATACGCCCAAAGCCCAGAATCAGTACCGGACATTCTGCCAGCGTGATGGGCAGCGACTGAGCGGCCAGCGTAAGCGCAACATGGGCGGTGATCATGGCGTTTTTGGCAAGGTAGATTTCGTCCTTTAGCAAATCCATGGATGGGACATCCAATCCTCCACCGATGAGTGTTACATTGGGGGGCAGCTCCCTGAGAAGCGGATGGTAGTCTGTGCGTGTCGGTATTGGCAGCAGCAGGTGTGTGACGTTTGGGGCGGGGGCATCCGCAATGGCAATGCCGTGGCTTCGCAATGTATCCGTTGCCCAGCGCAGAACTGGAGTGTCTGTGGCAGGGTAGATAATCGGTTCGTTCATCTGCATCACCCTTTCATGCCAGAATATGAAGGGGTGGGATTGCAGGTGCTTGATTTTTTATCCGTATATATGTATAATGTACATTAAGAGGTGATACGTATGCAACGATTGGGGTTTATCCACGATATGATGGATGTGAAAGTGCTGATTCTTTATGTGGCGGCTCGCTCCCAGTTTCCGATGACGGTGCAGGAGCTGTATGAGGTTTGTTATCAGGATGACTGCCTGAGCTATTTCGACGTTTGCACGGCGATTCCGGAGCTGGTACGCTCTGGCCACCTGTTCGAGGCGGAAACAGACCGCTTTCAAATCACTGATAAGGGTCGCCGAAATGGTGAGTTGACCGCCGATTCCATCGCCTTCAGCGTCAAACAAAGAGCAGAGGATGCGGTGGATGCCTTTAACCGTCAGATGCGCCGTTGTAAATTCGTGCAGACGGAAATTCGCTGCGAAGATGCTACCCATTGGGTTTTGGCGAAGCTAAACGATGAATTTGGCCCGCTGATGACGATGGAGCTGACGGCGCCAGATCAGCGGCAGGCCCTGCGACTGCAGAAGCTGATGGAGCAAAAGGCGGAGGAAATCTACAGTCTGGCAATGACTGCGCTTTTAGATGAAGAAGATGTGCCCTGACCCCTTGTCGAATTGCTGAAATCGTGGTATAGTAATAGCACACCGGTAGACCGGTGATACGAAAGGAGCTGCCGCATATGAAATTTCAGTACAGTGAGAAAAAAGTTAAGCTGCCCGGTAATGTCCACGCTTACGCCGAAAAGAAGGTTATGAAGCTGGCCCGTTATTTTGAGGAGAATGCGGAGGCGCTAATCGTCTTCTCTGTAGAAAAGGGCAGCAATAATGTGGAGCTTACCGTCCGCGGTGCCGGCACATGGTTCCGTGCTAAGGAAAGCACATCCGATATGTTTGCGTCCATCGACTTGGCGGTGTCTACCATCGAAGGCCAGATTCGCAAGAATAAGACCCGTTTGGCTCGCCGCCTGCGGCAGGATGCCTTCTCCCGCACGGTGGAGGAAACCTCCTTCGCTCCAGAGCCGGATGAGGAGGATTTGAGCATCGTTAAGGTTAAGCGGTTCCACATCCAGCCTATGCGCAGAGAAGAGGCGGTTTTGCAGATGAATCTGCTGGGACATAGCTTCTTTGCGTTCCGGGATGAGGATGCCAATGGCGCCTATGCTGTGGTTTATAAGCGTGGAGATGGAGGCTACGGCCTGATTCTGGACGTTGAATAATATAGTTTTTATGGAGCCTCGAAAGAGGCTCCAAATTTTTTGCATTTTGCTAAAATTAGTGCTTGACAATTTGGGAGAAATGACATATAATACGCTCTATTGCCGATGCGGCGCTAAAAAAGAATTTTTAGAAAAGTCGAAAAAAGTTCTTGACAAACGACTGCGTCTGTGCTAATATATGAAAGCTTGCTACGGCGAGCGGCTGTACCTTGTAAATTGAATAACGCAAAGACGAAATGAACACCTTGGACAATTGATGAATTGTTTAAGTTTCGAGTAAAATCGAATTTAAGCCAACGAAAATTCTTG
>SVME01000003.1 GCA_015067605.1 Oscillospiraceae bacterium
CGGAAGGGGGATGGCGATACCTGAAATGCAATATCAGGTCTGAAAAGATACAAAAACTATTATGTTTCTGCCCGTATTCCCCTTCAGTCACCGCCTTTGGCGGTGACAGCTTCCCCTCGGGGGAAGCGATGCGGCTTCGCCGCTAGTGCGATAAACGATAATTTATTTCATATACAATGGTGTTTTCATATCGCTGGGCTGGGGTTTATATGTAACAGAGCCGATGGGACGACCGTCAATGCCAAACTGGGGCAGGTATCCGAACAGGTTTACATAATTCAGTAAATCATCCCGCTCCTCCACCATCTTCTCCATCACCGCCACCGTGGCCAACACGTCATCAATGGCTCGGTGGGAATTGACCACCTTACCCGCCAGCCCGTATGCCTCGATGGCGCTGCTGAGCCGGTGGGGAAACTGCCGCCGGTCACGGTACACCGTCAAAAGATCCAGCTTATCCTTCCCCTTCAGAATCTGGGGATCTCCGTCCCGCAGCAGCATATAGTAAAGAAAACTCAGGTCAAAATGGGCATTATATGCCAAAAGCAGCGTATTTCCGCTGATCATTTCCCCGATATCACGACACACTCGGGTCTTGGGCAGCCCCCGCTCACGAATGTCCATTTCGGTGATGCCGGTGAGCTGCTGGATTTTCGGAGGGATAAAGCCACCGGGGCTTAGATTCACCAGCTCGTCGTACTGCCGAACTACACCCTGTCGCTCCAAAACCACCGCAGAAAATTCGATGATTTCATCCCGACTATATTCCAGACCGGTGGTTTCCGTGTCGAACAGCACCAGCCGGTCATATTTCTCAAAAAATTTCTCCAAACTCATATATTTTCTCCCTTCGCCAGCGCCAATGCACGGCGGAATTTGCTACGTTTCTGGGGCACCAGCCCAAACCGTTGGGCCAGCAGCGCCCCGAATGCCACGGCATCCTCCGGACTACCGGATTTCAGCTCCACCTCGATTTCGCACAGGGGCATCTCCTGCCCGCCGCCGGAAAGGATGCCCCGATCCAGGGCAATTTCCAGCTGGCTTTCACGGAAGGTCACCACGCCGGCCTGACGGGTAAAGCGGGCGCCGCACACCGGCACCACTCCCGCCGCCGTCAGGGACAGCAGCGCCTCATCGGCGCCGAGTTTACATAACTTCGGTATTGCCTGCTCAATATCCTCACATTCGCACTCCCATTCCCCCCGTCCGTAAGTTGAAACAGGGGTCTTGACGGTGCAGACCGATGCATCATTTTCCATCCGGCGACGCAGGGTAATGTGCCTATGGGACAGGGCGGAATCCGGCGTGTCGAAATAGGTGGTTTCCATCTGGAAGGTCTGGTATTCCAGCGGATAAGCCGCCAGTACCGCCTCCTGCTGCGCAGGCTCCGCCGAATACTTCATCTCAAATTCAATGCCCATACATGGCCTCCATTCCTGAGGTAAATCATCGCTTACCAGCGTACCGCTGTAATAAACGATAATTTACCTACCATATGCAGACCATTATACACCCTTTTTTGCCATCATGCAAGAAACTTTCGCATCTGTCCTGATCCGACAGGATAATTTCCTCTTTCGTGATAGGATCATAGCATGACATTCGAGAAAGGCGTGGTACATAATGATGATGTCCCTGAGCAGCTACGTCCGCAGAGGACAGCGGATATTCCGTCGGCTGGCATGGAACCCAAAACTGCGAATTACATTCAAGAGCCTCGGCTACTTCCTGTGCGGCCTGATATTCAGCGGAGCCAGTCTGGCCAACCTCCCCCTACCGTTGCCACTGAGCGTGCTGTGCGCCGCGGGCGGAAGCTGGCCTTCGCTGCTGATCAGCATGGGGAGCGGGCTGGGCTACTGGCTGTTCTGGGGCAGTGCCGGCGCTCAGGGGCTGGTATGGACGGGTGCGGGACTGGTAATCAGCCTTGCTCTTGGCAGCCGGCGGCCATCCATGCATCTACCCCTGCTGATGCCCGCATTGGCAGCGTTCAGCGTGGCCTTTACGGGGCTGTTGTTCCAGCTCCTATACAAAGTGGATAGCACGCCATTTCTGATGTACCTGCTAAGGGTGTGTCTGGCCTTTGGGTCCACTGTGGTATTCGCTAACCTGCGGGAGCGGCGTGATCCGGTGACAGACTGGTTGGCAGGAGCATTGGCGGTGCTGGCGCTGGCACAGGTATCCCCGTTGGCGAGCTTTAACGTGGGATTTATTGCAGCCGGTGCGTTGGCAGCCGGTGCGCCTTTTCCGGCAGCAGCACTAGCTGGGCTGGCAATGGATCTGAGTCAGGTGACGCAAGTGCCCATGACCGCCGTGCTCTGTCTGGCATTTCTGGTGCGTCTGATTCCACATCTGCCTCAATGGACTCCCTACGCCGCTCCCGCGCTGGTATATATGCCGATTGCGGCGTTGTGCGGCGTGCTGGATGTGACACCGCTGCTGCCACTGGCCATCGGCGGAGGACTGGGGATATTCCTCCCCGGACGTACTCCCATTCATCGCCGTCGGGGAGAAACGGGCATTGCGCAGGTGCGGCTGGAGCTGACGGCGGCGGTGCTGGCTCAAGGGGAACAGCTGCTGCTGGAAACGCCGGAATACCCCATTGATGAGCCGGCGATTTTGTCACGGGCAGCAGATCGGGCCTGTGGCAGCTGTCCCTGCCGGAACAACTGTCGGGACATTACCTCGGCAGAGCAGCTGCCCACTACCCTGCTGCATCGCCCTCTGCTGGGCACCGATGATTTACCCTTCACCTGCCGCAAGCCCGGGCGGCTTCTGCTGGAGATCCGACGCAGTCAAGACCAGTATCGGGCCATTCGAGGAGATCGAGATCGTCAGCGGGAATATCGAAACGCCCTGACCCAGCAGTATCGGTTCCTGTCGGAGTATCTGCAGGAGCTTGCTGACCAGCTGCCCCGAAAATCCGACCCTCTGCAGCAGCGCTTTGAGGTGGATGTGGCGGTGCGCAGCACAGGACTGGAAGGTGTCAATGGGGATCGGTGTCTTTGGTTTGCGGGCACGGAGCTAAACTATTATGTGGTACTGTGCGACGGCATGGGTACCGGCTCCGGCGCTGCCGAGGAGGGTCGCACCGCCGCAGCCATGCTCCGTCGACTGCTCAGCGCCGGCTTCCCGCCGGAATACGCATTGCGTAGCTTGAACAGCCTGTGCGTTCTGCGAGGTCGGGGCGGGTCCGTGACAGCGGATCTGGCGCAGGTGGATTTGAGTACGGGACGGGTGGCACTATACAAATGGGGGGCGGCTCCCTCCTATCTGCTGACCCCCCTTGGACCAGAAAAAATCGGGACAGCCAGCCCACCGCCTGGCCTGTCGGTCACAGGCGTTCGGGAAACGGTGGACAAGCTGTCCCTGCGTCGGGGAGAAACGCTGGTACTGCTCAGCGACGGCGTAGACGGAGAGGCTGCCATGCGCCGCGCCGGGGAGCTGACCGGAGAGGACCTTGGGGATACGGTCGCACGGGTCATGCGCTACGGCAGAGGGGATACCGCCGACGATGCCACCGCCGCGGTGATTCGCCTGTATCCGACTGCCTTGTCAACATAATACCATCTCCATAACGAAAATACTGTCGAAACACAAGATGTAGCACAAATAAATGTAGAAAAGCTACTATATTTAGTTCTTTATGCCGACACCGCTCGCTCCCCTCCCCAGTGACAAAACCACCGGACAGAAAAAAATCGTTTGGCACTCCGACGAATCGAACAATCATGTCATTGCGAGGAGTCCTGAAAGGGCGACGTGGCAATCTCCTGGTACAACGTTTGTACTATATCAGCCCCACAGAAATGAAAACAGCGTCAAAACGTCATTTTCTTTCCTCAATGCTTATTATTGATGTAGCATTTCAGCCGGAGATTGCCACGTCGGGCTTCGCCCTCCTCGCAATGACAGTGTTTTTGTAACGTAAACGATATCTCACCTCACAACATCGCTATAAGAACACACGAAGCCCCGCTGATGCGCAATCAGCGGGGCTTTTATTAATGATTGTCTTCCATCTGCTGGGCATATTTTCCATACTTACCGTACTTACTTCCATAGCCATATTTACTGCCGTAGCCGTACTTATTGCCATAGCTGTACTTCCGGTAGCCATAGTCGTAGCCGTAGCCGTAGGTGGAACGGTAGCCATAGCCGTAGTGGCGATGGAATTGGGGCACGCCATTGAACACGCAGCCGGTGATGTTCACATCCTTCTGGTGAAGCGCAGTAACCGCATTCAGCACCTGTCCACGCTTGGCGTAATCCTGCCGCACAACGTACACCACGCACTCAGCGTAGCGGCACAAAGCCGTGGCGTCGGAAACCACCTCACTGGGAGGCGTGTCCAGCACGATGTAGTCAAACTCCCGGGACAGCTTCTCCAGAATTCTACGCATAGCCTTGTACTCGATGCTGTACTGCCGCTTGTCGGTGCTGCGGCCAGAAACAAAGCACAGACCGCTGTTCGTCGAGCGAATGCATTTGGTAATGGAAAGCTCAGGATTCTTCAGGCATTCCATCAAACCATCGCCGCTGGCCTTCTCGCCCAGAAACTTCGCCACGCTTTGATTGCGGAAGTCCGCATCCAGAACCACGACCTTGTGGCCGTCCTTCACCAGCGACTGGGCCAGATTCACCGCCACGGTAGTCTTGCCTTCGCCGGCTAGGGTACTGGTGATCAGGACCGTCTTCTTCTCCGCATCGGCCAGCTCCTTCTTGATCTTCATACGAAGACCCCGCAGAGATTCGGACATATTGGCGTTGGAATCGGCGCTGATAACCGTATTGGATTCCTTCCGCCGCTTCTTCACCGCAACCTTGGGCAGCGCCACCAGAATCGGCAGGTTAATGGTATTTTTCAGCTCGTCGGCGGTCTGAATAGTGCGGGAGCCCAGCGCCAGCAGGAACATCACGCCCAAGCTCAGAACAATACCAACGATGACACCCTTCGCAGCGGATCTTGTGGGGGAGAATGCGTTAAAAGGATTGGTGGGCTTGGTGGGAGATTCCACGATCTTGATCTGGGGATTGTCCACCATGTACACCGCCACCTGCGGATAGCACTCGATAATAGCGCACAGGTAATCATAGGCATCCTGCGGGTCATTGCTCTCCACCGTCAGCACCAGCATATTGCTGTCAGTAACGGATTCGGCAGTAGCATTACCGTTGGAATACCCACGGGGAATCTTTTCCTCAATCAAATCCCTCATCACCGCAGTGTTCAAAATTTTCGGAAAGGATTCTGCCAGCTGCTCTGCGGCATACTGGTCATAATAAACACCATTGCCAAAAATATCGTCCTGTTCATACACGCAGTCCACGGTAAAAATCGCCTTGGACTGGTACATGGGCACAAAGCTCCGCTGGGCAAGAAATGCACTGCCCACGCCGAAAAGAATCGACATCACCAGCATCAGAGGCCAGAGCTGAAAGAAGGAATTTTTGAAGCGGATCATCAGGTTGATCAGATCCAGCTTATCCGCTCTTTTATTATCCATTCTTCACCTCTCCTTCCCCTTTTTGCGATGACTCCGGATTCTTTCCGTAGCCATACTTGCCATAGCCGTACCTGCCGCCATATTTGACGCCGTATTTGTTGCCATAGCCATAGCGGTCACGGAAGGTTTCCAGCATATCATTCAGGATGACACCGAGGAAATCGGATTTGTACCGGCGCAGACCATCAATGGCATCATTGACATCGCAGGCGGCAGTATAGTCCTGTCGGACCACCAGCAGCGACGCATCCACCTTATCCGCCAGAATCTCCGCGTCTGGGAACATACCCATAGGAGGCGTATCCACAATCACGAAATCAAATACCCGTAGCTGCTCCAGCACGGCAGTCATGGTTTCGCCAGACACTAGCTCCGCAGAACGACTGTCGTAGGAGGTGGCAAAGAGCATATACAGACTCATCTGCTCGTGACGCATCATGCAGCTCAGGAGATTTTCCTTAGAATAGGGACGGCCCAGCATCTTGTTCAGAGGCATCTCGGAGCTGTATACATCCTCAAAAAATCGATTCAGTGCGGGCTTGCGCAGGTCTGCATCCACCAGCGCCACGTTATGGCCCTTCATAGCCAGCGCCGCCGCCACGTTGCCGGCGATGGTGGATTTACCCTCGCTCTCGCCGACACCGGTGAACATGAATACCTTCCGTCCACGGGCGTTGGCCTCATGCTCCAGCTGGCTACAGATGGTACTGATTTGCTCGTTGTAGGAAAAGCTGGTGGTGGGCGCAAAGACCTGCACCTGCTTATTTGTGTTTTTCAGAATAGTTTTCAACGTCCGGTTCTTCCACTCACGGTTCACCGAGGCCAGAATCGGCGCATCCAGCATCTGCCGAGCACCGGTACGGGTCTGGATGGTTTCGCCCCGAACGGAGAAGAAACACAGCAAACCAATCATCAAAATCGCGCCAACCAGCGCAGCGATTTGGGCCGTCTGGGTGGTATTGACCAGATTGGAGGGTGTGGAAGAAACCGTAGGATTCTGAAGGATATTCAGAACACTCCGGTTAGCAATGTAATCCGCCATGGCAGGGAACACATCCACCAGCGCATCCAACGCCAAAAATGCCTCCTCGGGGGTAGAAGCCGTCACATTGACCACGATAAAGTTGCTGTCACCCACCTGCTCGGCGGTAATGGTGCCGCTGAAGCCCGTCAGACGGGGGTCTGTAGCGCTGATGCCCTCCCGCATCAAATCTGTTTCCACCAGCTCCGACAGAACCGCCGCCACCTCACGGGTGGAAGTCAGGTTGCCGGAGGACAGCGCTGAGGTGGTACGGGAATTGACCGCATAGGTCATGGTTGCCTGATACTGAGGCACGTAAAACCAGTGCAACGCAAAGGTTGTTGTCATAGCGAACACCAAAGCTGTGGCCACAATCATCCAGAAATTGCGAAACAGCGCTCGCAGCAGGCACACAGGAGAAACGAAGCTGAACTGAAAAGAGCGATTATTCTGGTCCATCGACGCGCCTCCTCACTGCACCACCACGGTCAAAATCGCCGTGCCGCTGCCAAACTCATTGGTGTAGGAATAAAAGACCCGATAAGTGCCCACCGTCGTAGTGTCCACCCAGTTTTCAATCTGGACATCGGATAGCTCCGCTTCCCCATTGGGCACATTCACCACCGCCAGATAATTTGCCGGATCAAAATCCGCTCCCTGATTCACGTAAACCAGATATTTGCTCAGCAACACCTCCGGCCGCTGAGGATCCCAATCCTGCCGCAGCACCGGAAGGGTCAGCGCCGCCGTGTCGCCCATGGAGTTGGTCACCTGAATGGTGATGTTATAGATGGAGGAATTCTCGGTGGCCTCCAGCGTAGACACACGAATCTGGTCAGACACATCGCCGTCCACCACATCGTTAGCGGCCAAACGGTTCAGCAGCTCAATCTCCTCAGACACCGTATAGGTCAGAGGTTCCTTCACCTCGAACCGGGGCTTCCGGTAATCGGTGTAGCGAATCCGGCGGACATAGGAGGCCATATTATCGTCACTGTCAAAGACATAATAGGTGACCTTCGCCGTATCCTCGCTGATTAGCTTGGAGATGCTGGCCACTATCACATGAGCCGTCAAATCTCCATCCTGTCCGTCCGATGCGGTCACATCTGCCAAAAGCTCCGCTTCGCTAACGGACGCGGACACCTCCAGCACCCCGTCGGGACAAGAAATCACCGGCGGCTCCGTTGTATCCGTGGTGCCCTGATAGATGATGGTGGCGATGTTCGCCGCCAGCAATACCACCAGCGCAATAATTAAAACTTGCTTAATTGTTCTCATATGTAACTCCTAAAGAGCATTTGCCACCTCAGCGGGAGGAGCATAGGTAGGTACCAGCGTCCGGATTTGCCGTCGCAACTGCGCCTCCTGACCCTCCGTCAGGCTGCCCAACGCCTCCAGCTCGTCCAAGAACCTCTGGCTGTCAAAGTCAGTCTTATGCCCCACGTAAATCAGGTCATTGGCGGTCTTGGTCAGACCCTCCTCGCCCATGAGCAGCTCCTCATAAAGCTTCTCGCCGGGGCGCAGACCCGAATAAACGATGGGGATATCCACATCCGGCTGGAAGCCGGATAGGCGAATCATGTTTCTGGCCAAATCGTCGATTCTCACCGGCTCGCCCATGTCCAGCACGAAAATCTCGCCACCCTTGGCAAAGGCACCGGCCTGCAGCACCAGAGAAACCGCCTCAGGGATGGTCATGAAGAACCGGGTAATTTCCGGATGGGTAACAGTCACCGGGCCGCCCTTGCGGATCTGCTCACGGAACAGCGGAATCACGCTGCCATTGCTGCCCAGCACATTGCCGAACCGCACTGCCGCAAAGCAGGTCTTGGAGGTTTCCGCAAACGACTGGATGATCATCTCACAGATTCGCTTGGAGGCACCCATCACATTGGTGGGGTTGACTGCCTTATCGGTGGAAATCAGAACGAAATGCTCAACACCGGCCAAATCCGCCGCACGGGCAGTATTGTAGGTGCCGAACACATTGTTCTTCACGGCCTCCAAGGGGGAACGCTCCATCAAAGGAACATGCTTATGGGCGGCGGCGTGGTAGACCACCGTGGGCCGGTAGGTCTGCATCACCGATTCGATACGCTCCCGATCCCGCACGGAACCAATCAGCACATGAATGGTCAACTCCGGATAATTTGCCTTCAGCTCCAGCTCGATGGCATAGGCGTTGTTTTCGTAGATATCAAAAATCACCAGCTCTTTGGGCTGATAAGAGGCCAACTGGCGGCAAAGCTCGCTGCCGATGCTGCCGCCACCGCCGGTGACCATAACGGTGTTATCCCGAATCAAATCCGCCAGGCCGCCCATGTCCACCTTCACAACGTCCCGCTCCAGCAGATCCTCGATGTCGATGTCCCGAATGGCCTGAATGCTGACCTCGCCGTTGGCCAGCTGGTAGATACCGGGCATTTGCTTAAATTTGCAACCGGTGCGGCTGCAAATATCCCAAACTTCTTTCTTAATCTGCGCAGGCAGGGTAGGAATGGCCAGAATGATTTCCGTCACTCCATAGCGCTCCACCGCCTCCTCGATGTACTCACGGCCACCCACCACACGGACACCCATTAGCTGACGTCCCAGCTTCATGGGGTCATCGTCGATGATGCAGACCACCTTATTCTTGGAAAAGCTGCTGTTACGGAATTCTCGCAGCACCAGCGCACCGGCCTGTCCGGCACCAATCAGCATCGTCCGCTGACGGCCCTCTTTGGCAAACCACAGCCGAGCCCGCCGGATGAACCGGTAAGAAAAGCGGGTACAAATCATGCAGATGAACAGCAGCATACCAAACAGCACCGGCAGCAACCGGGGCAGACGGATACCGGCGATTTGAAGCACCACCAACTGAATAGCCATAACGATACAGGAGGCCACCGCAATGCGCAATAGCTCATCGCCGCCAGCAAAGCCCCAAAGGCTACTGTACAGCCGCATGATTGCAAATACACCCACACACAGCAGGGTATTGGGCACCGTCAATTGGAACAGCGTATCGGCAAAGCCCTCCGCAAACATATCCGTGTCAGCCAGTTCACAGCGCAGATACAGCGCTGCCACGGCCACCACGTTGACCATCAGCATATCCCATATCACCAGCAGTATAACCCGCAGAAGCACACTTCCATTGATACTCTTTTTATTGAGCTTAGACATAATGTCAGGTGTTCCTTTCCTTTTCTTTTCTTTTGCACCAAATACCAGTATATCATATTTTTATCGGATGTAAATGGTAAATAGGGGTAATTTCGGCGCACAGGGTAGAAATCTCCAAAATTTTGTGATATACTGGAGAACAAAATCAGTCCATGCCCACCATAGGCCGTCCCTGAAGCACCCGACGGGGATTCCGCTCCAGCAGAATCTGGGCGTAGCGCTGGTCGCAGTGCTCCTCGACCCAGTGGCGCAACTGGCTCATATGGGGCGTGCGCTGGTGATAGCTGTGGGCATCGCTGGCAAACAGATGGGCCAGCCCCAGCTCCAAAATATCATAAGCCGCATTCTCTGCTCTGCTGCCGAAAGAACCAAGGACGCTGCCCTTATTGATCTGCAGCACATAGCCCAGCCGCCCCCACCGCTGCAGCAGCCGAGGATCGCGCTGAATTGCGCCATAGCGCTCCGGATGGGCTACCACCACTCGATACCCCTGCTGCGCAATATCCGACAACATGGTATCCATAAAATCAAAGCTCTCGTCAAAATAAAACTCCGCCAGCACATAATTGCCGTTGCCCAGCGTAGGTAGCTTATGAAGCTGCGCCAGCTCCGGAGTCTGGGGCGTGCAAAGAATCTCCGCACCGGGATGAAGCCGCACAGGAATATCCTCCCGCTTCAGCGCCATGGTCAGCTCCGTGAACCGCTGACGAAGCTGGGGCAACCGGTTCAGCTCCTCCATAGTGCCCACAAAATGCGACGTTGCCGCAACATCAGTCACGCCGGAACGGTAGGCCATCCGAGCCATTTCCAGAGATTCCTCCATGTTGGAGGCACCGTCGTCAAAGTCCGGCAATATGTGGCAATGAATATCAACCATCTTGTTTCCTCTCTCTCCAAACATTCCATTAAATTATACCACAAACTCCCCCCTAGATGCAACACTGTTTTTCAGAAAGGAGCCGAAAAATGGCAAAAAGTGGTTCCGAATTTGTTCGTACATTGCGAAACAAGGCCAAGGATGGCACTCTAAAAAACCTTTGGGCCGATTGGAAATGGATATGGGGCTTCAGCCGCCGACGCTGGGGTTCCGTGGTGCTGTACACCCTGTTCGGCATTTTGTCCAGCACGCTGGGTCTTGTGGCCGGTGTCGTGGGCAAGTATATGATCGATGCCATCATCGCTATGGATTTGAGCCGGCTGGGGATGTATTGCGTTTTGACCATTATTAGCGCCGTGCTGGGGGTGGCGTTCCAGAGTCTGACCTCCCGCTTCTCCGCCAAACTCAGCATCGATATGCTGGGGGATGTGCAGGGGAAAGTCTTTTCCGAGGTGATACACTCCGACTGGTCCGCCCTGAGCAAATACCCCACCGGCGAGCTGCTGAACCGGTTCTCCGGCGATATTGGCACCGTGGCAAGCTGCGCCGTCAGCTGGCTACCGGGAGTGATTATTCAGAGCTTCACCGTACTGGCCACGCTGGGCGTGATTTTATACTATGACCCAGTGATGGCGCTGATTGGCTGCGCCAGCACGCCCCTGATGTTCCTTGCCTCCCGCAGCCTACTGCGGAAGCAGCGCCACCATAATCAACGAATGCGGCAGGTCAGCGGCGATATGTCCGCCTTTCAGTCGGAAACCTTCCGGAATATGGATACCCTGAAAAGCTTTGGCGTGGAGGAGCAGATGGAGCGCAAGCTCCAGCAGCGGCAGGACGACTATCGAGACACGGTCCTGCGCTACAATCGGTTCACCATCCGCACCAACATTTGGCTCACTGCCATGGGCACCGCCGTTCAGTATGGCGCCATGGCCTACTGCCTGTGGCGGCTGTGGCGGGGGGATATCCTGTTTGGCACCATGACCCTGTTTTTGCAGCAACGAGCCAGCCTGTCCAGTGCTTTTTCATCGCTGGTGTCGCTGGTGCCCACGGCCCTGTCCGGCTCCGTGGCAGCGGAGCGGATTCGGGAGCTGACGGAGCTACCCAAGGAGCCCCACTATGAAACCCCCACCGTTCAAGGCAGCTGCACACTGGAGGCGAAGCAGATTCGGGTGGGCTACAACACCCAGCGGACGGTACTGGAGGATGTGGACATTACCGCCCCCGCAGGACAGATTATTGCGCTGGTAGGCCCCTCCGGCGAGGGTAAGACCACCCTGCTTCGAATGCTGCTGGGTCTGATTCGACCGGATCAGGGCAGCATCCAGCTGATAGACGAAACCGGCAGCCGCTATCCGGTGGGTGCCGATACCCGCAACTGCTTTACTTATGTGCCCCAAGGCAATACCATGATTGCCGGAACGGTGGCGGAAAACCTGCTGCTGGCACGGGAAAATGCCACGGAACAGGAGCTGATTGAAGCGCTGAACGATGCCTGCGCTTGGGAATTTGTAAAGGAACTACCGCTGGGCATCCATACACCCATCGGAGAAAACGGCAAGGGACTTTCGGAAGGACAGGCACAGCGTCTGGCCATCGCCAGAGCCTTGACCCGCCGTGCGCCGGTGATGCTGCTGGACGAAGTGACCAGCGCATTGGATCGGGATACGGAGCAGCGGGTGTTGGAAAATCTGTGCCGTCGAGGCGTGACCACCATCGTCACCACCCATCGACCCTCGGTGCTGCGAATGTGCAGCCAAATCTATCAGGTCCATAACGGTCAAGTCCACCCCATCACCCACGAGCAGTGCGACCAACAGCTATAATAATTATCCAACGCACGTCATTGCGAGCCCCGTAGGGGCGTGGCAATCCCCGAAAGTTTCGGCACTTATCGTACAACCATGCCATTGCGAGGCTGTAAGGCCGTGGCAATCTCCTGCTGAAACCTTTAGCAATATTGAGCGTTTAGGAATGATAGCTACGATTTGGCGCTTTTTTCTTTCCTAAATATTGGCGAATATTCAGCGTTGTACCGGGAGATTGCCACGTCGCCCCTTTAGGGCTCCTCGCAATGATGTGCGTTGTTTGATACGCCGCTAAACGGTAGAAGGTTCTTTTTGACACGCAAAAACCGCAAGGATGAAACATCCTTGCGGTTTATTTTATGGGGTCACATTACTCCTGAATCATGTCCAGAGTTTCCTGAGTGCCGGCAAAAATGGTGAAACCGCACTTCTGAACGATAATCTCGGAATCTTCGCCGTGAACAGCCTCCACAGCCTTCATCAGGGAATCCTCAACCTTGTTGGGGTGAGAATACTCATCGCAGTAGGCAACAGCACAGAGCTCGCCGGATTCCTTCTCGCCAATGATAAAGGTGGTCACGCCATCGAGCAGCAGGAAGTTCTCAGTGGCCAGCTTGTTGAGCTCTTCGCCCTTTTCGATGACCTTCACTTCGAAGCCAGCTTCCTTCAGCTTGGTGGTGGTGTACTCAGCGTCCTCAATCTTTGTCGCACAGCCGGTCAGCAGGCAGCATACCATCACAACTGCCAAAATCAACAATATCGCCTTTTTCATATGTTTCCCTCCAGTATTTCTTGGCAAATCTGCCTAAACATATAATACTCAACTTTTCATCATTTGTCAACAGCCAAACCGCCTCCGAAAACGCAAAAAGAGTTTCCCACCCCCGCAGATTCAGCAGATAGAACACTTTAGAAGCAACCTCCTGCAGCAAATTATCGTTTAGCACACTAGCGGCGTAGCCGCATCGCTTCCCCCGAGGGGAAGCTGGCACCGCCGAAGGCGGTGTCTGAAGGGGAATACGGGCAGAAAGCTATTGGTTTTTTGCGTCTTTTTAGACTTGCTACCGCATTTCAGGTATCGCAATTCCCCTTCCGGTTCGGGCAAAGCCCGAACCACCTTCCCCCCGGGGGAAGGTATAGCGCCTGCGGCGCTTAGTAAGCTAAACGATAATTTATCGCAGAAAGTACTTTTGACAGTCTAACCGGCTCCCAGATGGGAGCCGGTTCAAATTCACTTCAGACCCAGTTCGTCGTTGCCAACCAGTTTGATATCGGTAGATTCCAGCGCCTTGGTGAAGGCCACCTCGTCGGAAATCCGCAGCACCATATAGGCATGATTCTCCTTATTGGCAAACAGAGAGTACATATACTCCACATCCACATGGTTCTCCGCCAGCACTGCCAGCAGATCCGCCAGACCAGAGGGCCGATCCGGCACCTCCACTGCCCACACAGGAGTCATAGACAGGATATCTCCATGCTCCAGCAGGATGGCGCTTGCTTTATGGGCATCGTCCACGATCATCCGGGCCAGACCGTAGTCAGAGGTTTCCGCAATGGAAATCGCACGGATGTCCACATGCTCCTTCGCCAGAAGCCGGGTGATTTCCGCCAGCTGACCGGCACGATTCTCTAAGAACACAGAAATTTGATGAATACTCATTTCGTTACCTCCTTAGATTTTACGCTTGTCGATGACACGGACGGCCTTACCTTCGGATCTTGTGATGGTCTTGGGGGCCACCAGCTTCACCTTCGCCGCAATGCCCAGCATCGCCTTCAGTGCGCCCACCAGCTCCTTCTCCATCTGGGCAATCTTACCCAGAGAGTCGGAGAAACGGGCAGAGGTCATTTCAACCATCACCTCGAAGGTATCGGAGTTGTTCACCCGATCCACTACAATCTGGTAGTTAGCCGGGTAGCCCTGTTGAAGCAGGACGGTTTCAATCTGGGAGGGGAACACATTCACGCCACGGATAATCAGCATATCGTCGCTGCGGCCCATGGGCTTGGACATCTTCACATGGGTGCGGCCGCAGGGGCATTTCTCACGGGTCAGCACACAGATGTCACGGGTGCGGTAACGCAGCAGCGGGAATGCCTCCTTGGTGATGGCGGTGAACACCAGCTCACCCTTGCTGCCCTCGGGCAGCACCTCGCCGGTATCGGGGTCGATAATCTCGGCGATGAAGTGATCCTCGTTGATGTGCATACCGGTCTGGGCAGAACATTCATAGGCCACGCCCGGGCCAGAGGTTTCCGTCAGGCCGTAGATGTCGTAAGCCTTGATGCCCAGCTTGTCCTCGATGTCGTGGCGCATATCCTCGGACCACGCCTCAGCGCCGAAGATGCCGGCTTTCAGCTTGATTTGATCCCGAATCCCCCGCTCGTGGATGGATTCCGCCAGATAGGCCGCGTAGGAAGGAGTGCAGCACAGGATGGTGGAACCCAGATCCGTCATGAACTGGAGCTGCCGGTCGGTGTTGCCGGAGGACATGGGCAGGGTCAGACAGCCCACCTTGTGGGAGCCGCCGTGCAGACCGGCGCCGCCGGTGAACAGGCCGTAGCCGTAGGCAACGTGGACAACATCCTCCTTGGAGCCGCCGGCTGCCACGATGGCACGGGCGCAGCAATCCTCCCACAGGTCAACGTCGTGCTGGGTGTAGAAGGCTACCACACGCTTGCCGGTGGTACCGGAGGTGGAATGGATTCGGACGCACTCGCTCATGGGCTTGCCGGCAAGGCCGTAGGGATAGGCATCCCGCAGGTCGTCCTTTTTCAGGAAAGGTAGCTTGTGCAGGTCGTCGATGGACTGGATGTCATCAGGAGTCACGCCCTTTTCCTCCATCTTCTGACGGTAGTAGGGCACATTGTCCCAAACATGGCGCACCTGCTTCAGCAGGCGCTCATTCTGCAAAGCCCGAAGCTGCTCATAGGGCATGGTTTCAATTTCGGGCTGGTAATAATTCGGCATGGTTTATCCTCTCCGTTTCTGTATCATTCGTAGGTAAGGTAATTATTGTTTAGCAGCCTAGCGACGCAGGCGCTATACCTTCCCCCGAGGGTGGTGCTTCGCGCAGCGAATTAGAATTAAAATGATTGCCAGTGGCAATCATACCACTACTATTAGGTGACCGAGCGCAAGCGAGGTCGGAAGGGGAATGGCGAAAGCTAAAAGTTTGGAATAAGTCTGATACAGAGATGAAAACATCACTTTTCCGCCCGCATTCCACTTCCGATTAGTCATGGTATAATCTCCACCGGAGATTATACACAATTCAAATCCGCTGCGCGGAGCACCACCCCCTTCGGGGGCACCTTCTCCCCGGGAGAAGGGATGGCGGCTTCGCCGCTAGTGCGCTAAACGATAATTCACCCCAATCAAGCATTCGCACCCAGGGCGAATGCCTTCTTATTCAGTTCCAGGAATTTGGGGGGCACGCTGGCCTCGATGGCCGCCATCCACTCTTCCTCGGGAATGTCGAAATATTTGGAGAGTCTGCCCATCAGCACCAGATTCACCGCCTTGGACGAACCGGCCTGCTCTGCAAGACTCAAAGCGTCCATGGCATCCAAATCGATACCGGCCGCCTTCATCTTCTCCGCCAGCTCCGCCGGATACTCCGCCGCACCGATGATGACGGGCATGGGGTTGATCTGCTGGGTATTGGCAATCAGCTTGCCGCCGGGCTTCAAAAACTCCGTCCAGCGGGCGGCCTCCAGCAGCTCGAAGGACACAATGAAATCCGCCTCGCCCTTGTCGATGACGGGAGAATAAACCTTATCGCCGAAGCGCACATAGGTGACCACGCTGCCGCCACGCTGGCTCATACCGTGGACCTCGGAAACCTTGATATCATAGCCCTTGCTCAGCAGCAATCGGCCCAACAGCTTGGAGGCCAGCAAGCTTCCCTGTCCGCCGACACCAACGATCATTACATTTTTCGTTTCCATGGTCAAACCTCCTTCAGAGCATCGAACTTACACAGCTGCTCGCAAACGCCGCAGCCAACGCACTGGGTGGCGTCCACCTTAGCCTTGCCATCCACGATGCTGATGGCGGGGCAGCCAATCTTCATGCAGGCCTTGCAGCCCACGCACTTGTCCTGATCCACCGCCAGCGGTGCCTTGTGCTTCACATATTTCAGCAAGGCACAAGGACGGCGGGAGATGATGACGGAGGGCTCATTAGCCGCCAGCTCCTCCTTGATGGCCTCGTCGCACTGCTGCAGGTTGTACGGATCCACCACGCGGACACGCTTGATGCCCACGCTGCGGCAGAGGGTTTCCAAATCAATCTTAGCGCAAGGATCGCCCTTCAGATTGAAGCCGGTGGTGGGGTTCTGCTGGTGACCGGTCATGCCGGTGATGGAGTTGTCCACGATGATCACCGTGGAATTGGATTCATTATAGGCCATGTTCACAAGGCCGGTGATGCCGGAGTGCATGAAGGTGGAGTCACCGATGACTGCCACGGTCTTATTGTCGGCGGCACCGCTGAGGCTCTTGTTGAAGCCGTGGATGCCGGACACGGAAGCGCCCATACAGATAACCGTATCCACCGCCGACAGCGGTGCCACAGCGCCCAGGGTATAGCAGCCGATGTCGCCCAGCACCGTCAGCTTGTTCTTCTTCAGAGTATAGAACAGACCACGGTGGGGACAGCCGGCGCACATAACGGGAGGTCTGGGAGGAATATTCTCCTCCAGCTTAGTGCCGTTGCCGAAGGGCATATCCAGCGCCTGCGCCACCTTGTTCTGGCTCAGCTCGTCGATGCAGGAGAACAGGCCTTTACCCTCGCACTCCAGCCCCAAATCCTTGCAGTGGCACTCGATGAAGCTGTCCAGCTCCTCCACGATCACCAGCTTCTTGACAGAAGCGGCGAACTGGCGAATCTTCTTATCGGGCATGGGCCAGATCATGCCCAGCTTCAGCACTGGATACTTATTGCCCATGACTTCCTTGATGTACTGATAGGAGGTGGAGGAGGTGATGAAACCCATGGAATCGTCAAAGCCGGGGTCGATATAGTTGATATCCGCATCCTCAGCGTAGGCCTTCAGGGCCATGGTGCGAGCCTCCACCACAGGGTGACGGCGCTTGGCGTTTCCGGGCATCATGACGTACTTGGGGATGTCCTTGGTGTACTCCTTCAGGTTCTCCACCCGCTCGCCGGTTTCCACCACGCTCTGAGAGTGGGACACACGGGTACACATCTTGATGATTACAGGGGTATCGAACTGCTCGGACAGCTCATAGGCCAGCTTGGTAAAGGCCAGCGCCTCGGCAGAATCGGAGGGCTCCAGCATGGGAATCTTGGAGGCGCGGGCGTAATGACGGGAATCCTGCTCGTTCTGAGAGGAATGCATACCCGCATCGTCCGCCACGCCGATAACCATACCGGCGTTGACACCGGTGTAGGAAATGGTGAACAGGGGGTCAGCGGCCACGTTCAAGCCCACATGCTTCATACCGCAGAAGCTCCGGCGTCCGGCCACGCAGGCACCGAAGGCTGCTTCCATGGCAACCTTTTCATTGGGTGCCCACTCGGCATAAACCTCGGGGTACTTGGCGATGGCCTCAGTGATTTCGGTACTGGGAGTGCCGGGGTAGCTGGATACAAACATACATCCGGCCTCGTACAGGCCACGGGCAACAGCCTCGTTGCCCAGCATCAGCTGTTTCATTTTACTTCCTCCTTGTTATAGCAGGAGAATACCTTCTCCACATATTCTTTCTTGGGGGGCTTGGACATCAGGCTCACCACAGGAACGATAATCAGTCCCGCCAGCATACAGAAAGCGCCGGCATTGATGGGGGACTGGATGATGCTGGGGAAATACTTTCCCCAGAAGATGTTGGCAATCATCACCACTGTCGAGAAAATAATGCTTGCCCACACGGACAGCGCAGTCGTGCGCTTCCAGTACAGACCGTACAGGAAGGGTGCAAGGAAGGCACCTGCCAATGCGCCCCAGCTGACACCCATCAGCTGGGCAATGAAGGTGACCTTGGAATTGTGCTGTATCAGCGCAATCACCACAGAAATGGCGATGAACACGGCAATCAGGATGCGCATGATGAGCAGCTGCTTCTTTTCGGAGAGTTTTTTCACCACACTGTCCTTAATGAAGTCCAGGGTCAACGTTGAGCTGGAGGTCAGCACCAGGCTGGACAGGGTGGACATGGAGGCGGACAGTACCAGAATCACAACGATGCCAATGAGAATGGGACCCAAATCCCCCAGCATGGTGGGAATGATGGAATCAAAGCCCTCAGCGGCCACGTCCACCTTATCCGAATACAGCCGACCGAAGCCGCCCAGGAAGTAGCAACCGCCTGCCACAATCAAAGCGAAAATGGTGGAAATGACTGTGCCCTTGCCGATGGCCTTTTCATTTTTGATAGCGTAGAATTTCTGCACCATCTGGGGCAGACCCCAAGTGCCAAGGCTGGTCAGCAGCACCACACCCAGCAACCCCGTAGGATCCGGTCCGAACAGGGAATTGAAGGATCCGGCGGCGTTAGTTTCGTCGGACACCTGACCAAGGGCTTCCACTGCCTCCGTCAGACCGCCGTTCTGGTTCAACACCGCAACAATCACGGCAATGATGCCGAAAATCATGATGATGCCCTGAATGAAATCGTTGATTGCCGTTGCCATATAGCCGCCGGCAATAACGTAGATTGCCGTCAGCACCGCCATGACAATGACGCACACGGAATAATCGATGTTGAAGGCCATCTTAAACAGACGGCTCAAGCCGTTGTACAAGGAGGCGGTGTAGGGAATCAGGAAAATGAAAATCACTGCCGAGGCAGCCAGCTTCAAAGCCTTACTGTTGTAGCGGCTTTCAAAGAACTGGGGCATGGTGGCACTGTTCAGGTGCTGGGACATCACACGGGTGCGCTTACCCAGCACAAGCCAGGCAAGCAGGGATCCAAGAATGGCATTTCCCACACCGGCCCATGCGGCGGCGATGCCGTATTTCCAGCCAAACTGGCCGGCATAGCCCACGAAAACCACTGCGGAAAAGTAAGACGTGCCGTAGGCAAAGGCCGTCAGCCAAGGGCCAACGCTCCGTCCGCCCAGGACGAAGCTGTTAACATCCGTGGACTTCTTGCGGCAGTAGATTCCCACGCCAATCATGCTGCCGAAGAATACCACCAGCATGGCAATTTTAATGAATAGATCCATAGTTTCGCTCTTTTCTAAATAGTATATACCCTTTGGTATGGGAGGATCTTGCCCCTCCCTCAGCGCCGCAGGCGCAATACCTTCTCCCGGGGAGAAGGTGCCCCCGAAGGGGGTGGTGCTCCGCGCAGCGGATTTGAATTGTGTATAATCTCCGGTGGAGATTATACCATGACTAATCGGAAGTGGAGTGCGGGCAGAATGGTAACAATTTATTCCATGTATCAGGCTTTATGAATACTGATGCCTGTCGCCGTTCCCCTTCCGACCTCGCTAGCGCTCGGCCACCTTCCCCCGGGGGAAGGCAAGGGCGGCTGCGCCACTAGTGCGCTAAAAGATAATTTACAAGTCGGCAATCAGCCCGTGATTTGGACTTCCACCAGTCTGCCCTGACAGTATTTCTCACGGAGGGCAGGCTTTTCAATCTTGCCGGTGGGATTCCGGGGCACCTTATCAAAGAAAATCTTACGGGGCCTCTTATAGCGAGGCATGGCCTTGCAGAACTCGTTGATTTCGTCCTCGGTGCAGGTTTCGCCCTCTTTGATTTCGATAATCGCGGCAGCGATTTCGCCCAACCGGGCATCCGGCAGGCCGATAACCGCCACATCCTTGATCTTATCAAAGGTCCGCAGGAAGTCCTCAATCTGCACCGGATACAAGTTCTCGCCGCCGGAGATGACCACGTCCTTCTTCCGGTCAACCAGATAGATGAAGCCGTCCTCGTCCAGCTTCGCCATATCGCCGGTGTAGAGCCAGCCGTCCTTCAGTACCTCGGCGGTGGCCTCGGGGTTCTTATAGTAGCAGGTCATAACGCCGTCGCCCTTGACAATCAGCTCGCCCACCTCACCGTCGGCTACATCTGTGCCCTGCTCGTCCACGATGCGGGTCTGCCAGCCGAAGCCGGGCTTGCCGATGGCGCCCACCTTATGCACATTCTCCACGCCCAGATGGACACAGCCGGGGCCGATGGACTCGGACAGGCCGTAGTTGGTGTCGTACTGGTGGTGAGGGAACACCCTCAGCCAGCGCTGAATCAGGCTGGGCGGCACGGGCTGTGCGCCCACGTGCATCAGCCGCCACTGATCTAAGCGGTACTGGCTCAGGTCGATGCGGGTGTCGATGGCATCCAGCAGATCCTGCGCCCAGGGCACCAGCAGCCAGACGATAGTACACCGCTCCTCGGTGACCGCACGGAGAATCCACTCCGGCTTCACGCCACGCAGCAGTACCGCCTTGGAACCGCTGAGCAAGCTGCCAAACCAGTGCATTTTTGCGCCGGTGTGGTACAGGGGCGGAATACACAGGAATACATCCTCACGGGATTGGGAATGATGGTTCTGTTCCGTCAGGCAGGCACGCACCAGCGACTTGTGCTTGTGCAGAATAGCCTTGGGGAAACCGGTGGTACCGGAGGAGAAGTATACCGCCGCATCATCCTCCTCGGTCAGCGCCACAGGAGGTGCGCTGGAGGAGCAGAAGCCCATCAGCTTCATGCAGTCCTCGGTATATTCGGGGCCGTCCTTGCCCACGAAGAACAGGGTGCGGACAGCGGGAATCTCCTTCTCGATGGCATCCATACGGCTGATGAATTCAGGACCGAACACCAGCACCTCAACGTCCGCCAGCTCCAGACAGTACTTGATTTCATCGGAGCTGTAACGGAAGTTCATGGGCACCGCCAGACAGCCGGCCTTCAGGATGCCGAAGTAAATAGGCAGCCATTCGATGCAGTTCATCAGCAAAATCGCCACCTTGGTGCCCTTTTTCAGGCCACGGCTCAGCAGCAGATTGGCAAACCGGTTGGCACGGCGGTCGAAGTCCTTCCACGTCAGCTCCCGGCGGTAGGGGGTGTCAGTGCCGCCGCTCTCAATCAAATTAAAATCCCACCAAGTAACGGCCTTGTCCCGCTCCTCGGAGGGGTTAATCTCCACCAGGGCGCTCTCCTGACCGTACAGCCGAGCATTTTTCTCCAAAAAATCTGTAATAATCATTGGTTCTCTCCTTTTACAATGAAAAATCCTCTGCTTAGAAAGCAGAGGACAAGAAATTCCTGTGGTACCACCTCAATTTACCGCATATGCGGCCTCGTGAGGGCTGTATCGGGCCCACCCGTCCTCACCTACTTCAATTTCAGCGAAGCCACTCCGAAAGGAATTCCACACCCCGCCGCTCACTGCCTCGCACCCACCGGCAGCTCTCTGGGAGGGAAAAGATGTGTACTGGTTTTCATCATCGTGTTATGTATGTATGTTTTTCTGTTTTTCACAGTATACCACTCCTTGCGGCGCAAGTCAATAACTAAAACGCAGATTATCCGCACTGCAAATACATTTGTCCGCCAATATTCTGTTGAATTTTCTCCCATCCTGTGCTATCATACCAGTCAATACCATAAATTATCGTTTAGCAGATTAGAAAACACCCATTGTAGGGGAGTGTCTTGACCCTCCCCTACAATGAGTGATTACTAATCCGCTAATCAATAATTTTCAACACCAAGGAGATTCCAATATGCTCATCGATTTTCACACCCACGCTTTTCCTGAAAAAATTGCCGGACGAGCCATGGGGAATTTGTCCCACGCCGCCGGCGGTCTGCGTCCCCAGACACTGGGCACCATCGCATCCCTGAAAGCGGAGATGGACAGGGACGGCGTGGACATGGCCGTGATTCAGTCCATCGCCACCAATCCCCAGCAGCAGGCCAATGTCAACGATTTCGCCATGGAAATCAATCAGGATGACCGGCTGTACGCCTTCGGATCCGTCCATCCGGATGCGCCGGATGCACTGGCGGAGCTGGAGCGGATCGCCGCCGCCGGACTAAAGGGCGTAAAACTCCATCCAGAGTATCAGGGTTTCTATGCCGATGACGAAAAAATGAAGCCGATTTACAGAAAGATCTCCTCGCTGGGGCTGGTGACTCTGTTCCACGCAGGCACGGACATCGGCTTTCCCCCACCCTACCACGCCATGCCCGAGCATTTGAAGAATGCCCTCAGGTGGATCGATTCGCCGGTAGTGGCCGCCCATTGGGGCGGTGCTGGCTGCGGGCCGGAGGTGGTGGAGAAGCTTTGCGGGGAGAATATCTATTTTGATTTGTCCTTCGGCTACGGAGTGATTTCCAAGCCGGTGGCACAGCAGATCATCGACCGCCACGGCTGTCACCGGCTGCTGTTCGGCTCCGATATGCCATGGCATCGACCGGAATGGGAGCTGCGGCTGATTGATTCGCTGGACATCAGCCCCGCCGACCGTGAGAAGATTTTCCACCAAAACGCCGCCTTTCTCCTTGGTCTTTGATTCTCCGCCGCCTCCTACAATTGACTCTTCTATAATCGCAAAACCGCCACGGGCTGAGCCCGTGGCGGTTGCTTGGTTATTGGGGAACGGATTGCCACGCCCCTGTGGGGCTCGCAATGACAGCATTTTCTTGCATCGTGCGTAAGGGAGGGGCAATGCCCCTCCCTTGTGGAATGAATATTATGCGAAGTAGGCCTTTGCGTAGAAGCCGTAAACTGCGGTAGCACCACCGAAGGCAGCACCATTGGCATCGGTGCCAGCGGCAACGGTCTCACAGTACTTACCCAGGCTGTAAGCGATAACAGGGCTGGTGTAAGCAGTGTCGCCAACGTAGTAGACAGCAGCAACATAGTAGGTCTCGTCAACAGACTTGGCAGCGATGCCCTCAATTGCGGCAGTCCACTGAGTGCCGTCCTGAATCATGGCAAGGGCACCGGTGCAATTGTCGGCAGTCAGCTCGTCAACGCTGTTGTAGGTAGCGCTATCCCAGTAGTAGAAGATAGGCTCGTAGTCGGGAGTATACTTGGTAGCGAAGTAGTAGTTGATGGCAAAGGCACCCTGGAAGGAAACGGTGGGGTAAATCTTGGTGTAGCCACCGTTGTGGGTGAAGATGCCGGGCTTGGTGCAATTAGTCACGTCGTTGACCATGGACTCGTCGTAAGCCTCAACCAGAGCCTGCTGCTCAGCGGTCAGGCTGGCGTTCATCAGGTTATCGGCGTTGTAGTCGAAGTAGACCTGAGCGGCAGCGCCGTAGTTCAGCATAGCAACAACCAGAGCCTTAGCCTTATCGGTAGAAGATGCGCTGTTCAGGATGGTCTTGGCATAAGCAACAGCGTTGTAGCCAGCCACGTCAGAGTAAGCGTAGGTACCATCGGACAGCAGAGCATATACCTTGAAGTACAGAGCATCGCCCAGATTCTTGGCGGGAACGCCGTTGGAGCTGACAATGCGGTAGTTACCTGCGATGTCACAACCGGGAATCATGTCAATAGCGTCGTCAACGGTGCCGTCCTCCAGACGGGAATCGAAGGTAATCATACCGTACTCGACCACATCCTGACCGTTCTGGACAGTGAAGTAAGCGTTGTACAGAATCTCAGCCTCGAAGGCCAGAGTGGGGTAGTTCAGGGTCAGGGTGGGGACTACAGCGGGCTGCTGGTAGCTCAGGTTCAGGGTAATCTGAGCATCGCCGCCCATGCCGGCCAGTTCGATGGAGACCACGTCACCGGCGGCGACCTCAATCTGGTTCTCGGGCATGAAGTTGCTCACGCCGTTGACAGACAGGGTGAACATTCTGCCGAAGATCATACCAGGGTTAGCCAGCTCGTACTCGCCGGTTTCGGGGTTGAGGATAGCAACGGAGCTGACAACAATGTTCAGCTTACCAGCCTCGGTAGCGGTGAAGGTGTAGGCACCCAGACCCACGTTGTTGTCACCCAGAACCAGCTCAGTGGGCTCTTCCACGGGCTGATTGATGCCGGAAACCTCGATCTCGCCGGAGTCGGGGTAGAACATGATGGAGATGTTCTCGCTATCAACGGGAACTTCCAGAACATAGTTGCTGGAAGGCCAAGCGTTACCGCTCTCCCAGGAGCCGTCGGTAATCTTGAACTCATAGGTACCAGCAGTCAGGGAGATGGAGATGTAGTAAACCTCGCCCAGCTGCATCATCTTGTAGCCATCAGCGGCAGGATCCCAACCGTTGAAGTTGCCAGCCACATAGTACTCAGGCACAACAGGAGCGGGCTCCTCAGCGCCACAGATGGAGCAGACGCCGTCCACATAGGTATGCTCAACGGTCATGCCGCAGTTGGTGCAGATGCCGTCGATACCGTGGTTCTCATGGACACAGGCCTCACCGGCTGCGTAGCTCAGGGTCAGGCTGCCGTCCTCGTTCTCGGACAGGCTGAAGGTCAGCTCCACGCCGCCGGGAACGAACATCTTCTCGGTGTTGCCCTCAGCCAGGACGCAAATGATGTCGGTGCAGTACTCAGCAGCCAGGAACCACTTGGCGTTGTCGCCGGTCTTGACGAACACATAGCTGTCGGCGGAGAAGGTAGCAACCAGAGTGCCATCGACGAACTTGTACACGCCCAGGTTCTCGTAGTCATCGTTGCAGCCGTAGTCAGCGCCGTTGATGTTGCCAATCAGGTAGTAGTCGGGAGCAACAGGCTCGGGCTCCACAGCGCCTTCGTAAGACAGGCTCAGAGTAATCTGAGGTGCTTCGCCCATACCGGACAGTTCGATGGTGACAACGTCACCGGCAACGACCTCAATCTGGTTCTCGGGCATGAAGTTAGTTTCGCCGTTGACCAGCAGGGTGTACATTCTGCCGAAGACCATGCCGGGATTGCCAGCCTCGTACTCGCCAGTCTCAGGATTCAGCACAGCAACGGCGCTGACAACGATGTTCAGCAGGCCGTCCTGAGTAGCGGTGAAGGTGTATACGCCCAGAGTGACATTGTTGTCGCCCAGAGCCAGTTCGCTGGGATCAGCAACGGGCTGGTTGACGCCAGAAACATCAATAGCGCCGGTGCTGGGAGTGAACATGATGGAGATGTTCTCGCTGTCAACGGGAACTTCCAGAACATAGTTGCTGGAGGGCCAAGCATTGCCGCTCTCCCAAGAGCCATCGGTAATCTTGAACTCGTAGGTGCCAGCAACCAAGGACAGGCTGATGTAGTAAACCTCGCCCAGCTGCATCATCTTGTAGTCCTCAGCGCCAGCGTTCCAGTCGTTGAAGTCGCCAGCCAGATAGTACTCGACCGCAACAGGAGCGGGCTCTTCAGCGCCACAGACAGTGCAGATGCCTTCCTCATAGGTGTGAGGAACGTCCATGAAGCAGCTCAGGCAGATGCCGTCGACGTTGTGAGAGGGATGCTCGCAGACCTCGCCGGTGATTTCGTAGGACAGGGTCAGGGAGCCGTCAGCGTTCTCGACCAGAGTGAAGGTCAGCTCAACGCCGCCGGGAGCAAACATCTTCTCAGAGCCGCCCTCGACGAAGGTGCAAGTAGTATCATCACAGTAGGCCTCAGCCATGTACCAGTTGGCATTACCTTCGGTCTTGATGAACAGGTAGCTGTCAGCGGTGAAGGTAGCAACCAGAGTGCCATCGACGAACAGGTACTCGCCCATGTTCTCGTAGTCGCCCTCGCAGCCGTAGTCAGCGCCGTTGATAAAGCCAATCAGGTAGTAGTTCAGCACGGGCTTCTCAGCGCCGCAGACGGAGCAGATGCCGTCAACATAGCTGTGGCCCAGAGCGTCAACGGACTCGGTCTTGGTCACGCCGCACAGGGTGCAAGCGATGCTGTTCTCACCGGCCTCAGTGCAGGTGGGAGCAGTGACTACCTCGGGCTCGCCCCACTCGTGGGTGCAGGTGGGAACGTAGTCATGGGTCACGGTACCGGCAACGGTATCCAGCGTGAAGGTGACATCGGTATCCTCGTCCACAGTGATGCTCAGGTTGGCGCCGCCAGCGCCGCCTTCGCCCCAGTTGGCGCCCCAGCCCTCATCAGCAGCCTTGTAGCCATAGGTACCGGCAGCCAGAGAGATGGTGACGGAGTAGGTGCCGTCCTCATTCTTGGTCATGGGGTGATTGGTGCCCCAGGCGTTCATATCGCCACGCAGATAGTAGACGACTTCGATTTCTTCCAGATCGCCGCCCTTTTCAATCCACTGGCCAGCGCCCTGGTTCCAGCCGTCAACCACATAGACAACCTTGTTGTCAGTGGGAACGGTCAGGTCCTTGGTCTGATTCCACTTGTTGTCCCAGTTGTTTGCAGTGGAGTTGGGGTTCATGCGGCAGAAGATCACACTGGGATAGCCAGCGGGAACTTCCACGGAGTACAGGCCGTCGCCTGCATCAACGCAGTCCACCCAGGTTTCGCCGTTACCGAAGAAGTAAGCGGCAAAACGGGCACCATCAGTCAGCCAGTTGCTATTGGGCTGAACATAGATGGTAGTTGCGGCGGTGGTGGTGTCCTCAGCCATGGCAACCATGGGCAGCATAGACAGAACCATCGTCAGACAGATCAGCATAGCGATCAGTCTAGTGCTAGTCTTACGCATTGTTTTTCCTCCTTAAATAATGATGTTTTTTCCGGATTTTAATCCACCCCTATCATAAAACATTTTCTCTCTGTATGGAAGTGACATTTCTTCCAAAAAAAACTCGGCATTTTCATGCATTTTGCCTACGTCGCCCTTTCCCGTTTTGCAGTGCGGTAAAGTATCGTTTAGCGAAGGAGCAGCGAAGCCGCATCACTTCCCCCGAGGGGAAGCTGGCACCGCCAAAGGCGGTGACTGAAGGGGAATACGGGCAGAAAGCTGAAGTGTTTTGCATCTTTTCAGACTTGTTGCAGCATTTCAGGTATCGCCATTCCCCTTCCGGTTCGGGCAATGCCCGAACCACCTTCCCCCCGGGGGAAGGTATTGCGCCTACGGCGCTTAATGTGCTAAACGATAGGGCACCTCATATATGAGGTGCCCTCCAAAAATTATTCCATTTTCCTTTCAGCCACATGAGCCGGTGGCGCAGGGGCAACAGCCACAGCCACGGCCGCCGGTAGAACCACCAGCGAAAGCTTCCCGGGCGGCAGGGCTTCCCCTTATGCATTGCCCCAATCACACGGGCACGAACCAGCGTCTGAGATGGCAGCAGCTCCAGCTCCCGCTGGGCATCTCCCACGATGATCAAGCTGCCGTCCTTGCGAACCTTCTTGATTCGGTGCAGAATGTACCGACCGCCGAGCCGCTGATACAGCACCACATCCCCTCGCTTCAGGGGCGAATCAGGCGCCGACAAATACACCGTATCCCCATGGACCAGAAAAGGTGTCATGCTACCGCCAGCTACGGGGATGGGGATATTCGATTCCCCCTCCGCCAGCATCTGGCAGACGGCATCCAGAAATTCCTGTGTATCCAGAATCAGTGACATGGTGCCTCCTTAGCGGTCGATGATGTCGTATTGTTTCAGCAACTCGATGCGCTGGGAGCCGGTGCGCAGCACTTCCGTTGCGACGGTGTCAGAATTGGACAGGCTCTCCTTTGCAAAGCCGAGGATTCGGCTGGTCCAGGCCACCGGTAGCAAATATTTATGTCGCCGCAGATAGCGATACCGCTTCTCCAGACTTTTTGCGCTGGGAAAGACCGTACGAAGCACGCTCTTTTTGGACTTTTTACCCCTCTTTTCGTCAGCCACAGCATTGATGGTCATATTGCTGCTATGGATACGGTTAATGTCCGAGGTGCCGTAGATGCCGCTGGACATCAAATCCATCAGCAACGGCGTTTCGTCCACCTTGATATCTCGCCACAGCTGCGGCAGGCAGGCCGTATCCGGTGAAAACACCAGATATTTCTGACCGATGGTCAGCAGCGCCGCGGCGAATTTCTCCGCTCGAATGGAGCAGCACCGGTCGTAGACATACTGCCAGTCGATTTGGCTGCCGTAGGCGTTGGCGAACAGGGCGATGTCGCAGACCTGCCGGATACCGAAGCCGCTGTGGAGAAAATGCTTGAAAGCGTGGATAATCAGGTAGAACATATGGTCTGTAGGACACATGGTCGCCACCTTCATTCCCCGAATCTCCACGTCCACTGACCGGTGGAAAACGTCCTCGAAAAACCGGTTGTAGTCGTTAAATACATCGCTGTTGCGAGCGAACAGAGTCTTGTGCAACTCGATGTAGAGGGGGCTGTCGTTTTTCATGTAGGGTACCTCGTAGGACTCCAGCGACAAATCGCCTCCCGGCTCCATGCCGAAGCTGAGCATAGCCTTATGGCAGGCCCTGAATCCCTCCTCACCGCAGAGCACGTCCTCGTCGCCGGAGCAGCGATGATCCGGCTTGGGGTACAGGTTCCGGCAGACGATACCCTTGACCACCAGCGCCCGAACGCCGTTTTTCCGCAGATGCTGAGAAAGCCGCAGAAAGTCCACCGTTTTCACCGCCTGACCCATGACAGCGTGGATAGTAAGGCGGCGGATGTTTTCCGTAATGGCGGGATCCACAGCTTGCAGGGAAGGATGGTCGTGGACTGCCTCAAATACCATAGGCAAGACATGGTGATCCTGCGCCAGATCCAGCATATTCAGCATCAGTTCGCCGGAGGGCTGCAATTCATGGCTCAAAGACTCATTGCGCAGTGCTGCACCCACCGCCTGCAAAAACAGCTCATATTTCTCTTCCATGTCCTCACCTCCATTTTATTGTTAATTATTGTTTAGCGCACTAGCGGCGAAGCCGCATGGCTTCCCCTCGGGGGAAGCTGGCACCGCCAAAGGCGGTGACTGAAGGGGAATACGGGCAGAAACATAATAGTTTTTGTATTTTTTCAGACCTGATATTGCATTTCAGGTATCGCCATTCCCCTTCCGGTTCGGGCAAAGCCCGAACCACCTTCCCCTCGGGGGAAGGTATAGCGCCTGCGGCGCTTAGTAAGCTAAACGATAATTTATCTGCTTATTATCTTTTATGATAACACAAATTTGCAGCGTTGCCAACACTGAGCCGGAAAAAAACTTGCTTTGTCCAGAATTTCCTCTGGATTCTGGGGGGAAGTTGTGGTAATATGGGGGAAATAATCCACGGAGGTATCCATTTATGAGAGGAATCCCGTCACTGATTACCGATATCCGCAAGAAAGTTTTCACCGAGGTGGCTCGCATGGCCTACTCCGGCGAGGGCTACGAGCAGGCCGACGAGCTGCCCTACATCATCGTCCCCGGCGACCAGCCCCTGCACCGTGAGAGCGTGTTTCTGGAGCGAGCCATCGCCAGCGAGCGGGTGCGGCTGGCCATGGGCCTGAACCTGCGGCCCATCCAGACCCGCCACCTGATGACCGAGGGCATGGATCATGCCGCCATCGCCGAGCAGTACTACGAGCCGCCGCTGATCAACATCATCCCCTACGCCTGCCACGCCTGCCCCACCAACCAGTACCGGGTGACGGAGAATTGCCAGAACTGTCTGGCCGCCTCCTGCCAGAAGGTGTGCCCCCGGGATGCCATCACCTTCGTCAACGGCAAGAGCCAAATCGACCAGTCCAAGTGCATCAAGTGCGGTAAGTGTGCCAGCGCCTGCCCCTACAACGCCATCATCCATATGCAGCGTCCCTGCGCCGCCGCCTGCGGCATGGATGCCATCGGCTCTGACGAGCACGGCAGAGCCGTAATCGATCAGACCAAGTGCGTTTCCTGCGGACAGTGTCTGGTCAGCTGTCCCTTCGGTGCCATCGTGGACAAGGGTCAGATTTACCAGCTGATTCAGTCCATTTTGAAGGGCGATCAGGTGATTGCCATTGTGGCGCCGGCTTTCATCGGCCAGTTCGGCAAACATTCTACGCCCGAAAAATTTGTCGCCGCCATGAAGCTGCTGGGCTTCGACCGTATGGTTGAGGTGGCAGTGGGTGCCGATATGTGTACCATCGAGGAGGCCAGAGACTTCCTTGAAAAAGTACCGGCGGAGCAGCCCTTTATGGCCACCTCCTGCTGTCCGGCGTGGCACTCCATGGTGCATAAACTGTTCCCCGCCCAGTCGAAAAACATCTCCATGACCCTGACCCCCATGGTGTTCACTGCCCGTCTGATGAAAAAGCAGTTCCCCGGCTGCAAGGTAGTCTTTGTAGGCCCCTGCGCCGCCAAAAAGCTGGAGGCCATCCGGGCGGATATTCGCTCCGATGTGGATTTCGTCCTGACTTTTGAGGAATTGCAGGGTATGTTTGAGGCCAAGGAAGTGGACTTTGAGACCATCGAACCTGCGGAGGTGCTGAATGAAGGCTCTGCGGCAGGACGTGGCTTTGCGGTGTCCGGTGGCGTAGCGCAGGCGGTGACAGATTTGATTCACCTGACCAATCCGGAGGTTGAGGTCAAGACCGCCCGTGCGGAGGGTTTGCGGGAGTGCCGGAAGCTGATGACGCTGGCGAAGGCCGGCAAGTACAACGGCTACCTGCTGGAGGGCATGGCTTGTCCCGGCGGTTGTGTGGCCGGTGCGGGTACGCTGCTGCCGGTGGAGCTGGCGGCGAAGGTGGTGGGCCGCTACCAGTCCGAAGCGGATCAGGAATCCCCCCTCCAAAGCCCCTACCGTGACGAAGGACATAATCTGGATTGACCCCACAGAGGACGCCCCCCCCGCATCCACTGTTTTTTGCAAATTATCATTATGCTCATTTATTACCCGATACGCAATGTACAATTGTCACAAAAAATTGGGGAAAGCGTACATTTGTGGGTGAAAACTTTGTTTAGATTCACGAATGATTTCCCATTGACAATCATACGTCACGGTGGTATGATGTTTAACAGGAAGGGATTATACATCCCGAATTATTTATTAAATGGAGGTAATTGCCATGAATGAACGTTATGAGAACGCTGAGATGGACGTTGTGATTATCGGTGCTGAGGACGTTATCGCTACCAGCCCCACTACCACCTCGCACTACAACCCCAACTGCGAAAACGAAGGCCCTGCCGGCGACGCTTTCCTGTAATGAAAAAATTCCCTCCTTTTTATCAGGAGGGAGTTTTTTTATGGATAAAACAGTGGAATTGCGAACGTATTTCCTTCGCAAATGAATGAGCACCTCTAAAAACTCAATTTCGAGCAGGTGACCCGAGATTTTATGTTAAATTGCAATGCGCAGCACTGCGCTAAACGATAACTTACAGTTCTTAGCCAGAATACTCCCCCCAAAGGAAAGCCTTTGGGGGGATTTCTGTTTACCACAGGGGATCGATTTCGTTGATATGCTCGTACAGACGGTTCCAGTCCTTCATGTTTACCTTTCCGTCGCCGGTCACATCTGAGCGTTGCTGGGCATCCTCGAACAGGGGGTTGATCTCGTTGATGTGCTCATACAACCGGTTCCAGTCCTTCATATTCACCTTTCCATCGCCAGTCACATCGCCGGACAGGTAAATTAGCCGTTCCGTTGCCATCTCCACAAAGCCTACATAGCTTCCCGTTCCGGTAATGGCCACCATGATGGTCTTATCCACGTCCTCAAGGCGCACCGTATAGCTGTCGCCGGTGGCACCCTCGATGGCTACACCGTCAGCGTACCACTGGTAGGTCATCGTTGCTTCGGGGTCGGAGTAGACCGCACGCAACGTTCCACCGTAACAGGGTGCGCCCTCCAGGGTCAGCACGCCATCCAACCAGTAGCGGTTCTGAGTGGACAACGTGGCAGTACTGGAAGTGCTGGCGTAGGTGGTGTCCGTTTCCTTAAGCCGCTGGTAGAACACATAGCTCACACCCGGCTGCAGATTCTCAAACACATTGCTGCTCTGCCACTGTCCGCCACTGATGCGGTACTCACAACCCTCCACACTCTGGAGGGTAATGGTGGTGAAGGTCTTTTCCAGCAACGTCGGCGCTGCCGGTGCATTCACCGACTGCTTGAGGGTGGTAGCTATGGTGCCGACACTGGATTCGCTTTCCAGGAACCTGTCCGTTTCCACGGTTCTGCAATAGAAGGTATAGCTCTGGTTGGGCAGAAGACCGCCAAACTGAGGGCTATCCTGCCAGTCGCCGCCCTCTATCCGATACTGATACCCCGGCTGCTCCACCAGAATGATAGTATCCCACTGGATGTCGGCAATCTGAGGTGCCTCCGGCACCGCCGCATGACGCTTGGGGGTGGTAACGGTGATACCGGCACTGGATTCGCTTTCCAGCATCGTATCTGTTTCCACGGTTCTGCAATAGAAAACATAAGTCTGATTGGGTTCCAACCCAATGAACACGCCACTATCCTGCCAGTCGCCGCCCTCTATCCGGTACTGGTATCCCGGCTGCTCCACCAGAATGACGGTAAAGCTGTCGATGTAATGGATTTCGGGAGCCGCCGGCACAGGGGCCGGAGCTTTCAGGGTGGTGACCATCAGCGCATCGCTTTCGGGGCTTTCATAAGCCTCGCTGGTGGCGCGCAGCATCCGGTAGACGGCATACTGCCGGTTAGGCTCCAGACCGGTGAAGGTGGGGCTGGTTTGCCACAGCCCCTTCTCCAGCCGGTAGATGTACAAATCGTTGTACTCCAGCGTAATACTGTCATGAGTCACAGTAACCACCACCGGCGGTGTGGGCTGGGGCTGGGTCTGCTTCAGAGTGGTCACGGTGGTACCGGCGCTGATCTCGCTTTCCAGCATGGTGTCCGTTTCCACCATCTTGCAATAGAAGGTGTACGTCCGGTTGGGCTTCAGGCCGGTAAATATGGGACTGTCTTGCCAGTCGCCGCCCTCCATCCGATACTGATATCCTTCCCGATACGCCAGCTCCACCTTATCCCACTGCACCTGTATAATTTCCGGTGCCGCAGGAACCGGTGCGATTTCTTTCAGCGTCCGCACCTTCAGGAATTTACTCTCCCAACTGGCGTAGCTGGTATCCGTCTCGGCGGTGCGCCGGAACAGATAATAGATTCGATTGGGCTGAAGTCCCTCGAACACCGGAGATGCCTGCCAGCCCTCGTTATCCGTCACAGGCTCCTGCTCCGTTCCCCAGATGCCAGGGGATACGGGAACCACTACAGCGTATTCATTGTAGCTGGTCAGCAGCTTGTATTCATATCCCGGCTCTGCGGTCAGGGTGATACTGTTGGACGTGACCTCCGCCACGGTAGGTGCCGACGGGGCACCTACCGTGTGTTTCCACGTCCGTGCCACCAGCGGCTCGCTGGGCTGGCTGGCGTAGGTATCCTCGGTTTCTGCCACACGCTGATAGAAGGTATACTCCGTATTGGGCGACAGACCCGTAAAGGCGCTAGGTGCGTGCCACAAACCGCTGTCCAAATTCTGCCAGTTCACGCCGTCCATGCTGTACTCATAGCCTGCCACATACTCCAGCGACAGCGTTGTTGCGGAACGCTGGACTACGGTGGGCATCGGGGGCTTGGGCGCCGTGTGCTTCAGGGTGGTGACGCTGAGTCCGTTACTGACAGGGCTTTCCAGCGTGGTGTGGCTTTCCGCCAGCTTTTGATAGAAGGTGTAGGTGGTGTTGGCTGCGAGGCCGGTGAAAACGGGGCTTTCCTGCCAGTTCAGGCCGTCCAGACTGTAAAGGCCGCCGGCCACAGCACGCAAGGTTACGGAAACGTCCGTAATCTGCTCTGCCACCGGTGCTGCCGGTGCTTCGGCAGTGTACTTGGGTGTGGTGACGGTCACGCCGGCGCTGGGCTGGCTGGCGGCGGAATCCGCCGTGGCGGCATAACGGGCATAGAATGTATAGGTCTTGTTAACCTGCAGATCCGTAAAGCTGGGACTTGTCTGCCAGATTTTTCCGTCCAGACTGTACTCCACGCCGTTAGCGCCAGCAAGGGTCACAGAGGTGTGGCTCACCTGTATCACCACCGGTTTCAGGGGCGGTGCAGGCTGTTTCAGCGTTACATCCACGCTGGTGGACAGGCTGCCGGTGTAGCCATCCACGCCGGCGACCATCAGCATCAGGTTCTTGCCGGCATCCTCCGTTTGGATGGTGTACGAAGTATTCTGGCTGACCACTGCGCCATCCACTGTCCATACATATACCACAGTGGCGTTCTCCGGCTTCAAGTAGGTCAAATCCGCATACACCGTGGTGCCGGTGACTGCCTGTCCCAGAATCCCAACGGATCCAAACAGGCAAATGGGTGTCGTGTCGATGATATCCACCGTGAAGCTGCGGGTCTGATTTCCGAACTGGAGGGTCAGAACCTGCCGTCCAAGGGGAAGGGCTTTCAGGGCGTTGCCTCCAAGGGTGATGGTGTTGCCACTGCGGCTCCAGCCGGTAAATCCGGTGATACCGGTAAACTGGTCGACGCCGGACAGAATCTCAAAGGAGATATTGCCGCCGATGTATCGGTCATAGACGGCGCAGTAGGCAGAAAGGGTGGGATTTTCTTCAAAATCCTCCGGATTCTGCTGGAAATCCTCATAATCAGGGGCGTAAAGGGTCAAACTGCACCGATTATTCAACTGGAAGGGATCGTTGCCGACGGCAGTGACCTGACAGGTAACCAGCGGCTGTTCCCCGGTGGTAAACGCCTCCACATCCATCAGATAGTGGGACTGGCCACCGGCAGCTAAGGTGCCCAACTCCAGCGAGCCAATCTGGCTGCCATCCTGATTCCAGACCTGCAGCTGTCCCGCCGAGGGCAGATTACCCAGGTTTTCCACCTGAATGGTCAGGTAATTCCGGTCGCCAATGACGATTTGTCGGGCTGTTACCGCCAAATCGCTGTAACCCAGCGTAATGGCATTGCGATTATCCTCCGGCTTTTGGTCTGCCTCCTCTGCGGGCAGCACCTCCAGCACATAATCTCCCGCCATCAACAGTGCCGGTAGCGTCAGATTGACGGAAAGAATCCTTTCCTGACCCTGCGGCAGAGAAATGGAATACGAATCCGCAAAGACCGGTGTACCATTGGGATCATACAGCGTCACGTTCACGCCGTTGACCATGGGCAGACCCTCGTTGCGAAGGGTCAGCTCCAGCGCCAGCGGTGCATTGGGCTTCGCCTGTGCCAAATCTAAATCCACATCAGTCAACGTGATATCCGTGTCAAAAGCATATGGAGCATACCGCAGCGCCGTGGAGGTTTCTACCGTTTCGCCAATTGTGGCCTCGGTATCGGTGAATACGAACAGAAGTTGATCGCCCACCGCCGCCACATCGTAGCGTCCCACCGTTCCGGTTGCCTGAACCAGCGTCACGGGACGCTGGGCATCATGGACGAAAATGCCCTGAATGGCATCGCCGGCGGCAAAGGTCAGCAAAGTATTGCGTGCGGTTTCCACCAGCGCATAGCCGCCGTTGATTCGCACATCCTCCGGCAACAGCGAAACGGGCTGGGCATCTTCGCTTTCCAGAGCGTAAATGCACCCATCCTGATTCCACAGCAGGTAAGGCTTTCCGTCAATCATACCGGTGGAAACGTCGGTAATCAGGCCCTGTGCCACCTGACGGGCGGCACTGCCGTCGCTGAGGATCAAAATCATATCATCGCCGGTCTGGGGGTCGTTGTCCCCATCCAGCAGGAAGGCAAAATACTCCCCGTCATCAAAGGTTACGGCACTCAGACCGGAAATGCCGTTCTGGCTACCGGTGAACGAAGTCTTTTCCCATGCGCCGTCCACAAGGCGGGCGCCGCAGACCTGACTGCTTTCCGGCTGGGCAGAGCCGTCCATGGCATCCACCGCCGTCCACAGTGCCAGAAGCTGGTCACCCTGTCCGGTGAGCGTCGGCAGAGATTCGCAAATATCGTTGTCAGTCAGGCGCACCGGCTGGCTGAAAGCACCGTCTTGGAACTGGGTGAAGGCCACCTCCACGCCACTGATCAGCGTCGCCACCGCCTGCGCATCCTGATAGTCCATCTGCTCCAGACTGGTCAGCACATTCTTTTGCTCGGTGTAGAGAATGTAGATTCCCTGTCCGTCGGTGTACAGGCTGAATTCGCAGTCAAAGGTATCGTTGCTATCCACCTGTGCCGGCGCAGACCAGCTATCCGTAGCCGGATCATACACGGAATAAACAAGGGTCTGATAGTTACTGTCGTCACGGTCTGCGTCGTCGTCCAGCCAGACCATCACGGTGGTATCACCGCAGGTGACCATCTGAGGTGCCGCATCGTCGGGTAGACCGGTCAGCAAGCTGTCGCCGGACTGCCACTGCCCTCGCTGGTCGAGGTAACTGCGGTCGTTGAAGGACATAGAGCCTGCCGGCGCATTGCGCATCAGCGCACGGGCATAGGCTCGTACCTCCGGCCAGCGATACAAATCGCCCGCCACGATGGTGTGTCTTCCGGCGAACAGACCCCAAAGCACTGACCATTTCACGCCCAAATCACCGGAGATGTACACGCTTTCCAGCTCCCAGCTAGGCACGATGCCCACGGTGAAGCCCATCTTCAGGTTGCCGTAAAGTCCAGCAGAGCCTGCGCCCCACAGTAGATACGCACCGCCCTCCAGACCAAGGCCGGTCTCCAGACCTACGGTGGCATCGTCCAGCACAAAGCCCGCCTCCGGAGTGTAGCGACTGATCGTCAGCTCCAGCGAACCTGTAGCACCGAAGCTGGCCTTGAAATATACACCTACGATGCCTAGGTAGCTGGCTTGTGCCTTGAAGCTCAGCTCAGCGCCCACAGCTACCCTTACATAGCTGGTCTTGACGTAGTATTCGTTATTGCCCAGATACTCCAGCTCGATGTAGCCCGCCACTTCGCAATTGAAGCCGGAATTCGGCTTTGCCATGGTCTTCATTTTCTTGCGGATTTCCTTCTCCACACGGGTCATGGCACCGCCCTCGCCCTTATCGAACAGCTCTGCCACGTCGATGTTCAGACCCACCCGAATGGTACTACCGGACACGGAAGCATAAATACGCTCCTCGCCGCCATTAAAGTACAGGGGGACACTGATTTTACCAAAGGATCCCGCATCCAGCCACAGATTCACCTTGGAAAGCTCGTCCAGAATCTGCTGGTCGGACAAGGGCGCAATCCACAACGGCCGCAGATTCAATGCGGAGGAAATCGCAGAGCCGTCGGCGGTGCGAATCCGGACAATTACCGTCTGACCCTCCTCAAAACTGTTGGCGCTGACCTGAAACACCGCCTGATTTGCGCTTGTATTTAAGGTGGCGATGATGCGGTTGCCCTGCAGCAGCTCATAGGACTCAATCTCATATTTGGAATAGCCCTGCACCGTCAGTTTTACCATGTCCTGCGCATTACAGTTGAAGGTATAAACGCTGGTGGCAATGGACTGACCGTTGCAGCTGATGCCCTGCACGGTGGTGGGGCGATCCTGCAGCTCCACATAGTCGAGGATACGACCGGAAGGCACAGTGTAGGCCTCGTCGGTCAGGGTAATATGACCGGAGCAGGATACTTTCAGCATCACTGCAGAGGTGGGACGGACGAAATAGGCCATGCCGTCGGCGTTGGTGGATTGGGTCTGGTCACCCAACTGAACCACCGCACCCTCCAATGGGGTGTTGTGCCGGTCAACAATCTTCAATATGTAAATGTTTGTGCCGGTGAAGTCCTCACGGGCGATGGCCTGATAAGGCACGGCGGTATAGCCATTCCACAGGCCGTCCACCACCGCATCCTCCCAGCCGGCCACGCTGGTGTAGTAGTAGATGAATTTGCCCTGCGCAGTGCCGAAGCTGTCTGTGCCTAAGACGGCAGGCTGGCCACGGAAATACACCTGTGTCAAACTGACGCAGCCACCGAAGGCGTTGTCACCCACGTTTTCTACCGATGCGCCTAATGTAACCTTTTCCAGTCCGGCGCAATCGGCAAAGGCATTGACTCCAACGGACTGAACACTGTCAGGCAAAACAACCATCTTCAATCCGGTGCAGCCGCCAAAGGCTCCGTCGCCGATTGAAGTGACCGTATCCGGCAGATACAGCTTTTCAAGGGAAGTACAGCCGGCGAAGGCATTGGCTCCAATCTGAGAGATGCCGTAGCCAAACTCCACTTGTGTCAGGTTTACACAATTCTCGAATGCACCGGCGCTAACGCTGGTGATACGGGAATCGATATGAAGCTCCAGAATTTGCTGGGCATAGTCGCTCCAAGGGGCAGTGCCCTCCGGCATAACTCCCTTGCCCTTTAGCACCAGCGTACCGTCCTCATACACAACCCAGCGGATGTCACCCCATGTACCGTTGGCGATAATATCCATTTCATAGTAGACCACATCCACCGCCACGTCCTGCGTAATCTTGCCGGATACATTGGCGATATCGGTGTAGTAACCGGGAATCTCTGGCGATGGGATATCGTAGGCGGTGCCACTGGTATATTTCATATTCTTGGAAGGAGAAATCTCCTGACCCTTTGCGTCCAGATAGCGAATGGTCAGGTACAGCTTATGAGCCGCCGGCTTGATAACGACCTTCGACAGATCCTTCGTATACAGGATGCCATCTACGCTGGTATAGTTGGGATTTTCCTCGGAGATTTCGATTCGTTCCAGATTCTTGGAGTTATGGAAGGCCCATGTGTGGATTTCTTTCAGGTTTTTACTAAGCGTCACATTCACCAGCTTGGAGCAATTACCAAATGCCACTTCATCGAGCTCCTCCACGCTGTCCGGCAGCACCACCTCCGTCAGAGAGGTGGAATTAAACACCCCATAACCGATGTAGCGTAGACCCTCTGGCAGCACCACCTGCGTCAGATTATTCTGTCCGTGAAAGGCCACCTGTGCAATCGACGTGGTACCCGGTCGAATTTCGTAGCGGCCGGACAGGGTCTTTACCCGAGCCAAATGCTTGCCAATGTACAAAACGCCATACTCATCCCAATTGGCATCATTGTTGCAGTAGGCGGTGTTATAGAAAGATGTACAATCAATCTTCACTACACTGTCCGGCAGCGAGATATTGGACAGTGCGGTACAATTTCCAAAAGCGAGCTCTTTAATGGTGTGGATGCCCTCATGGAGCGTCAAATTCGTCAAGGCGGTGCAATTCTTAAAGGCCTCCTCTCCAATAATTTCTACACTACCGGCAATTTCCACGCTGGTCAGACCGGTGCAGCCGATAAATGCCCCATCGGAAATATGAATCACCGTATCTGGTATCTTGATACTCCTAAGACCTATGCAGCCGGAAAAGGCATTCACGCCGATATATTTTGTTTCGGAAGGAATCACGCCGTACTGATTTCCTAAAAGCAGAGAGCCGGATGTGGTGAGGATGGCTCTGTCGGATACGCTGTGCAGATAGGCGTTGCTGGCGCTGACCTTCAGGGTCTGACGGGGACAACCCTCAAACACAGAAGGCTTAAAGGTTTTTATACCCGCACCTATGGTGATGGAGGATAGGTAGCTGCAGCTTTTGAATGCGCTATCTCCAAGGCTGGTGACGCTGTCGGGAATGACCACGCTGCGCAGACCGGTGCTGCTGAAGGCGTAATTTCCGATGGTTTTCAGGGTATCCGGCAGGCTGATGCTCTGGATACCGCATTTATTAAATGCATACTCGCCGATGGTTTTCAGACCACTGTTCAGGGTTACGCTGGTAATGCTGGAATCCCGAAAGGCGTTTGCACCAATTTCGGTGACGGTAGCGGGGATGGTGATGCTGGTCAAGCCAGTCACTTCACGAAATGCTCCGTTTTCAATACTGGTCACGCTGCCATCGGTAGGGATGGTGCTGTTCTTGCAGCCCAAAACCAGGCCTTTGTACTTTTTACTGATAAGGCAGTTGCCCTTGGACATATAGTTGGCGTTGCCGCTGCTGACGGTAATGGAGCTCAGGGAGGTGCAGCCCATAAACATTCCCGCTGTGATGGTGGTTACGCCACTGCCAATGGACAGACTGGTGGCATCATCGCACTCCATAAAGCATTCAGAGCCCAAGTAGATAACGCTGTTAGGAATGGAAATGCTCTTCAAGCTCGCCATGAAGAAGGCCATGTTGCCGATGCGAGTCACAGAGCTGGGAATGGTCACGCTGGTCAGGCCGGAACACATATAGAAGGCCTGATTGCCAATCTCCGTCACCGTGGAAGGGATGGATACGCTGGTCAGCTTCGAACAGCCATAAAAGGCACTATCGCTAATTTTGGTGACGCCGGATTTGATTGTCACCTTGGTGATATTTTTTCCCCATGGCAAAGAGCTGTAGCTGACGCTGCCCATGGCGCCGCTGCCGCTGATGGTCAGCTCCGTGCCGTTGAGTGTCCAAGTACAGCTACCGGTGGTGCCGGAGGTGGCGGCCCGGGCCGGTAATGGCGGCAGCAAGCCAAAAATCAGCACCGCCGCAAGAATAAACGATAAGAATCTTTTCATCACGATTCCCTCCGTATTTGTGTTTTTGTATACCTATATACATTGTACAACACCCCCCTGCCTCCGTCAATATCTTTCATCATTAAAAATTCAAATTTTCTAGACTTTTCCTATATCAAGCTAACTTTTCTAATCCAACTGAACAGAATCAGTAAAGTTAGACAACAGATAACGCACACCCCTCATGTAGGGTAAAAACTACATGGGGGGCGCGCGTTATCTGTTGTCCAGTTCATGGGTGTTCATACGATTCAAGGATATTGGCTTCTCAAATATTGATTTTTAACATTGGAATAATCCTCAATGCGACTCCATCTTTTAGGTGTCATATAATCTGGGCCGTATAATCTTGAAAAATAGGCATCATATTCTTTGAAGCCATAGAAGGCGGGGGCCTCAAAGGGGTCATAACATCTTTCATTACGATATCCTTGACAGTCTGTAGCGCCATAGGCGCTGAGTGTGTCGAAAAGCCTGTCATTGTGAACCAGCACGCAGGCTGGTGTGGCAATCCCCTCCTGCGGGGCAGGAGGGGATGAACAATATTTTATCTCAGCTTAGCGCCGCAGCTCATACAGAACGCCGCCTGTCCATTCACTGCCACACCGCAGTTTCTGCAATAGGTGACCTGAGGTGCCGCAAACTGACGCTGCACAGGATTCTGGAACTGGGGCGGCTGGGCGCCCGGAATCTGAGGCGCACCGGCAGGGTAACGTCTGGCGTTGGCCTCCAGATACTCGTAAACATTGCACACAATCTGCTTATTCTTGCCCCAGTCAATAATCTGGGTAGGCATACCGCACTCGGAGTGGATATGCACCTGCGTGGCCATATTTCCCATAGGAGTCAGGGTAATGGTAATCTTCTCACCCCAAGAGGCGATGGTCACGCCGTGGTGGAAGCGGTACCAAATCCCTGTGGGCGAAGGATTCTCGGATTTCATCGAAACATTCAGCTTCGTGGAGAAAGCCGAGTCCAAAATCGCAGCGCGTAGCTGCTCCATGCTTGCGTTGATGATATATGTATTTTCGTGTTTTGCCGCCATGATAATGCTCCTTTCGTTTTTCGGGATGGATACATTATCTCAAATAAGCTGGCACAAATCAACTGTTTTTTCTTTTGTAGGCACTACTCTTTTTTCATCAGACAATGCCTATTGCAATCCCAGCCGTATTGTGATACGATAATATGCACACAGGAAAGGAGCTGTTAATATGAATTTCTTTGTATGCAAGACCTGCGGCAATATCATCACAAAGGTGCAGGATTCCTCTATTCCGGTGGTATGCTGCGGAAAGGCTATGGAGGAACTGATCCCCGGTAGCGTCGATGCCGCCACCGAAAAGCACGTTCCCGTCTATACCTTAGATGACAATAAGGTATTTGTGATGGTTGGCGATGTGGAGCACCCCATGGTGCCGGAGCATTTCATCCAATGGATCGCCATCGAGACCGATGCGGGTATGCAAATCAAGTACCTGTCCGCCGGTGACAAACCCGCCGCCAGCTTCTGTATTGGCAGTCAGGAGAGCCTAATCGCAGTCTACGCCTACTGCAATCTCCACGGTCTGTGGAAGAAGGATTACGAAAAGCCTCTTGTCTGTGATCTGAAGAGCGTAGACACCGACACCCACGAAAACTACGTGGTGTGCCGTTGTAACGACGTGAAATATTTCGACATCCTCAACGCAGCGCAGGAGCACAAGGATCTGAACGGTCTGCTGTCCATTTTCGATCAAGTCAAAAACACCACCCACTGCTCCACCGGTTGTGGCGGCTGCTACAATAAAGTGCTGGCCATCATTTCCGACATTCTCAGCGGAAACCTCCAATAACGCACATGAGCCGCCGTCCCGTGGGACAGCGGCTCATTCTATTTGTCAGAAAATCCAGATTCCAAAAGCTCTCATAATGATATACGCCGTGTAAGCAGCGTAAATCAAAACGCAAATTGCACCCTCGATTCTGCTGGTCCTTTTCTTGGTGATGGCGAACAGCAGCATCAGTGCGGACACGCCAATCAGGATGGCCGTATCGATGAAGAAGGAACCTTCGGCGTTCATGGGCTTGATTACGCCCGCCATGCCAAGGATGAACAAGATGTTGAAAATGCACGAGCCCACAGCATTGCCCATGGCAATGCCGGAATCGCCCTTCTTCGCAGCTACAACAGACGTGACCAGCTCCGGCAGAGAAGTGCCGATAGCAACCACCGTCAGACCCACAAGCGTTTCCCCCATGCCCAGCGTGATGGCAATCGTCCTTGCGCTGTTCACCACCAGCTGGCCGCCGCCAATAATCGCCGCAGCGCCTGCTACAATAAAGATAATACTCTTCGGCCAAGACAGCAGCTTTTGCTCAGCTTCCTCAACACGATTCTTCAATGCGCTTCTAATCAGAATGAACATATAGGCCGCGAGCAGAAGCAGCAGAATCACGGCATCCAGACGGCTGAGATTACCATCCAGAAGCATCACAAGCAACGCAGCGGTGATGCCAATGTTGACAGGCATATCCCGTGTCAGAACAGCGTTATCCGTAACCACAGGCAGAATGATTGAAGAAATACCAACCACCATCAGTAGATTAAAAATATTGGAACCAATCACGTTTCCAAGGGAAATTCCGTTATCGCCGGCAAGGCTTGCGGAGATACTCACCGCCGCCTCAGGCAGGCTGGTTCCCAAAGAAACCACGGTCAAACCGATAATCAGCGATGGCACCTTCAGCTTGCCGGCAACGGAAGATGCGCCGTCAACAAAGAAATCCGCGCCCTTAACCAATAGGACAAAGCCGATGATAAGCAAAATATACTCCAAATCAATTCTCCTTTTCTTTTGAATCCTACATCTTCCAAATATATCACCGCAAACCGACCTTGTCAAGATTCGAATCCCCCCGAGGGTTGGCCAAAAATCCGCCCAAGGGGCAATATCACTTGCGCAAGTTCTACCGGACAAAAATCGCCACCCAAAACAGGTGGCGATTTTATTGTTAGGAATTAGCCCTTAATAGCAGCCTGGGCGGCAGCGAGGCGGGCGATGGGCACACGGAAGGGAGAGCAGGACACGTAGTCCAGGCCAATCTTATGGCAGAACTCGACGGACACAGGGTCGCCGCCGTGCTCGCCGCAGATGCCGTAATGCAGATTCTTGCCGCTGGCCTTACCCTTAGCGACAGCCATCTCCATCAGCATACCGACACCGTTCTGGTCCAGCTTCGCGAAGGGATCGCTCTCGTAAATCTTGGACTCATAGTAGGCGCTCAGGAACTTACCGGCGTCGTCACGGCTAAAGCCGAAGGTCATCTGAGTCAGGTCATTGGTACCGAAGCAGAAGAACTCAGCCTCCTTCGCAACCTCGTCAGCAGTCAGGCAAGCACGGGGAATCTCAATCATGGTACCAACCTCATACTTCAGCTCGATGCCGGCAGCGGCAATCTCAGCGTCAGCAGTGGCCACGACCACGTTCTTAACGTACTTCAGCTCCTTCACGTCGCCAACCAGAGGAATCATAATCTCGGGAACCATGGTCCAGTCGGGATGATTCTTCTTGGTGTTGATGGCGGCACGGATGACAGCCTTGGTCTGCATGGCAGCAATCTCGGGGTAGGTGACGCTCAGACGGCAGCCACGGTGACCCATCATGGGGTTGAACTCATGCAGAGAGGAGATGATATCCTTAATCTGCTGGACAGTCTTACCCTGCGTTGCAGCCAGAGCAGCAATGTCCTCCTCGGTGGTGGGCACGAACTCATGCAGCGGGGGATCCAGGAAACGGATGCAGACGGGCTGACCCTCCATGGCCTCGTACAGGCCCTCAAAGTCGGCCTGCTGCATGGGCATAATCTTAGCCAGAGCGGCCTCACGCTCCTCGACAGTGTCGGAGCAAATCATCTCACGGAAAGCACCGATACGGCCTTCCTCGAAGAACATATGCTCGGTACGGCACAGGCCGATGCCCTCGGCACCCAGCTGACGAGCCTTAATGGCGTCACGGGGAGAGTCGGCGTTGGTGCGAACCTTCAGAGTACGATACTCGTCAGCCCATGCCATGATACGACCAAACTCGCCGGCAATCTCAGCTTCCTTGGTCTCGATGATGCCGTCGTAGATATTACCGGTGGAGCCGTCCAGGCTCAGCCAATCGCCTTCCACGAAGGTCTTACCGGCCAGAGTGAACTTCTTGTTCTCCTCGTCCATGTTGATCTCAGTGCAGCCGGAAACGCAGCAGGTGCCCATACCACGGGCAACAACAGCAGCGTGAGAGGTCATACCGCCACGGACAGTCAGGATGCCCTGTGCAGCCATCATGCCCTCGATATCCTCAGGGCTGGTCTCCAGACGAACCAGAACCACCTTCTCACCACGCTCAGCCCAAGTCTTGGCATCCTCAGCGGTAAAGACGATTCTGCCGCAAGCTGCACCGGGGGAAGCGGGCAGAGCCTTGCCGACGGGGGTAGCAGCCTTCAGAGCCTTGGGGTCGAACTGGGGATGCAGCAGGGTGTCCAGGTTACGGGGATCGATCATGGCAACAGCCTTCTTCTCGTCAATCATACCCTCGTCCACCAGGTCGCAGGCAATCTTCAGAGCGGCGGGAGCAGTACGCTTGCCGTTACGGGTCTGGAGCATGTACAGCTTACCGTTCTCAACGGTGAACTCCATGTCCTGCATATCACGGTAGTGGTTCTCCAGAATCTGGCAGACGTTCTGGAACTGAGCGAATGCCTCGGGGAACTTCTCAGCCATCTCGGAGATGGGCATGGGAGTACGAACGCCGGCAACCACGTCTTCGCCCTGCGCATTGGTCAGGAACTCGCCCATCAGGCCACGCTTACCGGTAGCAGGATCACGGGTGAATGCAACGCCGGTGCCGCAGTCGTCGCCCATGTTGCCGAAGGCCATGGACTGGACGTTAACGGCAGTACCCCAAGAGTAGGGGATATCGTTCTCACGGCGGTAGATGTTAGCACGGGGGTTGTCCCAGCTGCGGAAAACAGCCTGAACTGCACCCATCAGCTGCTCCTTGGGATCGGAGGGGAAGTCGGTGCCCAGCTTAGCCTTATACTCAGCCTTGAACTGGCCAGCCAGCTCCTGCAGATCCTCGGCAGTCAGCTCCACGTCCTGAGTGACGCCTCTCTTCTCCTTCATTTCGTCGATCAGAACCTCGAAGTACTTCTTGCCGACTTCCATAACGACGTCGGAGTACATCTGGATAAAACGACGGTAGCAGTCCCAAGCCCAACGGGGATTGCCGGACTTAGCGGCCATAACAGCAACAACATCCTCGTTCAGACCCAGGTTCAGGATGGTATCCATCATACCGGGCATGGAGGCGCGGGCGCCGGAACGGACGGAGACCAGCAGAGGATTCTCCTTGTCACCGAACTTCTTGCCGGTGATGGCTTCCAGCTTGTCAACGTACTCCATGATTTCGGCCTGAATATCGTCGTTGATCTTCCGGCCGTCCTCGTAGTACTGGGTGCAGGCCTCGGTGGAGATGGTGAAGCCCTGAGGAACAGGCAGGCCAATGTTGGTCATTTCGGCCAGATTGGCACCCTTGCCGCCCAGCAGCTCACGCATAGAGCCGTTGCCTTCGGTGAACAGGTAAACATACTTGTGAGACATTTGTATACCCCTTTCTTTCATCAAGAGCGTGTATATTTCGCTCGAATATTTTGCATATTTGGATCGTTTCCATTTTTGCGTGGATAGTATACCACGTCCGGCAGGAAAAAGCAAATATATTTCGGTTTTTTGTGCAGATTTTTGCAATTTTGACGATTTGACTTGGAAGCGGTTTAGCGTACATCTCTCCATTGCGGACATTTGTGCTCACCCTGCGCAATTCAACTTGACATTATTTAACAGGGATGATATACTGATAAAAAAATTGACGCAAGGAGGTACAATATAATGTATTGTCCCAACTGTGGCGGTGCCAACGCAGACTCTTACGGCCACTGTACCCACTGCGGCGCTAAGCTTCCCGCCGACCACTATCAGCCGTCGGCACGCCCTTCTCGGGATGCCATGCTGGCCCAGTCCCGCCCCACCGCCGCCGTCCCTACGCTGGCGGAACAGGAAACCGTAGTCTACAAAAGCATCCAGAATCTTTGCACCGGGCCGGTATTCATCGTTGCGCTGATTTGCTACTGCGCATCCGTCATCTCGCAGCTCATCGACATCAATTCCTTCAATCTTCTGGCGCAGCTGGATTTTGGTAGCGGCTCCAGCGCAGTGTTTGGACATGCAACAGACGAAATAACGGACTTCTTTTCCGGCTACCTTTCCGGCTTCATGTTCCTACTCATGATCCCCGGCATCCTCACTGCCGTGGGCTTGGTCATCACCTTCTTCAGCGCCCAGAGCTATCGGGAATCCGGTAAAATTTCTGCAGTGGGTCTGCGCATCATTTGGGTGCTGCAGATCATCTCGCTGGTCTTTATCTGCCTTCTGACCCTCATGGTCATATTCATCCTTATGATTCCCTTGCTGGGTTCTGACGGTGACGGCCTGGTAATGTTCTTGTTTTTGATTATTGTCGGAGCGCTGGGCCTCAGTATCACCTACTCTGCCTTCACGATCAAGACCATCTCTACCGCCATGCATACGTTGGACACCGGCGTGCCCGATTCCGGCGTGTCCGGCTTTGTGGGCGTAATGTGCTGCATCAGCGGCGCCAGCTCCGTTTTCTCCGCCCTCGGCACCATGAACATCTATTTTAATCTCTCCGGCTTCGCAAGCGGCGCAGCAATGATTCTGTTTGGCGTAATGATTTTCCAGTATAAGAACCTTATGTCCTCTCTGGAGGCTATGTCTTACAGCACACCAACCTTTTCAGCTACGCCCAGCTACTCCTCCACCGGCTACTCCCCTGCACCAAGCAGACCGGAGCCCCCCGCCAGTGGATACATTCCCACATGGAAGCGTATCCAAATGGAAGAAGAGAATAACCGCTAATCCCCAACGGGAAGCAGACCATCCGGTTTGCTTCCCGTTTCTTTTTTATCCATCTTTCCATTCAGATTTTTTTACACATTTCGCAGAGGAAGGGCAGCGAAAAAAAGAAAAGGTTTGGTCGAATAAAAATTTTTTTCTTAAATTTTCATTTTTGTTGCACCTTCGGGTGCAACTTTTTTTTGATTTTTCAGTACGGGTGAAAGGGAGGAGGAATATGTGCGATGGAACATTAAAAAAACGCATCCGCTCCGGCACCATACGCCGCAAGGACGTGGTTCGCCGGATGGCAGAGCTGGCCTTCGGTAAGGCCAACGACTGCGTTCGGCTGGTTCTGGAGGACGAGCCGGCAGTGGACAAGCTGGACCTGAGCCTGCTGTCCGAGGTCAAGCGCAACGACAAGGGCACAGTGGAAATCAAGCTGATTGACCGGCTTCGGGCATTGGAGCAGCTGGCACAGACCGCTGGTCAGGACGAGGGGGACATGGCGTCCTTCCTGCAGGCACTACAAGGGGAGGAACCATGAGCTATCAGCGATTCTCTGACAAACAGCGCACCGTTCTAAGCTGGTGGATGCCCAGCAGTCCCCATCACGGCATGGAGGCCATCGTCTGCGATGGGGCAGTGAGGTCGGGGAAAACTCTGGCCATGGGACTGTCCTTCTTTCTGTGGGGGATGACCTGCTTCGACGGTCAGCGCTTTGGCGTTTGCGGCAAAACCATTTCCTCGCTGCGGCGCAACGTGCTGTCGGAGATCCTGCCACGGATGGAGCGGCTGGGCGCTGTCTGGAAGGAGCGGCGGTCGGAGAACATGGTGACGGTGACCTTTCGGGGTCACCAGAACCAGTTCTACATCTTCGGCGGCCGGGACGAAAGCTCCGCCAGTCTGATCCAGGGCATCACCTTTGCTGGCATCCTGCTGGATGAGGTGGCGCTGATGCCTCAGTCCTTCGTGGAGCAGGCCTGCGCCCGCTGCTCCGTGGCCGGTTCACGGCTCTGGTTCAACTGCAATCCCGCCGGCCCCAGCCACTGGTTCTACACAACTTGGATCCAAGAGGCGGAGCAGCGGAACTGCCTGCGACTTCACTTCACCATGGAGGACAATCCCTCACTCACCGAAGCCATTCGACAACGGTACAAAAGGCTGTACACCGGTGTGTTTTATCGGCGGTTCATTCTGGGGCAGTGGGCACAGGCGGAGGGGCGAGTCTACGATTTCTTCGAGCCGGAGATGATCAAACCTGTGCCGGAGGGTCCCTTTGACCAATGGTACATCTCCTGCGACTACGGTACCGTCAATCCCACCTCCATGGGCCTTTGGGGGCGGTGCGGCGGTATCTGGTATCGGGTACAGGAATTCTATTTCAGCTCCCGCAGCGCCATGCGCCAGATGACCGACGAGGAGTATGCCGCAGAGCTTCGGAAGCTGGCTGGCGACCGTAAAATCATGGCGGTCATCGTAGACCCCTCCGCCGCCAGCTTCATCGAGGTGCTGCGGCGCAAGGGCTGGCGTGTCCGGAAGGCCAGTAACGATGTGCTCTCCGGCATCCGGCTCACCTCCGATGCGCTGAAGGAGGGGCAAATCGTGATATGTCAAGGCTGCGCCGACTGCATCCGGGAGATGGATGAATATGTTTGGGATCTGGCCTCCGGTGCCAAGGATCGGGTGAAGAAGGAGCATGACCACGCCATGGACGATATGCGCTATTTCGTGGCCACGGTGTTACACGGTAGCAACTCCGGCTTCGCCGCCTGCACCGTAGAACGCAGAAGATAGAGAGGTAAATTATCGTTTAGCACATTAAGCGCCGCAGGCGCTATACCTTCCCCCGGGGGGAAGGTGGCCGAGCGTAAGCGAGGTCGGAAGGGGATGGCGATACCTGAAATGCAATATCAGGTTTGAAAAGATACAAAAACTATTATGATTCTGCCCGTATTCCCCTTCAGTCACCGCCTTTGGCGGTGACAGCTTCCCCTCGGGGGAAGCCATGCGGCTTCGCCGCTAGTGCGCTAAACGATAATTTACTACAACATTTGAAAGGAGCGAGTAATTTGAAACGCAAACGTAAAAACGGTGGTTCGGTGGCGGCGGCCTGTCAGCTGCGCAACGGAACTGCCCATCCCTTCACCGACCTGCGAGGCTTCGTGCCGCTGGGGCTGGGAGAGGAACGAATCTACCGGCAGCTGCGGGAGGCCATCCCCGTTCTGGATGCCGCCATCGGAAAGCTGGTACGGCTTTCCGGAGGATTTCAGGTGACGTGTCCCTCCCACGCTGCCCAGCAGGCACTGGAGCGCTTCCTTCAAACCGTCCCCTGCGGGCGAGGGCAGTCCGGCTTCGACAGTTTCCTGCGAGGATATCTGGACAGCCTGCTGACCATCGGCAGAGCCGTTGGCGAAATCGTGGTGGCCGGTGGGCGGGTGCGGGGTATCTGCTGGGGCGATGCCACCCAGATTGAAATTCAGGAAAACGGTAGTCCCATGGACATCGTGCTGTGGGGGCCGGACAGCAACGGCAAGTCCCACCCCCTGCCCTATCAGCATCTTCTGCTGCTGACCACCTTAGATCCGGAGCCGGAGCATCCCTACGGGGTCAGTCTGTTCCGTGGGATGCCCTTTCTTGCGGATATCCTGATGAAAATCTACGCCACCATCGGCACAAACTGGGAGCGGGCCGGCAACATCCGTTACAGCGTCATCTGCAAGGGTGGCGAGGATATGGATCCGGCGGCAGTGCAGGAGCGGGGCGTTCAGGTGGCGAAGGAATGGGCCAGAGCCATGGAGGACGGCAAAAATGGTACCGTCCGTGACTTCGTGGCAGTGGGTGATGTGGAAATCAAGGTCATCGGCGGCGAGGCGCCCATTCTGGATTCCCAGATCCCCGTCCGGCAAATCCTGGAGCAGCTGGTAGCAAAGACCGGTCTGCCCCCATTCCTGCTGGGACTGAACTGGTCTACCACGGAGCGGATGAGCACCCAGCAGGCGGATATTTTGACCAGCGAGCTGTGGGCGCTGCGCCGGACGGTGGAGCCGGCGGTGGCAAAAATCTGCCGCACGTTTTTGTCGCTGGAGGGACTGGACGACCGAGTGGAAATCCTTTGGGACGATATCAGCCTGCAGGATATCACCCAGGAGGCACAGGCGGATCTGTATAAGGCTCAGGCAGAGAAAGCACGAAAATCATAAATTATTGTTTAGCGCACTGGCGGCGTAGCCGTATCGCTTCCCCCGAGGGGAAGCTGGCACCGCCGAAGGCGGTGTCTGAAGGGGAATACGGGTAGAAAGTTATTGGTTTTTGCGTCTTTAAGACTTGCTACTGCATTTCAGGTATCGCCATTCCCCTTCCGGTTCGGGCTTCGCCCGAACCACCTTCCCCCCGGGGGAAGGTATAGCGCCTGCGGCGCTTAGTAAGCTAAACGATAATTTATCTGACCAAATCAAGGAGGTAACAATATGCAAGTCAAAAAGGAAACACAAGTGGCCGGTGGCGGCGTGCCTACGGCGGCGCAGCTGGAGGCCATCAACGCACAGGCCAAGGGGACGTTGACCGCTGAGCAGGTATACGTTTTTTCTCTGCGGTTGTGCGACGATCAGATTGACCGTGACGGGGAGCGCTTCGACACCGCCGCCCTACCCCCTCTGGCGAAGCTGTTCATTGGCAAGACCGGCATCGTCGATCACAAGTGGAGCAGCGATTCCCAAGTGGCACGGATCTTCGCCACGGAAATAGTACAGGAGGATGGGGTCAGCTACATCAAAGCATGGGCCTACATCCGCCGCGGCGGCCACGCCGACGAGGTCATCGCTGACATTGAGGCCGGCATCAAAAAGGAGATTTCCGTGGGCTGCGCCATGGGACGCAGCGTCTGCTCCATCTGCGGCAGCGACTACGGCACCTGCGGTCACATGAAGGGCGAGGCCTACGACGGCGCCATCTGCTGTGCCATTTTAAAAGAACCGATGGATGCATACGAATTTTCCTTTGTGGCTGTTCCCGCTCAGCGGGAGGCCGGCGTATTGAAGGCGCTGGGCAGCCGCCGCACCCTGAAGGAGCTGGCAGAGGAATTCGGGGCGCAGGCAGAATATCGTGCGCTGTTCAAAGAAGCGCAGCTGGGTCGGCAGTATCAGGCAGTACTGGGTGACGAGGTGATTCGGCTGTGTCTGGCGCTGGAGCTGGGCATAGAGGAGCCGGTGCTGCGCAGCATCGTAAGCAAAGTATCCGCCGAGGATCTGATGAAGATGAAGGCAGCGCTGACCGACCGGATGGAGCAGATGTATCCGGTGAAGTGTCAGCTTCCCGGCTCCGCACCCACCAGCACCACCATCGAAAGCGGATTTATGATCTGATAAGCAAAACTATCGTTTAGCGTAGTGAAATAAATGTAGGGGCGACCATTGGTTGTCGGAAATGTAATAATTACAAACGTGCCGGACGAGCGATGCTCGCCCCCACAAATGGGTTTGTGCGCTAAACGATAATTTATCACCACAGGAATTACCGGCAAAGCCGGTTTCCAAATATTATTTTTCTTAGGAGGAAAAAACATGAGTTACGACAATCTGAAGCTGGAAAAGGGTATGTACCGGCAGGAAGGCAAGTCCTTCACGCAGGTGCTGGAATCTCTGGACCCCAGCGAAAACTACCGGGGCACCGCTCTGGAAGGCACTGACGCCTTCCAGCGTCAGCTGAAGCGCTTCGGTATCCGGGCCAAGGGCGCAGGCTCCTCCACCGTGGAGAAGTTCTTCCGTACTATGGACAGCGCCGTGCTGTTCCCCGAGTACATCGCTCGCACCGTCCGTCAGGGCATGGAGGAAAACGACATCCTCCCCGCCATCACCGCCACCACCACGGTGATCGATTCCATGGACTACCGCTCCATCTACTCCGTGCCCACCGACGAGGACAAGGAGCTGAAGGACGTGGAGGAGGGCACTGCCATCCCCGAAACCGAGGTCAAGTCCAAGGAGAATCTGGTGAGCCTGAGCAAGCGTGGCCGGATGCTGGTGGCTTCCTACGAGGCCATCCGTTTCCAGAAGCTGGATCTGTTCAGCGTAATGCTGCGCCAGATTGGCGCCTACATCCAGAAGCAGCAGCTGGCCGACGCGGTGAACGTGCTGATCAACGGCGACGGCAATGAAAACGCCGCCGTCCAGTACACCATCGGCTCCTCCCCCATTTCCGGCTCCAAGGGTACGCTGGGCTACGAGCAGCTGGTGGAATTCTGGGGTCAGTTCGACCCCTACACCATGAACACCCTCCTCTGCTCCACCGGCACCATGACCAACCTGCTGAAGATTCCCGAGCTGCAGAATCCCATGACCGGCCTGAATTTCACCGGCACCGGCAAGGTTGGCACCCCTCTGGGCGCTCAGCTGCACCGCACCAGCGCCGTAGCCGACGGCGTGATCATCGGTCTGGACAACCGCTACGCACTGGAGCTGGTTCGTGCCGGCGACGTGCTGGTAGAGTATGACAAGCTGATCGACCGTCAGCTGGAGCGTGCCGCCATCACCTCCATCTCCGGCTTCGGCAAGATCTGCGACGGTGCCGCCGCTGTACTGAACGTATGAATCTGACGAATCAAATTTACGCGCAGGCCCTCCTGTTATCAGGAGGGCTGGAGGCGAAGCAGGAAGCACTGCTGAAGCTGCTGTGTCGGGGAGCGTCCAATTCTCTGGCCGGTCGTCTGCGGACAGGGCTGACCCCCGATGACTGCAAGGCGGATTTCATCGCCGCCGCCAGCCTGTACGCGCTGGCAGCCCTGTCCGGCTCGGACGATATGGACAAGCTGGAGCAGATCACCGTGGGGGACATGACCCTTCGGCGCAGCGATGCCAATGCCGCCGCCAACTGTCTGCGGTATCAGGCGGACCTGATTATTGGGCCTTACCTGAAGGATCGGTTCTCCTTCCGGGGGGTATGAGATGAAGGCGCTTTTCGACAAACTGCTGGAAAAGTTCGGCGTGGATGCCACCGTGAGCGGAAAGCCCGCACGGATATTCTTCCAATTCAGCAGCTCCAAAAGCTGGGACAGCATGAATCCCATCATCACCCCTGTGGGTCAGATTCCCGGAGGACAGTACTTGTACATCGGGCCGGCGGAGCTGGAAATCGCCGCCGGCGACGAGGTGCGGCTGGGCGACACGCCCTACATCATGCGTCGGTGTGAGGTGTATCAGACACAGGAGGGGCCAATCTACCGCTGGGCACTGTGCGCATTGAAGGGAAAGGAGGTCAAATGGGGTTACCGACCGTAAAGGATGCTGTAATGTATCTGGTTAAGTACGGCATCAAGGCCGATATCGGCAATCCGGGCAGCGTGATGCCACATTTAGGGGGCGTGGTTGTAGCGGTGAACACCCACAAGGCATCCCTGACCGAAAAGACTCTGGTAGGCACTGTTTGTGCCCCCCAGAAGGATGGCATGACCGCTTGCGAATCGCTGGCATCTCTGATTGCCACCTACTGGTGTTCTCAGGGTGCGGAAACCAGATGGGGCGAATACAGCTTCGACAGCAAGGCAGCCATGCACATGATGAAGGTTTACGGTACCTGGACAAATACCGAAACGGACACATAGAATACTGCCTAATAGCGGGCAGAGCACGCAAAATGGATAGTAGGTATGCATTAAAAAATCTCCTTATCAAATAGGGGCCGGCTCACGAGCCGGCCCTGTTTTATTGCGGTACATTATCGTTTAGCGCACTAGCGGCGAAGCCGCTACAAGGCCCCCTCTGACGAGGGGGCTGTCAAAAATCAGCTTCTCAAAAGCTGATTTTTGACTGGGTGAGAGAAAAAGTTGGAGCAAAAGAGCGGGCACTTTGCCGAAAGGGAGTTTTTAGAGATGCCCGATAATTTACAGTTTCTCGACACGCTCCAAAGGAGTCTGCCGGCGGGCAGACTCCTTTGGTTGAATATGGCATTACCATAAGGGCTCGACTTCGTTGATATGGTCGTAAAGTAGGTTCCAGTCTTTCATATTTACCATTCCATTATCGTTCACGTCGGCACACTGGAACGTATATCCGATCAGTTCAGTCTCTTCATTGAAGTAATCGTACATCAATCCCCAGTCCTTCAGGTTGACACTGCCGTCGCCGGTGATGTCACCCCGAAGGTGAATCGTCGCATCTTGAGAAATATTTGCATTCGATACGGTGATATCGTACATCCTCGTTACATGATTCTCTTTGGAAATCACCAACTGATACTGTCCCGATGCCACAGAGCTCAGTTTGTATGTCTGATTTGCTGTAACTGTGGAAGCAATCAAACGGTCGCCCTGCATCAGCTGAATGGTCACAGGGTCGTTAGAATCGCCAAAGCTTGTAATGGTGCCGGATACATAACATCCATCATTGCGAAGCTGAGGATAAGGATAATCGGCTTCCAAATCAATCGTCCATGTATTAACAAAATCAAAGCCAGCATACATCGACGGCATCTTCGCCTGTTCCTGCGTCAGCGCCACAGCGCCGGTGCTTTTCTTACCGGTGCCATCTAGGTAGTAGCAGTCGGTATTGGTGCCGTTACCAATTGCATAATTATGGGCGGGCTTTCCGACTCTTGCAGCATTGTAGCACCGAGTGACCGTCTTGCCGCCAATACCGTACAATCTATAAAGACCAAAATCGCTGTTTATCTTCAAATAACCCGCGTTATAGCAGTCGCTGATTGTCGCGTCGCCTGCAATACCATGGATATATGCGATACAGCCAACCGTGGGCAAGTATGCGCCAATCGAGCCGCTATTGTGGCACTTCGAAATTGTGGAAGCGCCACCGCCTGCAATACCGCCCACATAAACAGTTCCGATGGACCAATTTACATAGGCATCTACTGCACCCGTATTTACACAACCCGTAATGTTGCCGAGGCAATATCCGGAAATGCCGCCAACAAAGCTGGTATATCTTTCGTGGGTGTTTTTTCCGTAAATCGTTGCATTATTAACACAGTTGGAAATAGTACCGCTGCAGTAAGCCGCAATGCCACCTGCGTTGCAACCCTTTCCCACCGAACACCGCACACTACCTTCAACTGCCAAATTCTTGACCGTTCCGGTAACATTCGCAAACAAGCCTACGTAGTAAGCGCCGGAGGCATCAGCGGGTGCAGTGGTCACATCAATGCGCAGACCGGTAATTGCATAGCCATTGCCGTCAAAAGTGCCAGAAAAAGCGTCGTGACCATAGACATTTCCGCTGCCGATAGGATTCCAGCCGTTGCCCATGAAATCCAAATCGCCCCCCTTGGCCGTGGCTTCGGTCAGGTCTAAGTCATTCATCAGAATGTAATTCGCCGTCAAATCCTGACGGATACGATTCAGATCCTCAACAGTCCAGATTTCAATGTAACCATCAGAATTTGTACTGCTTGCAGTTATAGCTGTAGGGAAACTAACCACAAGCATGATTATTGCAATCAGCAAAGCCACCGCTCGTTTCATCTGCTTCATATATTTACCTCCTGTTGATTATTTGAATTGTGGTTATCCCTTTTAGTAAGCAAGCCAACTAAAAGCAACGTATGTCATTGCGAGGGCCGTAGGCCCGTGGCAATCTCCTGCTGAAATGCTGCATCAATAATGACCGTTGAGGAATGAAAATG